>NZ_JAIUKE010000773.1 GCF_020176795.1 Streptomyces sp. 8L
GAACGAAGATGCGGGCACCGCGGAGCGCATGACCCGCCCGGGCGGGTCATGCGCTCCGCGGTGCCCGCATCTTCGTTCCGCCCTAGCGAGCTTCGCGAACCGCGCGGTACGTACATCCCCCGGCGCGGCGCCGACCACCCGCACGCCGGTTTCCCGGACGCCGACCTCCCGCGCGCCGGTTTCCCGGACGCCGACCTCCCGTGTGTTGATCACCCGCGTGCAGCGGTCCCGCCGACCTCCCGCACGCCGACCTCTCGCGCCCTGGCGCCCCGCACGCGGCGGTCCCGCCGGCCGCCGGCCGGCCCTCGCCGCTGAGCCCCCGCAACATCGCCCGAACCGGCGGTTTCCGGTCCTGTTCGGAAGGCCACCCGGGGTCGCCCTTCCCCCTCTCGTACCTCGCGCGTCCCTTCGGTTGACAGCTACCCCGGGCGATATGACGTTCCGTCAACACGGATGCACGTGAAGTGAATTCGCTCACGCTCGGAAGTGCATCGTGCCCTGATGAAGGGTACATAACGGCCGTTGGGATACAGCATCGTCGCGCACAGTGAAGGCGCACAGCGAAGGGAGCCCGCCGTGGTCAACGAGGTCGTCGCGGAAAGCGCACCGCCATCCACTTCCGTTCTCGGCCATCTCGCCCTCGGGCTGACCCTGCTCGCGTTCGGCCTCGGACTCACCGGGGTCGTCAGCGGCGTCACGGCGGCCGACGCCGTCACGCTCGCGCTCTATGTGGGCGGGGTGGCCCTGTTCGTGGCCGGCCTGCTCGAACTCCGCTACGGCAGTACGTTCACGGGCACCGCCTTCGCCGCGCTCGGCGCCTTCTGGTTCACGTGGGGGTCGGGCTTCGGCGGCCATGCCTCCGCCCATGCTGTGGGTCTGCTGTTCGCTCTGTGGGCGTTGCTGGCCCTGACGCTCACGGCCGGCGCCAAGAGGGCTGGCATCGTGGCGCAGTGCGTGTACGGACTGCTGTGCGTGGCCCTCGTGCTGCTCGCCGTCTCGGTGTTCGCGGGAGCCGGCGGCCTCGTCCAGGTCGGCGGCTGGTTCGCGGCGATGTCGGGCCTCGTGTCCTGGTACGCGGCGGCGTCGGCGCTCGCCGACTGGCCGGCGGCGGCGCTCCCGGGCCGCCCCGGCCCCCCCCCCCCGCGCGGCGGCCCCCCCCCCCCGCGCCGCCCCGGTAGGCGCGTACGTCGACGAGCGGTTCGCCGCACTCCTCGACGGGTACGGAGGTCACCCGGGGGTCGG
>NZ_JAIUKE010000774.1 GCF_020176795.1 Streptomyces sp. 8L
GCCGTCCGGGACAATCCAACTCCACTTACCTCTGCCCATGTTCGACTCAACGAGCCACAACCCACATAGGACACGGTCTTATTACAGAGCGTGAGTGGTGGTGACGATATCAAGCCAGGACTAAGGTCGCCCGGTCATACGTCTAAGCGACTATCGGCGCGCGGGATATCCATCCATGAAAGGCGAAATGTGAGATCCATCAACCACACAGGGAAGCGAATATTCGAGATAAATGACACCTAATATGAATTAACGGCACCAATCGTTCATAACATCACCTAGTCGAGATACTGAAAATGCCCGTTGATCTACGAATGATCCGGGCCTAACATTTTCTTCACAAGAAGGGCGCATGGAGAGTTACGCACTAAAGCCCGGCTCGACGGTAATCGCATCGGCGTTTGGGCGCGGCGTAACAACCCAAGTCAATCGACAGGATTTCATTAATGTGAAACCCACGCGCCCTTCTTTCGAGCGAAGGGTCAGGAATGCGCAAAATATTGACACTTGTCGGCGGATTAATTCTCGCAACGGGGTCCATCTTCGCCTTTACGGCTCCGGCTCAGGCTTACGGAAAATGTCCTCAGGGATCTGACGGATGGGCCTTCTGCCTGTACTACAACTCGAACCAGCAGGGGGCATACTACCGCTGGACCTCAGGAGGTGGAGTTTCAGACCTCGCGGGCCTCGTCTTCCCGAACGACGGTAACGGCAGTGGCGCCGGCCAAGCAGTTAAGAACAATGCGGCATCTGCATCGTACGGGTCTGCATCTTGCAGCGGTTGCACAAACGATTATGTGCGCGTCTTCTACAATTCCGGCTATCTCGGTAACTACGACACCGTCTACGTCGGCACGAACAAGCAGCTGGTCAAAACCTACAATGAAAACGCTTCCTGGAGAAGTTACTTCCTCTAGAGTGTGTTCCGCAGGCGCTCACCATCATGGTGGGCGCCTGCCAGGTAATAGCATACATAACAATGAGAATGGGAATTTCCCGTGCGGTTTAACAAAACCACTACGCTCGTCCTTTTTGCCTGCATTGCATCCTTTCCGGCTTCCGCTTGTTCCTCGACCTCCAATCATTCTAGTGATACAACGCAATCTGTTGAGCCAGCGTCTCGAGTGCCAGAAGACGACCGGATTACGAATCCTCTTCCCAACTTGCGCCTCCCTATTCAGGCATACATAGAGAAAGTGAGCGAAACGCGGAAAGTGACCCAGGCGACGCAGCAGACGATCAACCAGTGTCTCGATGCTATGCATGTGGATTACCGATTGAAACTAGCCCCCTCTTCCGATGCCCCTGCACTTATGGCGGGACGCTACGGGCCCGTCAACTCGCAGCAAGCGCGATATGGGTACCACTTCTTGACATTGCTGAACTACACTGCACCAAAGACAGAAGATCAGCCGTCGGGCGACATTGAGGATGCCGTACATAAATGCTCTGCTAACGCCGAGAAAAAGATCCCACCCCTCAATGACGAGGGGCTTCCTGATAAAATCAAACAGCAGAGCTACACCGAATCACTGAATTCAGCGAAGACAGCCACTGCCTTCAAGCGATGGTCCGGTTGCATGGCCAAATTTGGCTACTCATACTCTTCCCCGGTTGCCGCCATGCAGGACTCCAAATGGAACTGGAGCTCAAAAAACCCCAGCCAAAACGAAAAGGCTGTCGCCCTCAAGGATGAGGAATGCAAGCAGCGGGCCACGCTAATACCGACATGGTTCAATGCAGAAGTTGATCTGCAGAAGCGCCAGATAACCCTCAAGAAAAAGGAACTTGACGCTATTAGCAATCAGATTAAACTGAGAGCAGTAGCCGCTCACAAGATCCTCACCGAGGGATCTAGATAATTGGTCCTGGATTCTATGAAACGACATCAACCACCATACCCATCTTGGTGAAGTCCCATAGCGCGATACCATCACTGGAATGTTCCCGAATTGCCCCGGTCTGCAAACCAGGGTTCGGTGACGGTGCGGCTCCGTTCGAGGCATTCGAAAAAGCATAAGCGGTCCCGAAATAAACCGCATGCTCAATGGCTACCCCATCAGATCCAGTCCCTCGCTCCCTCTTGTATGAGACCTTATACTCCCCGCTTGCCGGAGTCATCGTTCCAGGCCAAACCTGGAACGATCGCACCACTTTACGGCTCTCCGTTATTAGCCAAACCCGCTTTTGGCTGATCGAATAAACCACTCGCTGACCTCTACCGGAGTTGGCAGGTATTTGGGGTATTGATGGCCGCGGTTTGGGTTTAGGTAGCGGGGAGTTTTTAAGGGCGCGAGTAGCTGTCGGGTTTGCTTTTCCGTCACCGAGTCCTCCTTTCGGTAGATGATTCCGTGCATCGATAGCGAGGCCCGTCACGACCGCCAAGGCCCCAACCAGTAGGGTGGCTGTCCAGATGCTCGACGGGATTCTACGGCGCATTAATCGACCATTCTGTAATTTTGCCCCATGTCGGGCATCCAGCGGTGTGGAGTATCAGAATACCGAAGGTTTTCACATCAACGCAGCACGCCTTTACTCGGGTCTCGTGATGTCCGGAGGCCTCCGACCTCGGCAGAACCACCGCCCACTGCCTGGCCCGCGAGGGAAAGTTCTCCTGCAGAGTCATCCGGGCAAGAGCGGTCTAGTGTCCTGAGTCGTTAATTCGTGTGCAGTATGCGGCGAGGGTGTCGAGGATGTCGTCGGCGGTCTTCGTCCAGATG
>NZ_JAIUKE010000775.1 GCF_020176795.1 Streptomyces sp. 8L
AACCCGGAAGCTAAGCCTTACTGCGCCGATGGTACTGCAGGGGGGACCCTGTGGGAGAGTAGGACGCCGCCGAACAATTTTTCAGGGACCCGTGGTCCAGCATTCAAGCTGGACCACGGGTCCTTTTTTGTTGCGATTTTCGCGGCAGAAACACCACCGCGTATCGGTCGACCGACCGCGCGACGACGATTGTGGTACGTCAACCGATGACGGTGCCCGAAGACAGGAGTCCAACCGATGTCCCCCAATTCCTCCGACGACCGTCCTGAGCGCGAGCCGCGTCGCGGGGACAGTGGCGACAACCGGGGCGGCTTCCGAGGGCGCCGTGACGACCGTCCGTCCCCTCGTCGTGACGACCGTGGTGGCGACCAGCGTGGTGGTTTCCGCGGCGGCCGCGACGACCGCCGTAACGACCGTGACCGTGGCGGCGACCGTGGTGGTTTCCGTCGTGACGACCGTCCCGCGCCGCGCCGTGACGACGACCGCGGCGGCCGCCCCGGTAGTGCCGGCGGCGGATACGTGCGCCGTGACCGCGACGACCGTGGCGGCCGTCCTGTCGGCGGCAGTGGCGGGCGTCCCAGCGGTGGTGGTTTCCGCGGTGGCCGTGACGACCGCGGGGACGATCGTGGTCGTGGTGGGGATCGTGGTGGTTTCCGTCGTGATGATCGTCCCGCGCCGCGTCAGGGTGATCGTGACCGTCGGGATGAGCGGTCTTCGTTCCGTGGCAGGGATGAGCGTCCGGCGTTTCGTCGTGATGACCGTCCGGCTCCGCGTCGTGACGACCGTGGCGGCGACCAGCGCGGCGGCTTCCGCGGTGGCCGTGACGACCGCAGGGATGACCGTGGTCGTGGTGGGGATCGTGGTGGTTTCCGTCGTGATGATCGTCCCGCGCCGCGTCAGGGTGATCGTGACCGTCGGGA
>NZ_JAIUKE010000776.1 GCF_020176795.1 Streptomyces sp. 8L
ATGAGCGGTCTTCGTTCCGTGGCAGGGATGAGCGTCCGGCGTTTCGTCGTGATGACCGCCCGGCTCCGCGTCGTGACGATCGTCCGGCTCCGCGTCGTGACGACCGTGGCGGCGACCAGCGCGGCGGTTTCCGCGGTGGCCGTGACGACCGGCCCGCGCCGCGTCGTGACGACCGGCCCGCGTTCCGCAGGGACGACCGCGGCGGTGAACGCCCCCCGTTCCGCCGTGACGACCGTCCGGCCCGGTACGACGACCGCCGTGACGACCGGCCGCGTGGTCCGCGCCGTGACGACGACCGCGGTGGCCGTCCCGGCGGGGGTGGCTTCGGACGCCGTGACGACCGCGACCGGGGCGGGCGCCCCACGGGCGGCGGTGGCTACGGCCGCAGGGACGACCGCGGCGGCGACCGCGGTGGGTTCCGGGGTGGACGCGACGACCGCGACCGTGGCGGCTTCCGGCGCGACGACCGCCGTGACGACCGGCGGGGAGGCGGTGGCTTCGGGCGCCGTGACGACCGCGATCGCGACCGGGACAGGGGAGACAGGGACAGGGAGCCCGTGCGGCGGCTGCCGATCCCGCCCGAGGTCACCGGCGAGGAGATCGACAGGGACGTGCGGCAGGAGCTCATGAGCCTGCCCAAGACGCTCGCCGACGACGTCGCCCGCAACCTCGTGATGGTCGCGCAGCTCATCGACGAGGACCCCGAGCAGGCGTACGCCTACTCACGTATCGCGCTCCGGCTCGCGTCCCGCGTCGCCGCCGTACGGGAGGCCGCCGGCTTCGCCGCCTACGCGACACAGAAGTACGCCGAGGCGCTGGCCGAGTTCCGGGCGGCGCGGCGCATGACCGGCAACGTCGACCTGTGGCCCGTCATGGCCGACTGCGAGCGGGGGCTCGGCAGGCCGGAGCGCGCGCTCGCGATGGCGGGCGAGTCCGAGGTGCAGAAGCTGGACAAGGCCGGCCAGGTCGAGATGCGGCTCGTGGCCGCGGGCGCGCGCCGGGACATGGGGCAGCTCGACGCCGCCATCGTGACCCTCCAGAGCCCCGAGCTGGCCTCGCACGCCGTCCATCCGTGGACCGCCCGGCTGCGCTATGCCTACGCGGACGCGCTCCTCGCGGCCGGCCGCGAGGGTGAGGCGCGGGAGTGGTTCGCGCGTGCCAACGAGTCCGACAAGGACGGTGCGACGGACGCCTCCGACCGGCTGGCCGAGCTCGACGGCATCGAGTTCGTGGACGCGCTGGGCGAGGCCGACGCCGACGACGCCACCACCGACACCGACACCGACTCCGACGACGACTCCGACACCGACGCCGCCGACAGCGCCGACGCGCGGGCCGAGGACGATTCCGAGTCCGGGGACCGCGTCGAGTCCGACGACGACGAGAACGTCGAGAACGCCGAGAACGACGCGTCCCCCGAGGACGAGAACGGCGACGGCCACGGGAGCCGGGCCGAGGACGAGGCCCCGGCTGCCCCCGGCGAGGCCCCTCGGGTGGCCCCGCGGGACGCCGGGGACGAGGACTGACCGCTCGCCCCGAGGGCGGGGCGGAACGGGGGGGGGGGGGGGGGGGGGGGGGGGGGGGGGGGGGGGGGGCCCCCCCCCCCGCCGCGGAGGGGGACAGCCGGCTGTTCGGCACGGTCCCCGACGAACTGCTGCTCGCCCGGGTCCTCGGCCGGTAC
>NZ_JAIUKE010000777.1 GCF_020176795.1 Streptomyces sp. 8L
GCTACGGCCTGCGCCAGGAGGCCGGGAGCAGGCGCTGCGGCGCCCAGCGGGACGCGAGGGACTCCCGGCGCTGTGACAGCGCCCAGACCACCCGGACGGACGAGCGGGGCAGCAGCAGCGCCCGGAGCCTGGTGGCCCTGCCCGCCGAGGCGCGCAGTGCGGCCCTGGCCCGGCCCACGTCCTCGGCGAGGCCCGTGCGCGGCGCCGGCGCCGGCGCGTACAGGACCTGCTCCACCGCGTCCGCCAGCCGGTGCACCGCGGCCGCTGCCGCCTCGTCCAGCGAGCCCAGCGCCACGATCCGCTCCGCAGCACGGCGCGGCGTCCGCGCCTCGTCGGGCACGATGCCGTGGTCCCAGGCCGTGTCGGTCAGCTCCTGCCAGGCGGCGAGGGCCGGCGCGCCCGGTTCCGCGCCGAGGTGCGCGCCCGCGCCGAGCCTGCGGGCCCTGGTCCTCGTCCGGTACAGCAGGGGAAGCAGCCCGACCAGGACCAGCAGCGCGATCCCGGCGCCGACCAGCGTCCACGTCCCGCTCCGGGCCCCGGGGCCGGAGGGCGGCTCCGGCGCCTGCGCCGCGGCCTGACCGCACGCGCCGAGCCGCTGGTCCTGCGGGGCACAGCTGCTGGACGACGAAGGGGCCGTGGAGGGCGCGGCCGACTCGGGCTGGGCCGGCTGCACCGAGGTCCCGGTGTCGGGGTCGGACGGTGACGCGGGCAGCGTGTAGGCGGGCAGGCTGCCCCGGCTCGGCGTCGGCTCGAAGCGCGTCCAGCCGACGCCCTGGAAGTACAGCTCGGGCCAGGCGTGCGCGTCCCGCAGCCCGACGTCCACGGTGCCGTCGCCCTCGGGGGTGCCCGGCGCGAAGCCGACCGCGACCCGGGCGGGGATGCCCAGGGTGCGGGCCATCGCCGCCATCGTGAAGGAGAAGTGTATGCAGAAGCCGCGTTTTTCCTTCAGGAATCTGGCGATCGCGTCCGGGCCCGTGCCCGAGTTGACGTGGGTGTCGTAGGTGAAGCCGCCGTCGGCCGCGAACCAGTCCTGGAGCGCGACGGCCTTCTCGTAGTTGTTCTTCGACCCCGCCGTGACGTCCTCGGCGGTCTTCTTCACCACGGCAGGCAGGCTGGACGGCACCTCGGTGTACTCGTGCTGGATCGACGCGGGAGGCCGCCCCGCGGAGGCCAGTTGCTGCCTGCTCGGGTTCACCTCCAGGCTGTCGACGGTGTAGCGCGCGTCCCGCGTGGACTGTCCCCGGTCGCCGACGAGCGTGCGGCCCTCCGGCTCGTACCGCCAGCGGCCCCGCACCGAGACATGCGTGGCCGGGTACGGCATCGGCAGGTAGTTCTGCCGGTACCAGGGGGCAGCCGTGATGCTCGTGGCGATCCTCGTGGTGCTCACATCGGGCGCGAGGCCCTGCGGTGCAGGCAGGGAGTCCGGTACGTCCTGCACTTTGCGCTGCGAGAACCGCCAGGTCGTGCCGTCGAACTCGTCGAGCGACATGATCCGCAGGTACATGCCCTGCCCGTCGGTGGCGTTGGTGCGGTAGCGCAGGGCCTCCCGGTCGTCGTCCTGGTTGAGGTCGTCCTGGAGGGACACCAGCGGATTCACCGCCGAGATGGTGCCCCCGCCGATCCCGGGGCCGTTGCCGCCGCCGATGCCGGCGAGCAGCCCGCCGCCGAGAGTCGGCAGCGCCAGCGGGACGACGAGGGCGATCCCGAGCGCCACCACACCGATGCGCCGGCCGGTGCGCGCCGGTGCCGACGCGCGCGCCGGCGGTGCGCCGGGCGGGTGGCCCGGCCTGCGCTGACCGCCGCCGAAGACCCGCCCCCACTGGGAGAGCCGGTCGCCGCCCTCCGTGAGAAGCAGGAACAGATAGCCGGCGGCGGCCAGCAGGAACCACAGCCAGCTCGCGGTGGACCCGGTGTCCGCCGAGATGCCCGCGGCCACCGAGTACAGCGCGAGCAGCGGCAGTCCCGCGGGGGCCGCGTTGCGGAACGTGACGGCGATCGCGTCCACGGCGAGTCCGATGACCAGCACACCGCCGATCAGCATCAGCTTGATGCCGTCGGTGGGCGGCGCGGGGATCGAGTACCGCGTGACGTCCTGGCCGCCGGACGTCAGCAGCGTGGAGAACCGCTGGAAGACGCCCGGGGTCGGGAGCAGGCCGAGCGGTGCCGCGTTCCGCGCGAAGACGACGGTGAGGAGCAGCAGGACCACGATCGCCTGGAGCAGGACGGTGAGCGTCCTGGCGAGCGGAACCCGGCGCGCCAGCGCCCCGACCCCGCTGACCAGGCCCGCGAGTACGGCGGCTTCGAACAGCCACAGATACGAGTTGACCAGCGGCAGCAGCGCGCACGCCGCCAGCAGCGTGGCGAGCAGGGCGCCCAGCGTCAGCTTCCCCCGGCCGCTCATGACCATCCTCCGGAACGTCCCGTCGGGCCGCCCGCCGCGGCCCGCCCGCCGGCGCCTGTACCGTCCTGGCCGCCGCCGCCGGGCCCGCCGCCGCCCACGCCGGGCCCCCCCCCCACCCCCGCCGGGGCGTAGGGGTGCCCGCACGCCCGGCCGGCCACCGCCCCCCCCGGCCCCCCCGCCCCCCCGGGCGCCCCCGCCCCCCCCCGGCGCGCCCCCGGGCGGCGCCCCCCCCCCCGCGGGAGGCTCTTCGCGCGAGGGCGGGAGCCACCACGGCTCCGCTCC
>NZ_JAIUKE010000778.1 GCF_020176795.1 Streptomyces sp. 8L
AACTCCAGCGGCAACGGCTTCGGACCAGGCATCGCCCCACCCTATAACCGCAAGCGAACTACCGACTCAGGACACTAGGTCCTCGAACTGTGCCCTCCAGTACCTTGCCATCGCTCTGGTGCGGCAGTTTGCTGAGGTGGAACCGATATGTACTATCTGAACAGAGAGGGCCTATGCATACACACCGCAGGGGCGCCGGGGCCGCGTCGCTCGACGCTGCGCGCCGGTCGGCGCGACCTACTGCACCGATCATCCCCCTTCTGGAACTGCAGCGCTCTGCGGGCAACGCCGCCGTGGCGCACCTGATCGCCACGCAGCGGCGCGAGCGGGCCAAGGAGGAGCACGAGCATGGCGCGGGGTGTGGCCACGACCAGCCCGTACAGAGCTCGTCCGTGCTCAAGGTCATTCAGTCCAGGGGCCGGCCGGTCGACCCGGCGATCAGGCTCAAGGCCGAGCGGGGCCTGGGCACCTCCCTCGGCGACGTCGAGATGCACACCGGCGCGGAGGCACGGCGCTCGGCGGCCGAGCTCGGGGCCCGCGCCTACACCACGGGGCGGCACATCGTGGTGGGCGATGGCGGTCACGACGAGCACACCATCCTGCACGAGCTGCGGCACACCTGGCAGCAGCAGCGGGGGCCCGTGGCGGGCACGAACAACGGAGGCGGGCTCTCCGTCTCGCACTCCGGCGACGCGGACGAGAAGGACGCGGAAGCGTGGGCGACGAGCATGCGCAACGCACCCGTGCAGCACACGGCGGACATTTCCGCCCAGGGCGCGCAGGCGGTTGTGCCGTCCACGACACCGGCGGTGCCGTCCGTACAGCGCGCCAGAGACGATCATCGGATCGTCACCGTCACCCGCAGCCCTTCCTGGGACAGCGACGACGACTGGATCGAGGACACGCACTCGCGCAACCCCCGTTACCAGGACAACGGCGTCAGCTACGTGACCGCCGATTCCATCGCGAGCGTGCCGCGCCGCCGGCAGCCTGACCAGAACACGCTGATGGGCGAGTCCGCGCGGGAGGCGGCGCGACGGTCGGGCAGCCGGCCCGCCGACTACAGCTGGCTGCACCGCCACTCCGCCTGGTCACACGGCAACCCGGTGGACGGCACGCCGCAGCGGCGCGACAACATGCTCGTCGGCACGCAGCAGACGAACATGCACCACCTCCGCTATGAATCCGCCGCGTCGGGTGCCGGTGCCGTCGAGCCCCGCATGACGTCTTCCGGTCGTCCTACCAGGCCCGTCCCACCGCGTTCCGGTGTCGACATCCTCGGCGCGCCCATCACGCAGATGGGCTCGAACGGGTACATCGGGCCGAACCAGTACGCCGAGGCCGAGTACAGCGTCAGGTCGCCCTACGAGCCGCTGGGAATGCGGTTCAGCACGAGGCTCGACCCGTACGACCGGCGCCCCGTCGGCGAGCGCGAGCGGGCCGGCGACCTGCCCTCTCGGCAGTCCGTCCACGAAGCCGGGGAGCGCATGTTCGCGCGGATGACAATGGGCGCGCTGCCGGAGTCCGAGCAGCCGCCGGAGTTCCGGCGATTCGAGGAGGAAGAGCGCCGCCGCTCCCGCAGGTCGGCCTCCCCGATCGACACCTCGCCCCGCAACCACCGCGGCCGCCCTCGCCGCTGACCGGCCCTCGCCCCGCCCACTCCTTTTGGGGTGTGGGCGGGGCCTTCGCGTTACTGCACGCATGGCGGGCGACAATCACCATCAAGCCGCTCGGCAAGAAGCAGATCACTGGTGACAGCAGTGGGACCGGTGCCTGACCTGCCGTAAGGGCTCTCCGGCGCGCGCGGCTCTGGGACCCCGTCGCCTCCGCGGCTGGACAGCTCGTCACCACCGACCGACGCCGCGTCCTCCGCCTCGCCCACCACTGGCCCCTGGGCCCGTGACTCACCGACGCCCTCGAACGGCTCGCCCTGACCAGCAGACTCACCCGTCCCTGCGGAAAGTGGAACGGCTGCGGGGAGGAGCTCGCCCCGTGCTCCGATCACCGTCTGGTGCTGACGGTGACCGACGCGTCATCCAACGTGGCGGCGGGGGCCGCTCGGTCGGTCATGGCGTAGCGAGGGCCGGGCGAAGAGCGACGGCGCCGCGAAGGAAGCTGCGCTTGGAATAGAAGGTCTGCTCGGCCGCCCAGCCGCGACTGGTGAGGTACTCACAGAGCCAGCTGTCGATCCGTTTCATCTCGATAAGGACCTCATCGTGGTCGTGGATGCTGCGCGAGCGGAGGTATGCCAACTCGCACGGGAAGAGCACCACTTCGGGGGCCGTCAGGAGCGCGCAGCGGTCGAGGAAGATGCCGTATACGTGTCCGACGCGCATCGACTCGCACTGGATGTCGTAGCGGATGCGCTGGAAAGGCGGCATGGACCCCTGCTTTCTTCAGGGCCCCCACCCCAGTTTTGCGGCCATGAGGGCCAGATGCCGGTGCAGTCCGTGCCCACCGGGTCGCGCGGGCACGTCAGCTACCTGGTCACCGGCTATGCGGCGGCGAGGGAACTCTCGGCGACGCTCGGCTCTCGAAGGATACGTTCGCGTTCTTCGCAGACAAGGGGTCACGGCGTCGGCTGCACGGGCCTTGACCCAAGGCCGGGAAGTTAGTGATCTGCCTTTGTTTGCAAGGCATTTGGTGTCCAGGTCGTGGCTGTGTAGAGACCGGGG
>NZ_JAIUKE010000779.1 GCF_020176795.1 Streptomyces sp. 8L
GCGGAACCCCACCCGGGTTCCGCGGCCCTTCTGTTTGTCCCGACAGGGACGGACCGAGCGAAGGGGCCTCGGGCACGAACACCCGGTACCAGACGACGTCCGGCCGACCGGCCGGACCGGACCATCCGAAAAGACGAGGAAGAAACCCCGTGCAACTCGAAGCGCACGCCCCGTCCGTACCGCCTTCCGAAACGATCCCGCCGCCCGGCCTCACGGAGGACTCCGCCTTGACCCCGCTCACCCAGCTCACCGCCCTCGACGAGGCGATCGAGAACCTCGGCTCGCCCGTCCCCTGCCGCGCCTACGACCCGGAGGTCTTCTTCGCGGAGTCGCCGGCCGACGTCGAGTACGCCAAGGCCCTCTGCCGTACCTGCCCGCTGGTCGAGGCCTGCCTCGCCGGGGCCAAGGAGCGCCGCGAGCCCTGGGTGTCTGGGGTGGTGAGCTCTTCGTCCAGGGGGTCGTCGTGGCCCGCAAGAGGCCTCGCGGCCGCCCGCGCAAGAACCCGGTCGCGGCATGAACGCGCGCGGAACGATCGACCGTCCCCTCACGCACGATCCCCAGAAGCAGGCTCCGATGACCTCTTCCCCCAGCGAGCCCCAAGGCTCCACGACGACTGTCTTCAACACGAAGGGCGCGCACGAGGCGCGTCAGAACAGGACCCGCGAGATGCAACTCATCCCAGAAGCCCTGGCACGTGCGCATATGGAGGAAAGACTCCGTGACGCCGCGGCCGGCCGCCAGGCGACGCACGTGCTGATGGCACGGCGCATGCAACGGCGCGCCGAGCGCGTGTCGAAGCGCGCCCGCCGCGCCCTCGCGATGGCCGTCATGCAGTGATGGCCATCATGCGGTAAGGACGAGCACGCGGCGCCGACCGTCGGCGCCGCGTGCCACCGGCTGTCACGTGGCGCCGCCAGTCACGTGGCGCAGGCCGTCATGACGCGCCGGCCGTTGGCGCGGTCGCGGAGGGCCGGCCTCCGCGTCCAGCCGTGCCGTCGCTCAGTCACCGACAGCGGGAGCGGGTCCCGAGGGGCTCGCCCCCGCTTCGCCGTTCCCCGCGCCATCCTCGCCGTCGGGGTCCGCCGGGGCCCCGGCGTCCCGGGCCCCTCTGCCCGCCTCAGTGCGCTGGTGCCCCTCGGCCGCCACAGTCCCGTCGACCACACTGGCCTCCTCGGTCCCACCGGCCGCGTCAGCCTCGGCCTCGTCGGCTTCCTCGTCCTCGTAGACCCACTCGACGTAGAAGCCCGGCAGCCAGTCCTCCAACTCGTCCCGCAGCCGCACCGTGGCACCCAGCTGGCACAGCACGCCGATGGTGCTCAGCGTGACCCGGTGGATCAGCAGGTACGACGGGGGGAGGTTCAGCTGCCTGCCCAACTGGTGCGCGGGGGAGCGGGGGTCGGCGATCCGCGCCGCCTGGTTGCGCATCCAGGCGCGGGTGAAGGTGAACTCGTCCACCCCCGCCGGCTCGATGATCGGCAGCAGATAGTCGAGCACCGCCTCCGGTTCGAGGTCGATGGTCTCCTTGACGAACCCCTCGGCCCGCAGCATCTCGTACACCGCGTCGGACTCGCCGTCGATCGTCATGCGCAGCGCGTCGCCGATGATTTCGGGCAGCCCGCCCGGCAGCCGGTCCACCGTCCCGAAGTCGAGGACGCCGAGGCGCAGCTCGCCGCCCCCGTCCGGACCTCCCGACGGATCACCGGGCGCGCTCTCGCGCGGCGGCAGCAGCCGGAAGTTGCCCGGGTGCGGGTCCGCGTGCAGCAGGCCCGTCCGCATCGGGCCGGAGAACAGGAACCGCGCGAGCAGCTGGCCCGCCCGGTCCCGCTGCTCCTGCGTGCCCGACGAGATGATCTCGGCGAGCGGTGTCCCGTCGATCCACTCCGTCACGAGGACCTGGTCGGCCTGGTGCACCACGTCCGGCACCACGACATCGGGATCGTCCGCGAACTCGTCCGCGTGCGCCCGCTGCGCCTCGGCCTCAAGCGCGTAGTCGAGCTCCTCGGAGACGCGGTCGCGCATCTCCGCGACCAGCGGCTTCATGTCCATGCCGGGGATCAGCGGGCCGAGCAGCCGCACGAACCTGCTCAGCTGGCTGAGGTCGGACAGCAGCGCCTCGCCCGCACCCGGATACTGCACCTTGACCGCGACCTCGCGCCCGTCGTGCCACACGGCCCGGTGCACCTGGCCGATGGACGCCGCCGCGGACGGCTTGTCCTCGAACTCCAGGAACAGCTCGCGCCAGTCCTCGCCCAGCTGATCGGCGAGCACCCCGTGCACCGTCTGGGTCGGCATCGGGGGCGCCGCGTCCTGGAGCTTCGTCAGCGTCGCCCGGTAGGGTCCCGCCACCTCCTCGGGCAGGGCGGACTCGAAGACGGACAGCAGCTGCCCGAACTTCATCGCGCCGCCCTTGAGCTCACCGAGGACCTTGAACAGCTGGTCGGCCGTCCGCTGCTGGAGCTCCTTGGTGACCATGTCGGCGGACGCGCCGCCGATCCGCTTGCCCAGCCCCCAGGTCGCCCTGCCCGCGAACCCGATCGGCAGCGCGGCCAACTTGGCAGTGCGGGTGACAGCCTTCCGGGGAAGATCAGACATTACGCCCCTCCTGGTGCCGGACAGCCATGCCGTGGTGCGGCGGCTACACCGCCATTGTGTCGCGCCCCGCCCCCGTCG
>NZ_JAIUKE010000780.1 GCF_020176795.1 Streptomyces sp. 8L
GATCTCGTCGGCCCCGAGCCTCCGCTGCGCGGAGCCCCAGGTACTCGTGTCGGGCGGAGTCAGCGGATCGGCCGATCCCCCGGGGGGGGGGGGGTCCGGCCGGCCAGGCGCGGCGCCACGCGCAGTCGCTGTCCCAGGCCCCGCCGGCGGCCCCCGAGCCGCGGACGCACGCCCGGCCGGGTCCGCTGCACGCCGCGCAGCCGTCCCCCGGGCCCGGGCAGAACGGCGGCTCCCTCGGCGGGCCCGTGCACCTCGGCTCCTCGCCCGTACCGATCGGTCCCGGCCCGCTCGCGACCGCCGCCCACCACCAGGCCGCCCCGGCAGGCCCCGACGCCGGAGCGGCCACCGGCTGGATCGTTCCGCCGGCCGGGCTCACCGCCGGCCGCGCCACGGCCCCCGCGGGCGCCCCGGTGCCCCCGCCCGCCGCGCCGCAGGCCACGCCGGCAGGACCGCCGCAGTGGCGGCCCTGGCGGTTTCGCATGTCGAACGACGTGTGGGGCACGCCGGTCGTCGCGGGGGACCTGCTGTACGTGACGTCGTTCGAGGTCCACGCCCTGGACGTGGGCACCGGCAGGCGTCAGTTCAAGACCCGCGACGTCGCTTGGTCGATGGCGGTCTCCGGCGGCCTGATCCACGCCTCCGACGGGCCGACGCTGTACGCGCTCGACGCGAAGGACGGCGCGGAGCGCTGGCGCCTCGGGACCGACGCCTGGGTGTACTCGCTCAAGGTGGACGGGGGCGTCGTCGTCACCGGCACGCGCGGCGGCGGCGTCCAGGCCTGGGAGGCGTCGAGCGGCGAGAGGCTGTGGGAGGTCGCCGGCGCGCAGACGGAGTTCGAGACGCCGGAGGCGGGCCCCGTGATCCACGACGGCACCGTCTACGTGTGGAAGGACGCCCGCCTGCGGGCGCTCGACGCGCGCGGCGGCACCGAGCGCTGGTCCTACCCGGTCGGCGACGGCGCGTCCTGCGGCGGGGTGCCGGTGCGGATCACGCCCGCGCCGGACGGACAGCTGTATGTGGCGGCCGGTACGCGCGTCCTGTCCGTCGATGTCGCGGGCGGGCACGTGCGCTGGCACTTCGAGGCGCCCGCCGTCTTCCTCTCGCCGCCCGCCTTCGCGCCGGGGCCCGCCGTCGCGGGCGGCGGCGTGTACCTCGTGGACTATCTGGGCACCGTGTACGCGCTCGACGCCGCCACCGGCAAGGACCGCTGGCGCATCGCGACGGAGTCCCGGGCGTCGGTGGAGCCCGCGCTCGTCGCGGGTGGCAACGTGCACGTCGGCAGCGGCAGCGCGCTGTACACGCTGGACGCCGTCGCGGGTACACCCAAATGGCGGTTCGCGGCGGGCGGCGACCTCATCGGCGCCCCGGTGGTCGCGGACGGCAGGCTGCACTTCGGCTCCGCCGACCATGTCCTGTACACGCTCGACGCGAGCGGGGGCCAGCTGCGCTGGAAGCTCGCGACCGGCGGCGAGATCACCGGCTCGCCGGTCGCGGAGCGCGGCGTGGTCTACGCGTGCAGCAAGGACCGCTGCGTGTACGCGCTCGACGCGGTGAAGGGCACGGCGACGGGACGCGGCCCGGGCGCGGGCCGCTGAGCGGACACGGGCCGCCGGCAGGACACAGGGCCGCCGGCAGGACACGGGCCGCCGCCGGACGGGCGGCGCCCCGGCGGCCGGGGGCCGCGGGCGGCTCAGCGCCCGTAGGGTCCCGCGCCTGAGGCCGGGCCGCTTCCCGGCCCCTCGCCCGGGCCGCCGTACCCGCCGTCGTACCAGCCGCCGTCGCCGTACCCCGGCGCCCCCTGCTCCGGTTCGCGCCCCGGCGGTACGGAGCCGGCGCGGCGCCCGCGCCCCCGCATCACCACCGCCGCGAGGAGCAGCGCGATCCCGCCGCCCGCGCTGTACGCGACGCCCTGGCCGAGCCCTGAGCCGTCGCTGTCCACGACGAGACTGCCCGCGGCCTGGCCCTGACGGACCATCCACAGCACGGTGAAGCCGATGACGACCAGTCCCGCGAACGTGACGAGGGCTCGCGAGCGGAGGGCGAGGCCGATCAGCGTCACCAGTGCGGCGAACGCGAACGGCGCGACGAGCGAGCCCCACACGCCGGTCCCCGCGCTCGTGACGCCCTGCGCCTCGAAGAGTTCCGCGAGCCGGTAGTGGCGGCCCTGACGGCCGTTGTACCAGGACAGGAACGGGCCGAGTACGGCCGCCGCCGCGCCCGCGAGGGCGATGATCCCGCCGATGACATTGCGTACCACCGTCGGCCTCCTTCTGAAGGTGCGGCCCGGTGGCGAAACGCCCCGCCGGGCGGCAGCGGACCGCCACGGCGCACGGTGCGCCCTTGTCGGGGTGTCCGGACCTCTATGGACAGGTACCGGGAAAAGAGGGGTTTCACACGGGGGCGGGGGAAGAACAGGCCATGATCGGGCAGCGCTTGAGGGCGGTCGCGGGGGCGGTGGATGTGGCTGTGGTGCCGGCGCCTACGGGGCTCTCCCGGCAAGGCCCCCGGGCGCCCAGCGGGCCGGGGGGTGCGCGGAGGTCCCGCAGCCGACCCCGAGCCTCCCGGAGCGCCCCGCGGGAGCGCGCGGGGCGGACGCGCGGCGCGCGGCCGGCGGGCCGAAGGACGGTACCGACCTCGCGGGTGTGAACAGAGCG
>NZ_JAIUKE010000781.1 GCF_020176795.1 Streptomyces sp. 8L
GGTCGGGACGGGTCAGGCCGAGGGCCGAGGGCCGGGGGCGGCCGGGGCCGTGCCGGACAAGGGCCCGTCCGGGCTGAGGTCAGAGAGCTGGGCGGCGCAGGCGCGTATCGGGGAGGCCGGGCGTCCGGTCTCCCCCGCGGCTCTTCCCCCGCGGGCCCGCAGCACGCGGCCTCGCAGCAGGCCGCCTCACGGTGCCTTACGGCTTACGGCTGGGGCCGGGGCCGGTGCCGCACACGGCGGGGGGGGGGGGGGGGGGGGGGGGGGGGGGGGCCCCCCCCCCCCCCGGCCCCCCCCCCCCCCCCCCCCCCCCCCCCCCCCCCCCCCCCCCCCCCCCCGGAGCCGGGCCCCGCGGCCCAACCGCTGTCCTGCCCAGGTCACCGGCCCTGTTCGTCGCGGCGCCGCTGCCAGCGCTGCTCGATCCTGTCCATCATGGAGCGGTGCTGCCGCTCCCCGCGGCCACCGCCCATGCGGCCCGGTGCCGGAACCTGCTGCTCGCCCCGCTTCGGTGCCCTGCGCCAGCCCGTGACGGCCAGCACGGCACAGCCGAGCATGACGAGGAACCCCACCACGCTGATCCAGATCTGCTGGGCGACCATTCCTGACATGAGGAGCGCGATACCCACCAAGAAGCCAACGACCGCCTGGTAGACCCGTCGCCGGGTGTACGTACGCAGCCCGCTTCCCTCAAGCGCTGTCGCGAACTTGGGATCTTCTGCGTACAGCGCTCGCTCCATCTGCTCGAGCATTCGCTGCTCGTGCTCCGAGAGCGGCACGGAGTCCTCCTAGTCGTCGGCCGCGGGGGCGGCCGGTATGCGGCTCCTTCAGGATAAGCGGGGAATCGCCCCCGAGAAACCCGCCCTCAACGCCATTTCGCCAATCCGGACCGCCACGAGGACTCGGCCGCTGAGGCGTTGATTCCCCAACACCCGATCCCTCATGCCGAATGGTGTACCCCGATCATACGGCGCCAAGCCCGCTGGCGGGCGGGCTTGTGTCGTACTCCATGCGGTACCCGAGCGGCTTCGGCGAGGGCGGCAGTGCCTGATCAGCCGCGCTTCTCCGCGAGTACGTGCAACTGGGTGGCGACCGCCTGGAACGCCGGCAGGACCGCGGCCTCGGCCTCCAGCTTGAGCAGCGCCTCAAGAGCGCCCGGCTCGGTGTCCACGAGACCGCCGGGGACGAGGTCCGCGAAGACCCGGACGCCGTGCACCGACGCCACCGCGAGACCCGCGTCGCCCGCGAGGGACGTGAGCTGCTCAGCCGTGAAGCGCCTGGGCACCGGGTCGCCGGGGCCCCAGCGCCCGTCCGGGCCGGTCAGCGCCTGGCGCGCCTCCACGAAGCGCCCGGCGAGGGCGCGGGCGAGTACGGCGCCGCCGACCCCCGCGGTCAGCAGGCTGAGCGCGCCTCCGGGCCGCAGCGCCTCGACCGCCTTGCGCAGCCCGTCCGCGGGGTCCTCCACGTACTCCAGGACGCCGTGGCACAGGACCGCGTCGAAGGCGCCTCGGCCGACGACGTCGAACAGACCGTTGATGTCGCCCTGCACGCCGCGCACCCGGTCGGCGACGCCGGCCTCGGCGGCCCTTCGCTCCAGCGCGAACAGCGCGTCGGGGCTGGGGTCGACGACGGTGACCCGGTGGCCGAGGCTCGCGACGGGCACCGCGAAGTTGCCGCTGCCGCCGCCCGTGTCGAGTACGTCGAGCACGTCGGCTCCGGTGCTCTTGGCCCGGCGCGCGAGGGCCTCGTCCAGGACCTCCCGGACCACGCCGGTGCGCAGCGGGCCGCGGCGGGACGACGGCGACTCGCCGCCGGTGGCAGGGGAAGGGTCCGACACGGCAGTTGACTCCTCGGCGCGGTGCCGCGTGCTGCGGCGTGGACGGTGCGACGGTGCGTACCGTCCACCCTATTGCCTGCTCGTCCGTCTCCCATGCCCCGCCTTTCCCTCTGGTCTCTCTGGTGTCTCTGGTCCCTCAGGCACCAGTGGTGCCCGCGCGGGGCAGCGGCAGCGTGGGCTCCCGTACGAGCAGACGCTCCACGAGGCGCAGGAACATCTCCACGTCCCGCAGCAGGTCGTCCGCGTCGCGTATGCCTGCCGCGCCCTGTATGCCGGCCTCGGCACGGGCCCGCCGCCGGGCGCCCGCGGCGAACAGCGCGCTCCACTCGGTCAGCTCCGGGGCGATCTCCGGCAGCACCTCCCAGGCGCTGCGGATGCGGCGGCGGCGCTGCGGGGTGGTCTCGGGACGGCCGCGGGCCGCGAGCACGGCCGCGGCGGTGCGCAGCGCGGCGAGGTGGGCCGTCGCGTAGCGCTCGTTGGGTGTTTCGAGTGCGGTGGCCTCGTCGAGCCCCTCGCGCGCCTGGGCGAGCAGGTCGAGCGCGGCGGGCGGTGCGCCCGCCCGGCGTGAGACGGGGTGGATGTCGGTGGGCGGACCGGTCGTCGGCGAGGGGGCGGGGCCGCCTGCCGGCAGCCGGCGTGCGGCGCCCGCGGAGGAGCTGGCCATGACGAACCTCCTGTCGAGTGTGACGGCACGGTGGCCGTCTGTGTCCCATGGTGCGGGCCACCACTGACAATCGGCTCCGACCTGGCCTTTCGCATGATCGGCCGGCGTCGGCGGGGCGGCGGACGCCGCGGGGCC
>NZ_JAIUKE010000782.1 GCF_020176795.1 Streptomyces sp. 8L
ACCAAATACCCCAGCACCAAACGCCCCACCACTGATCGCCCCAGCACCGAACGCCCCAGTTCAAGGAAGAAGAGCCCCGCCATGGATCGCCTCTCCAACACCGTGCGCCCCTACGCCTGGGGGTCCACGACCGCCATCCCCGAGCTCCTCGGCATCGGGCCCACCGGCGAGCCCCAGGCCGAGGTCTGGATGGGCGCCCACCCCGGAGACCCGTCGCGCGTCGTCCGTACCGGCGAGGACGGCGGCCCGCGCGAGGTCGCGCTCTCCGACCTGATCGCCGCCGACCCGGAGTCGGAGCTCGGCGCCGCGACCGTCGCGAAGTTCGGGCCGCGCCTGCCGTTCCTGCTGAAGCTCCTCGCGGCCGGGTCCCCGCTGTCCCTCCAGGTCCACCCCGATCTCGCCCAGGCGCGGGAGGGCTTCGCGGAGGAGGAGCGCAGGGGCGTCCCGCTCGACGCGCCGGAGCGGAACTACAAGGACGCCAACCACAAGCCCGAACTCATCTGCGCGCTCACGCCGTTCGAGGGCCTGTGCGGCTTCCGCCCCGCGGCCGAGGCCGCCGCGACGCTGGAGGCGCTGGAGGTCGACTCGCTCAAGCCGTACGTGGACCTCCTGCGCGCGCGCCCCGAGGGCGCCGCCCTGCGCGAGGTCCTCACCGCCGTGCTGTCCGGCGACCCCGCCGAGACGGCCGCGACCGTACGGGAGGCCGCTGCCGCCGCCGAGCGTCTCGGCGGCCCGTACGAGCCCTACGCCTCCGCCGCCCGCCACTTCCCCGGAGACCCGGGCGTCATCGCCGCGATGCTGCTCAACCCCGTGACGCTCCAGCCCGGTGAGGCGATGTTTCTCGGCGCCGGCGTCCCGCACGCGTACCTGAGCGGACTCGGCGTGGAGATCATGGCGAATTCGGACAACGTCCTGCGCTGCGGCCTCACTCCCAAGCACGTCGACGTGCCGGAGCTCCTGCGCGTCGTCCGCTTCGACCCGGCCGACGCCGACGTGCTCCGCCCGGAGCCCGACGCCGACGGCGCCGAGGTCTACGCGACGCCGATCGACGAGTTCCGCCTCTCGCGCCACGTCCTCGCCCCCGGCGGTGCCCCCAGGGATCTGACGGCGCCGTCCGCCCCGCAGATCCTGCTCTGCACCTCCGGCACGCCCCACGCGAACGACCTGGAACTGAAGCCCGGTGAGGCCGTGTTCGTCCCCGCGGGCGAGAGGACCGAACTGTCCGGGTCCGGCACGGTCTTCCGCGCCACTGTGCTGATCTGATCCTCCGTCCCGCCCCGCCGGCGGGGCACGGCTGCAACAATGACCGGCCGTACGTACGACTGGAATGACCGGCCGTACGTATGACATGTACGACGCACGGACGGCGTACACCGGCGGCGCGGCGCGGCCTACGACCGCGCACCCGACGACCGGGACCAGCCCAGGCACCGGACCAGCCCCCGACGACCGGGACCAGCCCCGACGGCCGGGACCAGCCCGGCACAGGACCGACACCGGCACCAGCACTGGCGCCGGCACCGCGAGAAGGGACATCGCGCACCTCATGAGCGCGCAAGGCGGAACGAAGGCGATCGTGGCGGCGCTCGGCGCCAACCTCTCGATCGCGGTGGCCAAGTTCGTGGCGTTCCTGTTCAGCGGGTCGTCCTCGATGCTCGCCGAGGCCGTCCACTCGGTCGCCGACTCCGGCAACCAGGGACTGCTCCTCCTCGGCGGCAAGCGCGCCAAGCGCGCGGCGACCGAGGAGCATCCGTTCGGCTACGGCCGCGAGCGCTATGTCTACGGCTTCCTGGTCTCCATCGTGCTGTTCTCCGTCGGCGGGATGTTCGCGGTGTACGAGGGCTACGAGAAGGTCAAGCACCCACACCCGCTGGACGACTGGTACTGGCCCATCGGCGTCCTCGTCTTCTCGATCCTCGCGGAGGGCTTCTCCTTCCGCACGGCCATGAAGGAATCGAACGTCACGCGCGGCTCCATCTCGTGGGTGGAGTTCATCCGCCGTGCGAAGGCCCCCGAGCTGCCCGTCGTCCTGCTTGAGGACTTCGGGGCCCTGATCGGCCTCGTCCTCGCCCTCGCCGGTGTCGGACTCTCGCTCGGCACCCACGACGGCGTCTGGGATGGCGTCGGTACGCTCTGCATCGGCACGCTGCTCATCGTCATCGCACTGGTGCTCGCCGTGGAGACCAAGTCGCTCCTGCTGGGCGAGTCCGCGGGCCCCGAGCAGGTGGCGCGGATTCGCGAGGCCGCCGTCGACGGCGAGAGCG
Organism: Streptomyces sp. 8L; assembly: GCF_020176795.1. Taxonomy (GTDB): domain Bacteria; phylum Actinomycetota; class Actinomycetes; order Streptomycetales; family Streptomycetaceae; genus Streptomyces. Next base: position 2,265 of record NZ_JAIUKE010000782.1, read on the forward strand.
TCACCCGCGTCATCCACATGCGTACGCAGCACCTGGGCCCCGAGGAACTGCTCGTCGCCGCCAAGATCGCCGTACGGCACGACGACACGGCCGTCGAGGTCGCGGCGGCCATCGACGCCGCGGAGGCGCGGATTCGCGCGGCCGTGCCCATCGCCCGGGCCATCTACCTGGAACCCGACATCTACAGCGAGGCGGCCGCCGCCGCGGGCAACGATCCGGCGGCCACACCGGGCGGCCCGGGCCCGGCCCCCGCCGAGCACTGAGAACCCCGGGCCCTCTCTCGCCCTCCAGCTCCGGCCTTCGCCCCCCGCCCCCCGGGCCCCGGCCCCCGGGGCGCGCGGTCGTGCGCGGTGTAG
>NZ_JAIUKE010000783.1 GCF_020176795.1 Streptomyces sp. 8L
GCCCGCCCCCCGCGCCCCCCCGGCCCCGCCCGTGGCGATGCCCGCCTATGGCGATGCCCGCCTATGGCGATGCCCGCCTATGGCGATCCCCGCCTGTGGCGATCCCCGATCTCACCATCCGATGCACGCACAGATACACGCGCCAAGGAGGGCACACCATCGTGCCGACCGACTCGACCGACTACCAGCAGGCAGACCGTGACCGGGCGGTCGTGGCAGGCTTCTACGCCGCGATGACCCGCGCCGACCAGCAGGGCGGGTTCACCTCCGAAGACCTCGCCACCGTCGTCGATTTCTTCGAGAACGAGCAGGAGATCGAAATCAACATCGGCGCACCCGTCGGGGGCGTCTATCGAGGACCCGACGAGATCGCCCTCGGCCGCCACCGGATGCACGAACTGTGCGGCTTCACACACCGCGACCACTCCCTGGACGAGAACATCGCCGACGGCCCCGGCCGGGTGGTGTGCGTCGGCGTCAACCACGGCGTGGACGTGGCCGGCAACCCTTGGTCGATGACGACGATCGAACTCGTGGACCTGGAAGACGGCAAGGTCGTCCGCAAGCGGGTCTTCTTCCAGGACCCCGAGTTCCTGCGTCGGATCGCTCTCGAACGGGAGGCCCTCCTCAAGGAACGGCTCGTCGAGGAGTACTGGCGTACGGACAACCCGCTCGTGGCGCTGCGGAAGAACGGAACCATGCCGAGTTGACGGAGTCTCCACGCTCACCCGTCACGCTCACCCGTCACAAAGGCGGCCGTCCCGCGCTGCCGTGCCGCGCGCCCGCAGGGGCCCGCCACAACGCTTAAGTGCTGCACTGTTCAACCGTAGAATGGTGTTATGGACGAACCCACGGGAGACCGCAACCGGTCCTTCGAGCTGTTCCATTCGATTCTGTGGACCCACAGAAAAGCGGCGGAGGCGTGGGTCCGCGACCGCGGCCTCACCCACGAGCAGGCCATGGTCATCGGATATCTCGAACAGCGGCCGGGAGCGATCCAGCGCGACATCGCGGAGATGAGCCGCACGACCGCGTCCAACATCTCGCTCATGCTGAAGGGGCTGGAGCGCCGAGGGTTCGTCGAGCGCCGGGTCGAGGAAGGCAACGAACGCCAAAAGCGCGTATACGCGACGCCCGCGGGCATCGACCTGATCACCGGGCTCAACGCGGCCCTCGCCGAGGTCGACGAGATGATCTTCGCTCCACTGACCGACGCCGAAAAAGACACCCTCGAAGCGCTGCTCGACAAGGTCAACGCCCGACTCCCGCAGTTCCCCCAACCCTAGGTTGCCGCAGGGCCGTTGACGCGGGTTCCTCGGCGTCCGTGTGCATCAGTCCGCCGGGGTGGCTGCGTTCGTGGCGCCACCCGCTGGACGAGCGGCCCTCGTCCTGGCCCGCCACAGAGCAGGTCGAAAGGGTGCGGCGGCACTCGCGCATCAAGTATCGCGAAAGAGACCGCTGAACGCGGAAGAGACCGGTGAACGCGGTGACCTGTCACAGGCCGGGCACATGGGGCGGCTCGCCCACTCGGTGGGCGGGTGGCGGGGCGGCGCCTGCTGGTCCGCCGAGGATCGCCGAGCGGACGGCGGCAGCCACCGCCGCCGCCCGCTCCATGACCCCCTCGGCGTCCTCGACGGCTGCCAGCAGGCGGTCGCGCGGGCGTTCGGCCGTGATACCGGCGAGGTTGGCCGAGACGGTGAGGCACGCGATCCCCGCTGCCGCCCGCAGCGTCTCGGCCGCGGCACCGACGTCGCCGAGGACGTGGCGGTTGCCGACCGGTACGAGACGCTCCGCGAGGACGACGAGCTCCCCGGCCAGCCCGACCGTCTCGACCGGTGGTGCCGCCGCCTCTTCGAGCGCCGTCGCGACGGCCGCCGACCGGACCGCCCTCTCCCGCGCGGTGCCCCGGGGGAGCCGGTAGGCGCGGGTCACGGCGGTGAACGCCGCCGCGTCCTCCTGCGCGAGCAGCAGCGCGCGGGCGCTCGCCCGGTCGGCGGCGGTGACGACGCCGTCGATCTCCGTCCGGTGCGCGTCGTACGCGCTGCCGTCGCTGTACCGGGCCACCATGGCGAGGAGCGCGGCTGCCTGGGCCGTGTGCAGCGCCCCGACCGCGCCGCCGCCCGGCGCGGGGAGACGGGCCGCAAGCTGGTCGATGAAGGTGCCGAGCGTCTGCTCTCTCACACTGCTCTCCTCGGGTGTGCGGTCGGTGCGGGTCGCGCCGGCACCGCCTGCGGCCCGGCCGCCCACTCGGCGGCGCGCAGGGTGTTGGCCAGCAGCATGGCGGTGGTCACGGGCCCGACTCCGCCGGGTACGGGAGTGACGCGTCCCGCGACGCCGTCGAGTTCGTCCGCCCTGACGTCCCCCGCGATCCCGGCCGGCGTCCGGTGGATGCCGACGTCGACGACGGTGGCGCCTGGCCCTACGTGTTCCGCGCCGACGAGTCCCCGTACGCCCGCGGCGACCACGAGGATCTCCGCGGGGCGCGTGGCCGCCGCCAGGTCGGCGGTGGCCTCGTGGGCCACGGTCACGGTGGCCCCGCGCCGCAGCAGCAGCGGCACCAGAGGACGGCCGACCGCCGCGCCCCAGCCCACGACCGTGACGCGGGCGCCTCT
>NZ_JAIUKE010000784.1 GCF_020176795.1 Streptomyces sp. 8L
TGGGGGCGCCGTGTCCGTCCGCGGTGTGCGTCCGGGGCCGGTGTTTTTGCGGCGGGGCGTGGCACCGGGGGGCACACCGCGCAGGTGAGCGCTTGGCCGCCGGACGCGCGGGGCGAGCGCTTGGCGCCGGACGCGCCGGCGCTCCGTCCCGGGGGTGTACGTACGCGGCCTGCGCCCACCCGTCGTGTACGGCACCGCACCGGGAAGTGGGGCCGCGGGAACGCGACGGGCCCCCGGCGCGGTGTGCGTCCGGGGCCCGCCGTCGGCGCGCGATCGAAGCTCAGGCGGTGGGCTTGTCCTCGGCCTCGCCGGCCTCGGGGGTCTCGCCGGACTCGGCGGCCTCCACGGTCTCCGTGGCGGCCTCGACCGTCTCGGCGCCCGACTCGGCCTCGTCCTCGTCGTCCAGGTCGACCGGCTCGCCGTTCGTGTCGACGACCTTCGCCGCCTCCACGACCACGGCGAGCGCCTTGCCGCGGGCGACCTCGCCGACGAGCATCGGCACCTGGCCGCCTTCGACGACCGCCTGGGCGAACTGGTCGGGGCTCATGCCGGAGGACTGCGCGCGGCGCATGAGGTGCTCGGTGAGCTCCTCCTGGTTCACGTTCAGCTTCTCCTTGTTGACCAGCTCGTCCAGGATGAACTGGGTCTTGATGCCCTTGACCGCCTGCTCGGAGGTCTCGGTGTCGAACTCCTCCTTGGTCTTGCCCTGGATCTGGAGGTACTGCTCCAGCTCGACGCCCATCTGCGGCAGCTGGTGGTGCTCCAGGTTGTGCTTGCGGGTCTCGACCTCGTCCGCGAGCAGCTTCTCCGGGATCGGCACCTCGACCAGCTTCAGCAGCTCGTCGAGGACGCGCTCCTGCGCCTGCGTGGCCTGGTCGTACTTCTTCATCGACTCAAGGCGCTTGCGGCTGTCCGCCTTCAGGTCCTCCAGCGTGTCGAACTCGCTGGCGGTCTGCGCGAAGTCGTCGTCCAGCTCCGGCAGCTCACGGGCCTTGACCTCGGTGACCTTGACGGTGACCTCGGCGGCCTTGCCCTCGGCGGAGCCGCCCTTGAGCTCGGAGGTGAAGGTGGCCTCGCCGCCCGCCTCCAGGCCGGTGACCGCGTCGTCGATGCCGTCCAGCAGCTCGCCGGAGCCGATCACGTAGTCGATGCCGTTCGCGACGCCGTCCTCAAGGACCTCGCCGTCGATCTTGGCCTCGAGGTCGACGGTGACGACGTCGCCCTCGGCGGCGGCGCGCTCGACCGTGTTGGTGGAGGCGAAGCGGTCGCGCAGCTGCTCGACCGACTTGTCGACGTCCTCGTCGCTGACCTCGGCGGCGTCCACCGTGACCTCGATACCGGAGTAGTCCGGGATCGTGATCTCGGGCCGGATGTCGACCTCGGCCGTGAAGGAGAGCAGCTCGCCGTCCTTCAGCTCCTTGATGTCGACGTCGGGCTGGCCGAGGACATTCAGCTCACCCTCGTTGACCGCCTCGGTGTAGAACTTCGGAAGGGCGTCGTTGACGGCCTCCTCCAGCACAGCACCGCGGCCGAAACGCTGGTCGATGACGCGGGCCGGGATCTTGCCCTTCCGGAAGCCCTTCACCGTGACCTGCTCGTTGATCTTCTTGTACGCCGCGTCGAGGCTGTCCTTGAGCTCCTCGAAGGGCACCTCGACAGTGAGCCGAACCCGGGTCGGGTTCAGGGTCTCCACGGCGCTCTTCACGGTTCGGTCTCCTTGGTGGCTGATTCTCTGGTTTGCCTGCCGCGCGTTCCTGCGTCCGCGACGGCCTGCTGATCGGCCCGGCTCCTGGGGTCTTCGGAGACACGTCGGACACGCGGGCACGCAGCTTGCATAGTAACCGCAAGCATGAAGAGCCCCACAACGCGATCTTCAAGGGTGCGCGCGACTGGCGACTGGTCGGGGTGGCCGGATTCGAACCGACGACCTTCCGCTCCCAAAGCGGACGCGCTACCAAGCTGCGCCACACCCCGTCGGTGCGACACGAAGGGTACATGCCCGGAGGCGCTGCGTCGGACTTGTTTCATGTGAAGCGGCGCCGTAGCGGCATCTGTGCCCGTTCCTACAGGTGCTGAGCGGGCATCCGTACCTCTACCGGGCGGCCATACCTCTGCCGGGCGGCCGTACCTCTGCCGGGCGGCCCTCCGGACCGGCGTCGCGACGGGGGCCGGACGCGTCGCGCGGAGCACCCGTGTGCGGAGAGCGGAGCACCCGTGTGCGGAGAGCGGAGCACCCGTGTGCGGAGAACGGCCCGGAACCGCTACGATGCTCTGCGTACGCGCTCGGACCGTCCCGCTCGGGGCATGCCGGGCTCGCGCGGGCGTAGCTCAATGGTAGAGCCCTAGTCTTCCAAACTAGCTACGCGGGTTCGATTCCCGTCGCCCGCTCCAGCGCCGCACGGCGCTTCGCGACACGGCTCCGGCCCGGCAGGCGGTTCCTCCGCCCACCGGGCCTTTCGCGTTTCCCGGGCCCTCTCGCGGCCCGGGCCGGGCCCCCCCCCCCGCGGGGGGCCGGGCCCCCCCCCGCCCCGGGGCCCCGGGGGGGGGGCGGCCGCGGGCGTGCCGGCGGGGCGCCGCCCGCCGCCCCCCCGCCCCC
>NZ_JAIUKE010000785.1 GCF_020176795.1 Streptomyces sp. 8L
CGAACGCCATCCCCGCAACTACCTGGCCTTCCTCGGCCTCGCTGCCGCCCTCTGCTGCTACAAACGACTCGTCCGCCTCTCCACATAGGACACGGTCTTAGTGACAACTACCGTGCTTCGGCTCAGCCACACCGGGCTCGCGGGCTGTTCGGGGCGGGCTGCTACAGGTCGAACTCCAGGTGCTCGACATCGAGCATGCGGACTTGGTCCAGGCTTCCGGCGCGGCGGCCGCCGTCCTGGAAGTACACCTCGCGGAGAGCGTCGGCCGCGATCTCCCGCAGGTGGTCGTCACTGGCCCCGGCCTCCTGGGCGTCGAAGAGGCGGGCGGCGTAGCGGGCCGGCAGGCCGACGGTCAGGTGCCGGATGCGGTCCTGGTCCGTCGACCCGACCGGCGCGGTGTAGCCCATGCGGGCGCGGACGTCGATGACGATCCCGCCCGTGGACGCGGCCTTCGCTCTGGCTTTGGCCCGGATCTGCGGCTGCCACCGTTTGGTCACCTCGCGCTCCAGACGCGCGGCGAGGTCGGCGCGCGGCTTCTTGGCCTTGCCCGTCACGTACCGCTCCACCTGCCGCTGGGACATGCCCAGCAGGTCGGCGACGGCCTTCGTGCCGCCGAGCTGCTTGACCATGTACCGCATCTGCGGGCCCGCGGACTTGGGCGCCGGGCGGGTGAACGCCTTCTGCACCGCCTTGTCCAGGCCGTCCCCGAACATGCTCATCGCCTGCCTACTCCCCTACTCGCCGTTGTCGGCGTCGGTGACGGTGCCGTCCTTGATGGACCGGGCGAGATTGAGCTCCGGGGCGTCGAACCGCTCGCGGACCTCCTCGCCCCACAGCACGGACTGCGTGCCCTCGTGCTTGACCAGGCCGGGGTTGATGCCGAGCTTGAAGCCACCGGGCAGCGGCTTGCCCTCCCGGTAGGGCAGGAAGTCCAGCGGCGACGGTCCGGAGGCGGCGTAGACGACGCAGTCGGACAGGATCGCGATCGGGTACTGCCCGGTGAACGACGCGTGCTTGACGATCTTCCGGTGCAGGTTGATGCGGGTGCGGGAGATGACCGCCGCCCGGATGTCGGGCCGCCAGGTGGGGCGCTCCAGGGCCCGCCACCGCTCGCCCGGCCGCCAGCCCTCACCGCGCGGGCGCTCACGCAGCTTGCCCAGGCCGCCCTTGACCGTCGCCTTGATCGCCGTGATGACGATTCCCAGCTCCGGGTCACGCTCCTTGTAGCCGTCCATCGCCGTGAGGAAGTCCTCGGGCGACAGGTCGGCGTCGACGCCGAGGTCGGCCATCGTGGCGAGGTAGGCGTCACGCAGCCGCTGGTACCAGCCGTCCAGGTAGCGGCCGTTGTCGTACCGGACCCACGCCTCGGTCGGTGCGACGTCGTAGCCGAGCTCCTGGGCGTAGGCGACGGTGGGTGTCGCGTACCAGGCCGGGCCCGTCGGGCGGTCGCCCTTCGGCGTGAACGGGGAGGGCAGCAGCGAGCCGTCCAGCTCCACCCACTCCTTGCCGACCTTCACCCTGGAGAGGTCGACGTGGGACAGGTCGACCAGCCACGAGCCGGGCAGCTTCGAATCGAACACCGGGTTGGTGACGTGCGTCGGCTCACCGAGGCCGACGCTCAGCCCGTTCGCACCGGCGGCGAAGGCCATGTTCACGTCCAGGCCGACCAGGTAGCGCAGGGTGCACTCGGCATCGGTCATCGGCCGCGCCCAGTCGTACGCCTCCTCGAACAACTTGTCCGCCGGTCCCCGGACGGTGAAGCGCGGCAGGTCCTTCAGGAGCGGGTGCCCGTCGGGGGCCTCGCACGGCGCACAGTCCACCGGGGCGCGGCCGCGCGCCCGGGGCGTCTTGGTCTCGGCCTGCCGCAGGACGCCGGTCTCCTCATCGCGTACGGCGTGGGTCGGCGGATGCAGCGCGGTCATCAGCTCCAGGCCGGTGACGGCGGTGGAACCGCGCGGCGTCATCACCCGGGACGCGTACACGCCCAGGACGCGGGCGAGCTCCGCCGGCGGAAGCTGCGCGGCGTCGCCCCAGAACCGGGAGTCCAGCGCGTTCCACGACGGGATGCACAGCTGCACGCACTGGCGCTCCGAACCCTTGGCCGGACGGTAGATCCGCGCCCACGGCCCGAACCCGCGCTTCGTGAGCTTCCAGTCGGCGCGCACCAGCCGCTTGACGACCTTGTGGCCCTCCGCAATCCGCCCGGCGTCCTTCTCCTCCGCCGTCAGCGCGACCGGGAGGCCGTAGCGCTCGCACGCGGCCTCGGTGAGCACGAGCAGCGGGTCGGCCGGCCGTCCCGGGCCAGACAGCTTCGGCTGACCGAGCTTCGCCTCCCTGAGCGTCCAGTCCACCAGGGACGGCAGCGACTTGGCGGGCACGTCCAGGACCAGGCCGCCGGTGCAGTACGCCAGCACCTGCCCGTCCTCGACGTCGACGACCGCGAGGGGCCCGTTCTCGAACCGCGGATCGGTGCCGCCCGCCGGGGTACCGGCCGGGGCCGCCTTCTTCGCGCCCGGGCGGCGGGACGTCGACGTGCTCCTGGTGGCGGGCGCCGGGCGGGGCGCGGTCGCCGCCCGGGCGGGGCCGCACGCA
>NZ_JAIUKE010000786.1 GCF_020176795.1 Streptomyces sp. 8L
GGTCAGCAGCCGCACCCCCGAGTCCTCGACCGTGCAGGTGGCATGGCCCGGCCGGGGCCCGCGCCCGGGGTCCGCGCCGGGTGCGGTGCGGTCGGGTGCGCCGGGTCCGGGCGGCCGTACGGCCGGGACGGGGGCACCCGTAGGCTGAGGAGCGAGTCCAGCCGAGCCCGCACCCCGGGATCGAGGAAGCCGAGGTCGCCGTGGGAGCCGTCATCACCTGGTGGGGCCATGCCACCTGCACGGTCGAGGACTCGGGGGTGCGGCTGCTGACCGACCCGCTGTTCGTGCGCCGCTTCGCGCACCTGCGGCGCAGGAAGGGCGCGCTGCCCACCGCGCGGGCCGCGGTGGCGGACGCGGTGCTGATCTCCCATCTGCACGCGGACCATCTGCACGTGGGCTCGCTCGCGCGGCTCGCGCCCGGCACGCTGCTGGTGCTGCCGCGCGGTGCGACCCGCTCGGTACCGGCGCTGCGGCGGCTGGACGCGCGGCGCCACCCGCGCGGGCTGCGGCTGCGGGAGGTGGTGCCGGGGGACGAGCTGTCGGTCGGCCCGGTGCGGGTACGGGTGGTGCCCGCGCGGCACGACGGGCGGCGGCTGCCGGTGGGGCCGCGCCGCTCTCCCGCGCTCGGCTATGTGATCAGCGGCGAGTCCCGTACCTATTTCGCGGGCGACACGGGGCTGTTCGAGGGGATGGCGGAGGCGGTCGGAACGGTGGACACGGCGCTGCTGCCGGTCGGCGGCTGGGGTCCGAACCTCGGCCCCGAGCACCTGGACCCGCGGCGTGCGGCGCGGGCCGCGGCCCTCCTCGCGCCCTCGTCCGCGGTCCCCGTGCACTACGGCACGTACTGGCCGGTCGGCTTCGACGGGGTGCGGCCGCACGAGTTCCACACGCCGGGCTCGGAGTTCGTCGCGCAGGCGGAACAGCTCGCGCCCGGTGTCACGGTGCATCTGCTGCGCCACGGCGAGAGCGCGCGTGCGGAGGTGGCGAGGTGACGGGTGGCCAGCTGCTGGCGCACGTGCTGGCGGCGCCGGTGCCCCGGCTGCCCACGGAGTCGACGCAGCAGGCCGTCGGATATCCGTCGGTGTTCCTGCTCGTGACGCTGGGCGCGCTGGTGCCGGTGGTGCCCACGGGCGCCGTGGTGAGCTCAGCCGCGGTGGTGGCGTTCCACCAGTCCGACCCGCTGTCGATGCTGTACACGTTCCTGGTGGCGTCGGCCGCCGCGTTCCTCGGCGACATGGCGCTGTACTGGCTGGGGCGGCGCGGCGTCGGATCGAAGAACGGCTCGCGGTGGCTGGAGAAGCTGCGGGAGCACGCGCCGCCGGAACGGCTCGCGCAGGCGCAGGAGAAGCTGTCGGACCACGGCGTCGCGGTCCTGGTGCTCTCGCGCCTGGTGCCCGCGGGGCGGGTGCCGGTGATGCTGTCCTGCCTCCTGGCCAGGTGGCCGATGCGCTCGTTCGCGCGCGGGGACGTCTGGGCCTGCCTGACCTGGGCGGCGACGTACCAGCTGATCGGGATACTCGGCGGCTCCCTGTTCCCCCGGCCGTGGCAGGGCGTGGCGACGGCGATCGGCCTGACGGTGCTGATCGCCGGCGTTCCCGCGGTGTGGCGCAAGGTACGCGCGCCGGGCGGCCCGGAGCGCGGCGACGGGTCGGCGGGCGTCCGGGACGAGGGGCAGGGCCAGCACACCTGACGCGGGCGTGCGGGGCCGCGAGCGGTTTCGTCCTGAGCCCGGCAGTCCGGGCCCGCTGCCGGTGCGGTGCCGGCGGCAGTCAGGCGGAGCGCAGGACGCGGGACGCGCCGATCGGCAGGTCCCAGAGCTCGTCGCGGGGGCGGCCGGTCCGCTCCCAGGCGGCCCGTACCCGGGTGAGGGGTTCCAGCACGGGTTCGCAGGACAGTACGAAGGTCGCCCAGTGCATGGGGGCCATCCGGGCGGCGCCCAGGTCGTGGCAGGCCTGGACGGCCTCCTCCGGGTCCATGTGCTCGGCGCGCAGCCACCAGCGCGGCTCGTACGCGCCGATGGGCAGCAGCGTCACGTCGATGCCGGGGTGGCGGCGGCCGATCTGCGCGAACCAGTCGCCGTATCCGGAGTCGCCCCCGAAGTGGACGGTGGCGCCGCCCGATTCGGTGAGCACCCAGCCGCCCCACAGGCTGCGGCAGGTGTCGGTGAGGGAGCGCTTGGACCAGTGGTGCGCGGGTACGAAGTCGAAGCGCACGGTCCTGCCGCCGGTGCCGCGCAGTTCCGCGCCCTCCCACCAGTCGAGTTCGGTGACGCGCGCGAAGCGGCGGCGCCTGCACCAGCGGCCGAGCCCGGCGGGCACGAACAGCGGGGTGTGGCGCGGGAGTCGCCTGAGGGTGGGGGCGTCGAGGTGGTCGTAGTGGTTGTGGCTGATCACGACCGCGTCGACCGGCGGCAGGTCCTCCCAGGGCACCCCCGCGGGGGTGATGCGGGCGGGGGTGCCGAGGATGCGGCGCGCCCACACCGGGTCGGTGAGGACGGTGAGGCCCGCTATGCGCACGATCCAACTGGCGTGGCCCACCCAGGTGACGGAGAGATCTCCGGGGCCGACGGGGGGCAACGG
>NZ_JAIUKE010000787.1 GCF_020176795.1 Streptomyces sp. 8L
CCACCGGACCCGCCGCCGCGACGGCCGGATGCCGGCTGCCGCCGGCTCGCGAGCCCCCGCCCGGCCGCCCACGGATCAGCCCGCTGAACGATTTCGGACGCGTCGGCCGGGGTAAGAAGCGCCCCGGCGACCGCCCCTCACCCCGGCGCACAGGGGCGCGCACAGAATCACGCGGCGGCTCACCAAGGCACGAGGGCTCATGGGCGTTTCAAACGCGTACACCGCGAGATTGAGAGCTCACAGGGACTCACCCATCTCTTTTCAGCCAACTTCTCGGCCGAGCAGAAGCCTTGGCGAAATCCCCCGCCAACCCCCTTGCCACCAGGCACAAGGCTGTTTCCGTTCGCCAATCCCGGCCATGGGGACGGGCCATGGGCGGGAGGCGTACTTCCCTGCGCGGCTTGCGAGTGGAACGCTTCGTGATCGAATGCTTCGCGCCAAGTTGCCTTGTCGACATAACGGCGGGTGGGGAACTGGTCACGCCGGCACCACGGGACACAGTAGATTCGATCATGAGCATCGAAGGCCGGGGACCCGTGCAAAACCGAGGGGAATCGTGCAGGAGCGAGAGGCCCGACAAGAACGGGGAGACGCGAACACCGAGGGGGGCTTAGCGCCATGAGCCAGGACTCCACTGCCACACAGGAGTCAGTACGAAAGCTTTCCGGGCGTCGCCGCCGGGAGGTCGTCGCAGTACTGCTGTTCAGCGGCGGCCCCATCTTCGAGAGCTCCATTCCGCTCTCCGTGTTCGGCATCGACCGGCAGGACGCCGGCGTCCCCCGCTACCGCCTGCTGGTGTGCGCCGGGGAAGAGGGCCCCCTGCGGACCACGGGCGGGCTCGAACTGTCCGCGCCGTACGGTCTCGACGCCATCGGCAGGGCGGGCACGGTGGTGGTGCCCGCGTGGCGGTCGATCACGGCACCGCCGCCGCTGGAGGCGCTCGAAGCGCTGCGCAGGGCGCACGAGGAGGGCGCGCGGATCGTCGGCCTGTGCACCGGCGCGTTCGTGCTGGCCGCCGCCGGGCTGCTGGACGGCCGCCCGGCCACCACGCACTGGATGTACGCGCCGACGCTGGCGAAGCGGTACCCGTCCGTCCATGTGGACCCGCGGGAGCTTTTCGTGGACGACGGCGATGTCCTCACATCTGCGGGCACCGCGGCCGGAATCGACCTCTGTCTCCATATAGTCCGCACGGACCACGGGTCGGAGGCCGCGGGAGCGCTCGCGCGCAGGCTCGTCGTACCGCCGCGCAGGAGCGGAGGCCAGGAGCGCTACCTGGACAGGTCTTTACCTGAGGAGATCGGCTCCGACCCGCTCGCCGAGGTCGTCGCCTGGGCGCTGGAGCATCTGCACGAGCAGTTCGACGTGGAGACGCTGGCCGCCCGCGCGTACATGAGCCGCAGGACCTTCGACCGGCGGTTCCGCTCGCTGACCGGCAGCGCCCCGTTGCAGTGGCTGATCACCCAGCGGGTGCTCCAGGCGCAGCGCCTGCTGGAGACGTCGGACTACTCGGTGGACGAGGTCGCGAACCGCTGCGGCTTCCGGTCGCCGGTGGCGCTCCGCGGGCACTTCCGGCGGCAGCTGGGCTCGTCGCCTGCGGCGTACCGCTCGGCGTACCGGGCCAGGCGTCCGCAGGCCGACCCGCAGGCCCCGGTGCCGGAGCAGCGGTCCTCCGCGGCGAGCGGCACGGGCTCGGGCTCCGGCCCGTCGGAGCCGGGTGTCCCGGGCCAGACCCGCCGCCCGGCCCCGGGCGCGGGGCCGACGAACGGCTCGGGCGTGCCGTCCGCCGGGGCGGCCCATCCGCAGCAGGGCGCCGCACCGGCCCATACGCCTGTTTCTGGGGCCACGGGACCGGCCGCGGGTCCGGACCAGGACAAACCGGGTTCGGACATGTACGCGACAGGTCCGGGGCGGCCGGGCCTGCCCGGCCGGCGGAGCGCGCCGTAGGGTAAGGCGCATGAACGATCGAATGGTGTGGATCGACTGCGAGATGACCGGGCTCTCGCTGGCGGACGACGCACTCATCGAGGTGGCCGCGCTGGTCACCGACTCGGAGCTGAACGTGCTCGGCGAAGGGGTGGACATCGTGATCCGCCCGCCGGACGCCGCTCTGGAGACGATGCCCGAGGTGGTGCGCACCATGCACACCACCGGGGGCCTCCTCGACGAGCTCGCGTCCGGTACGACGATGGCGGACGCGGAGGCACAGGTCCTGGCGTACGTGAGGGAGCACGTCAAGGAGCCCGGCAAGGCGCCGCTGTGCGGGAACTCGGTCGGCACGGACCGCGGCTTCCTCGCCCGCGACATGCCCGGCCTTGAGGGCTACCTCCACTACCGGATCGTCGATGTCTCCTCGATCAAGGAGCTGGCGCGCCGCTGGTACCCGAGGGCGTACTTCAACAGTCCGGACAAGAACGGCAACCACCGCGCCCTCGCCGACATCCGCGAGTCGATCGCGGAGCTGCGCTACTACCGCGAGACGGTCTTCGTACCGGCGCCGGGACCGGACTCGGAGACGGCGAAGCGCATCGCCGCGAAGCACGTCGTCACCCCGTCCTAGAAACGCCCGCCACCGC
>NZ_JAIUKE010000788.1 GCF_020176795.1 Streptomyces sp. 8L
GCCCCCGCCCCCGCCCCCGCCGGCCGTTACGTGTGTGCCGCGATGCTGCGTTCCGCGTCCGTGAGGATCTCCGTGACCCGTGCGCCGAAACGTACGTCCACGTCGTGCGGCCTGCCCGTCCGTACGGCTTCCAGAAGGCCGTCAATCGCCGATTCGAACGACTCCTGGGCCGTGCCGCGCCCCTCGGGCATCCGTTCCACTCCGTGCCGCCCGCTGAGTTCGACGGCGTTGTTGCCACCCGCCCGCGGGGCGCTCAGGCTGAGCGACACCGTGCTCGAGGCGCCCGGCGCGTGACGCAGCACCAGGTGGGTCAGGTCGGGCTCGGTGCGTACGGCGGTCACGTCCGTCACGTCACCGAGGATCGGCAGCAGCACCGACAGCGCGTGCGGGCCCACGTCCCACAGGCCGCCCTTCTCCCGGCGCCACGCGGACGCGGCGAACGGGCTGTCCGAACTCTCCGAGTACAGCGAGCCGAGCCAGTGCGCGTGCGCGGTGAACCAGTCGCCCGCGGCGGCCTGTTCGTCGATCCACCGCGAGGTGGCCGTCTCGAAGCGGGACGTGAAGAAGACGGCGGAGAAGACTCCGGCGCGCTCGGCCGCCTCGACGACCTCGCGGGCGCCCGCCACCGTGGTGGCGACCGGCTTGTCGAGGAGCAGGTGCCTGCCCGCGGCCGCAGCGCGTACCGCCAGCGGTGCCTGGATGTCCGGCGGGAGCGCGAAGGCCACGGCGTCGCTCGCGGCGATCAACGCGTCCACGCCGTCGTCACCCGAGTACGCGGTGGTGCCGAGGGTCTCGGCAAGAGAGCCTGCGGCGTCCGGACGGCGTCCCCAGACGCCGCTGAGCTCTATCCCGGGATGGGCGGCGAGCGCTGGGCCCTGGGTCATCCGGCCCCACGGCCCCGTGCCGAAAAGTCCGATGCGTGACTTACTCATGCCGCTCAGTCTGCCGTGTCCCGGCGGTCGTTGGTCGCGCGGCACCGCGTACCGGCGGTACGTCCGGCACCTGCCCGCGCGACGCCGGTACGGCGGTCACGAGCGGGGCGCCGCGAAGAAGTCCCGGAGACGGCCGGCGAATGGCCTGAAAAGCCCCCAAGCAGCCCCAGGCCCCCCCTGGAAGCCCCGGGGAAGCCCCGCGGAAGCCTCCGGACCGCCTCGGGGAAGCCCCGCGCGGAAGCCCCGGAAAACAGCGAGAAGCGGCCCGGAGCAGCACGGAGCAGCACGGGAGCTCTGGTAACACATGGTTCACAACCGGGCAACGGCTGGGAAATGCCGCATTGCGAGGCTGCGTGAAGAGCCGCAGTGCACCGTATGAGCGAACGCGTGTGCGTCATATCAGTCCGGGCGCAGGCACACACGGACACAGGTACGTATGCACGCATCACGCAGAATGAAGGATGAAGCCCGTGACGTTCAAGGCCGAGTACATCTGGGTCGACGGCACTCAGCCGACCGCGAAGCTCCGTTCCAAGACGAAGGTCATGCGGGACGGCGAGGAGCCGCCCGTGTGGGGGTTCGACGGTTCGAGTACGAGCCAGGCGGAGGGCCACGCCTCGGACCGCGTGCTGAAGCCGGTGTTCACCTGCCCCGACCCGATCCGGGGCGGCGGGGACCTCCTCGTCCTGTGTGAGGTCCTGGACATCGACATGGCACCCCACGAGTCCAACACGCGGGCGGCGCTCACGGAGGTGGCCGCGCGCTTCGCCGACCAGGAGCCGGTCTTCGGCATCGAGCAGGAGTACACGTTCTTCAAGGGCTCGCGCCCGCTCGGCTTCCCCGAAGGCGGCTTCCCCGCCGCGCAGGGCGGGTACTACTGCGGGGTCGGCGCGGACGAGATCTTCGGACGGGACATCGTCGAGGCGCACCTCGACAACTGCCTGAGGGCCGGGCTCGGCATCTCCGGCATCAATGCGGAAGTCATGCCCGGGCAGTGGGAGTTCCAGGTCGGCCCGCTGGCGCCGGAGGCGGTCGCGGACCAGATGTGGATCGCGCGCTGGCTGCTGTACCGCACGGCGGAGGACTTCGGGGTGTCTGCGACACTCGACCCGAAGCCGGTGAAGGGCGACTGGAACGGCGCCGGCGCGCACACGAACTTCTCGACCCGCGCGATGCGGGAGGGATACGAACCGATCATCACCGCGTGCGAGGCGCTGGGGGAGGGTTCGAAGCCGCTCGACCACGTGAAGTTCTACGGCGCCGGCATCGATGAACGGCTCACCGGGCTGCACGAGACGGCACCCTGGAACGAGTACAGCTACGGAGTCTCGGACCGGGGCGCGTCCGTCCGCATTCCGTGGCAGGTCGAACGGGACGGCAAGGGCTACATCGAGGACCGGCGTCCGAACGCGAACGTCGACCCGTACGTGGTGACGCGCCTGATCGTGGACACGTGCTGCGCCGCTCTGGAGAAGGCGGGGCAGGTCTGACCCCGCGGGCTCCGGCCGGGCCGGGGCCCGGCGCCCCCGGCAGCGCCCGGTCCGTCTCGGACCGACGCCGTCCGCCCGGTTCCTGACCACGGTCGGCACCGGCGCGGACATCACCAAGACGCGGCGCGAGCCGTGGGGGCCGTGGGGGCC
>NZ_JAIUKE010000789.1 GCF_020176795.1 Streptomyces sp. 8L
CCCCAGTCGGCCTCCCCACGACGCCCCCAATGGAGAGGTACACCCATGACCGGCATCACCCGCCGCACCCTGACGTTCCGCAAGACCTCCGTGGCCGGCATCGCCGCGGCCGGCGCCGCGGCCTGCGCGCTGACTCTGGCGCCGCACCCGGCCCACGCCGCCGAGCCGACGCATGCCACCACCCCCGCGACGGTCTCCACCGTCACGGCCGCACACGTCGCCCAGCAGGCCCACCACGCCGAGAAGGCCGCCCACCACACCGGCGCGGCCAAGAAGCCCCACACCGCCGCCAAGCACGTCGACGCGGTCACCGCGATTGTCAAGAGCAAGAAGTACGGCAACAACCTCGACGGCTGGATACGGGAGTCGCTGGCGATCATGAAGGCCAAGCACATCCCCGGCAGCTACGAGGGCCTGCACCGCAACATCATGCGCGAGTCCAGCGGCAACCCCCACGCCCAGAACAACTGGGACGTCAACGCCCGCAACGGCGTGCCCTCCAAGGGCCTGCTCCAGGTCATCCAGCCCACCTTCGACACCTACCACGTCAAGGGCACCAAGAACAGCCTCACCGACCCCGTCGCCAACATCGTCGCCGCGGCCAACTACGCCGCCCACAAGTACGGCTCGATGGACAACGTCGACTCCGCCTACTGATCGGGCGGACTGACAGCGACCCCCGACAGTACGAGCCCGCGGGGCGCCCCCCCCCCCGCCCCCCCCCGCCGCCCCCCCCCGGCCCCCCCCCCCCGCCCCGGGGGGGGGAGCTCCACCGGCGGGGGCCAGTTGGTAGGGGCGATTTTCCAGCCCCCTCCAGCCCCGGGGCGGCC
>NZ_JAIUKE010000790.1 GCF_020176795.1 Streptomyces sp. 8L
CTCCCCACCCCCCCACCGCGCCCCCGCCGTGGCCCCCGCCCCCCCCCCCCTCCCCCCCGGGCCCTCCTTCCCCCCCCCCCGTTCTCTCCGCGCGGCGGGGCCCCCCCCCCCCCCCCACCACCCGGCCGCCACGCCCAGGCGCCGCACCCGCTCCGCGGAGCGGGAAGATCCACGGCCGTGCGCATGTTGTACGGGCATATTGACCAGCCACATCAGGCCGAGGAGAGGACAGGGCATGCCGCTTGAAGGCGAGTACGAACCCAGTACGACCCAGTGGGTACGCGACCAGGTCGAGTTGTACGAGAGTTCGGGCGGCACCGAGGGGACGACCCTCGCGGACACCGGCTACCCCGTCGTCCTGCTCACGACGCGAGGGGCGAAGAGCGGCAAGATCCGCAAGACGCCCCTGATGCGTGTGGAGCACGACGGAAAGTACGCCGTGGTGGCCTCACTGGGAGGCGCCCCCAAGCACCCGGTCTGGTACTTCAACATCAAGGCCGATGCCCACGTGACCCTCCAGGACGGTCCCCGCAAGTGGGACATGACGGCCAGGGAGGCCACCGGGGCCGAGAAGGCCGAGTGGTGGGACCGGGCCGTTGCCGCGTTCCCCCAGTACGCCGAGTACCAGAAGAAGACATCGAGGGAGATCCCGCTGTTCGTCCTTGAGACGGCCGACGGGAGCTGACCCACGAGCGGGGCGGCCGAGCAGGGCTCCGCCCCGCGCCGGCCGCTCCCCGGCCGCCGTCCGCTCACCGCGCACCGTGCGCCGCCCTCCGGGCACTCGCGCACGGGAGCCCGCAGGTGATGGGTTCTCCCCCGGGTGATCGGTTCTACAGTGATCCGGGGCAGCGGGGTTGCTGCGTACGGGGGGACGTTGATGCGATCCGGCGGAACGCGGAGGGCAGCCGCCGCGCTGCTCTCGGTAGTGGTTGTGCTGCTGCTCGGCGCTTGCGGC
The DNA here is from genome assembly GCF_020176795.1 of Streptomyces sp. 8L. GTDB lineage: Bacteria > Actinomycetota > Actinomycetes > Streptomycetales > Streptomycetaceae > Streptomyces. The sequence continues at coordinate 956 of NZ_JAIUKE010000790.1, forward strand.
ACGCAGGTGGCCGGTCGGCCGGGAGGGAGCGCGCCCTCGGGCTCGGCGAGCGGGCCGATCGTGTGGACCACGTCAGAACCCTCCGCGGTCACGGCGGCCCAAGTCGCTGACGATCGTCGCACGGTGACCCTCAGTGCGCAGGTGCCCAGCGGCCCGCGCCCCTGTGTGCGAGGTCTCCGGGCCGTCGACACCGACGGCGCCAACGGCTCCGTGCCCGGCACCGTGCACATACAGGTCACCTTCAGCTCACCTTCCGGGGACATGCGTTCGGGCTGCACCAGGGAGGTCGTGGCGACGACCCGTGTCACGCTTCCCGAGCCGTTGGGCGACCGCGAGCTGGTCGTCGACAACGACACACAGTTCACCGCGGCGGGTGCGGCACCGCCCGCACTGCGGCTGTGCGGGCAGCTGGGGTGCACACCGCCGGCCACCGGCTGCACCCCCGACTCCTACGACCAGGCGCTGATGGCTGTCGACGCGCCGGAACACACGTACCGTGATGCGACGGACTGCCGCACCCCCTGGCTGGTCGTCGCATTCTCCTGGCGCACCGGGCCGGCTTGCGGCGGCGACACGGGTGACTCTGCGTGCACGTCCCGGCTCGGCGATCGCTGGTTCTTCCGCGCCGGGACGTCCGGTTGGGTGCCGATCGCGAACGGCGCGGCCGGAGGATGCGAGGCCGTACACCGGGTGGCGCCCGCCTTCCCGAGCTCCATGTGCGGCTCGCTGAAGCCCCTGTCCGCCGCACCGCACCCCCACTACC
>NZ_JAIUKE010000791.1 GCF_020176795.1 Streptomyces sp. 8L
CGTCGCCGCCGTCCCCCGTCCGCCGCGCCCCCGGGGCTCCCGGCGGCCCGGCCGGCCCGCGCGGCCCGCTCCGTACCGCTCTCGCCGCTCTCGCGGCCGTGCTGGTCCTGGCGGCCGGGGCCGTCGTACTTCCGCCCGCCGCACCGGCGTTCGCGGACGGCAGGCCCGACCAGAGCTTCACGATCAAGGACCCGCGCATCACCGAGTCCAGCGGTCTCGCCGCGAGCCACCTCCACCCCGGCGTCTACTGGACCCACAACGACAGCGGTGACGGCCCGTACGTGTACGCCGTCGACTCCCGCACCGGCGACACGGTCGCGCGGGTCACCCTGCGGGGCGTCGGGACACCGCGCGACGTCGAGGCGATCTCCATCGGCCCCGACGGCGACCTCTACGTCGGGGACATCGGCGACAACCTGAACGGTGCCTGGGACCACGTCTGGATCTACCGCTTCCCCGAGCCGAAGCATCTGGGCGATCAGACGGTCGACGCGACGCAGTTCACGGTGAAGTACGCGGACGGGCCGCGCAACGCCGAGTCCCTGATGGTCGATCCGACGACCGGCCGGGTCTACATCGCCTCGAAGAACGAGGACGGCGGCGGCCTCTACGAAGGGCCCGCCCACCTGACGCCGACGGGCACGAACGTCTTCCGGCGGATCGCGTCGGTGCCCTGGGTGACGGACGGGGCGTTCTCGCCCGACGGGAAGCAGCTCGTGCTGCGCTCGTACCTGGGGGCGTACGGATACGCCTGGAAGGACGGGCACTTGGGCGCGAAGTTCCCGGTCAGCGCCCCGTTCCAGGGGCAGTCGGAGTCCGTGACGTACACCAGGGACGGCAAGGCCCTGATGTTCGGTTCCGAGGGCAAGGACAGCGAGGTCGAGCGGGTGGACCTCAAGGGGTCGGCTTCCGGCTCGGGCGCCACGGCCGGTGCCGGCGCGTCGCACCAGGGGAGTTCGGGTCGGGCGTCCCCGTCGTCGCACTCCGCGTCGAAGGGGAATGTCGCGGTGGGCGTGGTCGTCGTGGCCCTGGTGCTCCTGCTGTTCTTCGGCGTACGGAAGCGGTCGCGCGGCGGGTCGTGAGAGCGGCGCGGGACAGGGTGAGGGGGACACGCGAAGGGCCCGGTGCCCGCGGACGTCTCTCCGCGGGACCGGGCCCTCACCGCGCTCGTCCGCCGCGCCCGCAGAGGGCGCGCGATCGGCGGCTGTTCGCTCAGATGCGCTCGACGACGTAGTCGATGCACGTGGTCAGCGCCTCGACGTCGGCCGGGTCGACGGCCGGGTACATCGCGACGCGCAGCTGGTTGCGGCCGAGCTTGCGGTACGGCTCGGTGTCCACGACCCCGTTGGCGCGCAGCACCTTCGCCACGACGGCGGCGTCGATGTCGTCGGAGAAGTCGATGGTCCCGACGACCGCCGAGCGCTTGGCCGGGTCCGTCACGAACGGCGTCGCGTGCTTGGACGCGTCGGCCCAGCCGTACAGGGCGCGCGCGGAGGCGGCCGAGCGGCCCGCCGAGAAGTCGAGCCCGCCCTGCCCGTTGATCCACTTCAGCTGCTCGTTGAGCAGGAAGAGGGTCGCGAGGGCCGGGGTGTTGTACGTCTGGTTCTTCAGCGAGTTGTCGATCGCCGTCGGCAGCGAGAAGAACTCCGGCACGTGGCGGCCCGAGCCGTGCACGCGCGCGGCACGCTCCAGGGCCGCGGGCGAGAAGACCGCGATCCACAGGCCGCCGTCGGAGGCGAACGACTTCTGCGGGGCGAAGTAGTAGACGTCGGTCTCCGCGATGTCCACCGGCAGCCCCGCGGCACCCGAGGTGGCGTCCACGAGGACGAGCGCGCCGTCGTCGGCACCGGGGACCCGGCTGATCGGCGCGGCGACACCGGTGGAGGTCTCGTTGTGCGTCAGGGCGTAGACGTCGACACCCGGTTCGCCCTTCGCCTCCGGGTGCGAGCCCGGGTCGGCGGACAGGATGGCGGGCTCGGCCAGCCAGGGGGCGAGTTTGGCCGCCTTGGCGAACTTGGACGAGAACTCGCCGAACGACAGGTGCTGGGACTTGTTCTCGATGAGTCCGTGGGTCGCGATGTCCCAGAAGGCGGTGGAGCCGCCGTTGCCGAGGACGACCTCGTAACCGTCGGGAAGGGAGAAGAGGCTCCGGATGCCGTCGCGGACCTCGCCGACGAGGTTCTTGACGGGGGCCTGGCGGTGGGACGTGCCGAGAAGGGACGTGCCGGTCGCGGCCAGCGCGTCGACCGCTTCCGTCCGCACCTTGGAGGGGCCCGAGCCGAACCGGCCGTCGGCGGGCTTGATGTCAGTGGGAATCTGAATATCGGCCACGGGGCGGAGCGTAGTCCTTCGGGCAAACCCTCGGAAACGTGTCCGTCGGATGAGACGTCGGGCGGGACGGGGAACCGTCCGCGTGTGATATGGCCGACGCGGGCCCGGGGCTCCCGGGGCCCCCGGGGGCCCGGGGGGGGGCGGCGCGTACGGGGCGCACCGCCTGGCCGAACGGCTCGCCGCGCTGGCCAGGACCCGTACGGTCACACCGGACG
>NZ_JAIUKE010000792.1 GCF_020176795.1 Streptomyces sp. 8L
GGGCGGGGGAGGGGGAGGAAGCGGAGGAAGAAGAGGAAGTCATGGGACCAGCCTTCCCTTTCGGGTGAGGTCTTGGCCACTCGGGGACGCCGGGCGCCGCGCTCGGGCAGGATGCGGGGCCATGGATGCCGTACGCGTCGCCCTCTTGCGGGAGGTGCTCGCCGCCACCCGGTGGCCCTCGGAGGCCCGGGCGTTCGCGGGTGCGCTGCGCTCGTGCGTCGTACCGCAGGGCGGCGGCCTGCTCCTGGTCGGGACGCGCGCGTACGAGCCGTGGCACCTGGCGGCCCATCTCGTCGACGAGGCGGCCTGGTCGGGCCGGCCGGAGCTGGCGCCCACCCTCGTGCGGCACGAGGTGCCGCCGAGGGCCCCCGCGCACCTGACGGTCGGCCTCGGCCGCCTGGAAGCGGCGGGGCGCGGCGAGACGCTGCTGGTGGTGGCGCCGGGCCGGGCGGACACCGGGCTGCTTGAGCGCGTGCACGGGGCGCGGCGCGCCGGAGCGACGGTGTTCTCGCTGGACGGCGGCGACCCGGAGATGCGCGGCGTGGCACACGAGATCCTCACCGTGCCGGGAGCGGGCCCGATCGGTACGGGGCCGTTCGGTAGTACGGGGCCCATCGGGACGGGGACCACCCACGCGGCGGGAGCCGGGCCCGCGATCACCTGTACGGCGGGGCCGGGCTTCACGGGAAGGGTTTACGCGGGAACGGGTCCCGGGAGGCCGCGCACCACCGGGCGGGACGCGGGCGGGGACGCCCCACGCCCGGAGTCCGCCGCCGAGGCCGATGTGGACTTCGACACAGTCCAGCACCTGGTGAGTGCGGCGGCGGGGGAGTCCGCGCTGCCCGGCGCGCGCGGCAGGCACCGCTTCAGGGACCGGCTCTCGTCCCTCGCGGACCGGCTCACGGCGCCCCCGCCCGCCCGCTGGTGAGGTCGCGGGCGCCGCCGCGTCACTCGCGTATGCCCGTGACGCCCTCCGGTCCGCCCCGGTCCCGCTCCTCTCCGGCCCCCCGATGTCACTTGCATGGTGCATGTAAGGGCACGGAACATGGCACTTCGTGCCGCATCTCTTCCGCCGGGCCCTCGCGATCCTGCCCGATCTGTCCCCGCTCCGCGCCCTGCGTGATTTCCGGCTGCTCTGGTTCCAGGGACTCGTCACGTCCTTCGGCAGCTCGATGACGATGGTGGCACTGCCGCTCCAGATCAAGGAGCTGACGGACTCGCCGTTCGCGGTCGGCGCGATGGGGGCCGTCGAACTCGTGCCGCTGATCGCCTTCGGCCTGTACGGGGGCGCGCTCGCCGACGCCGTGGACCGGCGCAGGGTCATCCTGCTCTCGGAGGCGGGCCTCGGGGCGCTCGCCGTGGTGCTGCTCGCCAACTCCCTGCTGCCGCACCCCGCGCTGTGGCTGCTGTACGTGGTCGCCGCCGGCGTCTCCGCGCTGTCCGGGCTCCAGCAGCCCGCGCTCGGCTCACTGATCGCGCGGATCGTCCCGCACGACCAGCTCACGGCCGCGTCCGCGCTGAACTTCATGCGCGGCCAGCTCGCCGCCGTGGTGGGCCCCTCGCTCGCCGGTGTCGTCGTCGCGTACGTCGGCCTGCCCGTGGCGTACGCGGTGACGGTGGCGGGCTTCCTGCTCACCGTGCCGATGTGCCTGCGCCTCGCGCCCGCCCCGCCGCTCGGCGCGAGCGCGCGTCCCTCACTGCGCAGCGTGGTGGAGGGGGCGCGCTACGCCTGGAGCAAGCCGGTGCTGCTCGGCACGTACGCGATGGACGTGGCGGCGATGTTCTTCGCGTACCCGGTGACGCTCTTCCCGTTCCTGGCCGACGAACTGCACGCCGAGTGGGCACTGGGCCTGATGTACGGGGCGATACCGTTCGGCTCGATGCTCGTGACCGCGACGAGCGGCTGGGCCGCCAGGACGCGCCGCCACGGGCGGATGGTCGCGCTCGGCGCGGGCAGCTGGGGCCTCGCGATGGCGGCGGCCGGGCTGATGTCCCACATCTGGCTGATCCTGGCGTGCCTCGCGGTCGCGGGCGCGGGCGACATGCTCAGCGGCCTCGCCCGGCACACCATCTGGGACCAGACGATCCCCGACGAGCTGCGCGGGCGGCTCGCGGGCATCGAGGTCCTCTCGTACAGCTGCGGCCCGCAGCTCGGACAGGTGCGGGCGGGCACGATGGCGGGCATCACCGGCACCCGCCCGGCCGTCTGGGGCGGAGGCTTCGCGTGCGTGGCGGCGGTGGGGCTGCTGGCGCTCGCGCTGCCGAGCCTGCTCCGCTACCACGCGGACACCGATCCGGACGCGCTGCGCAGACGCGCGCAGAAGGAGGAGGCGGCACGGGCCGCCGCGGAGTCCGCCACGGGCACCGGCGGCACCCCCGAGGTGGCGGGCGCATAGGCCGCGGCCTGCGGTGATCGTCCACGATCCGGGACGTCCGGGCGGCATGTACGTGCCATCTTTACGATGCCCTGGTGCCACCCGAAGAGCGAAGCGATCTCAGCGACGGGGCCTCCCCGCGGCCCCCGGCCCCCGACGAC
>NZ_JAIUKE010000793.1 GCF_020176795.1 Streptomyces sp. 8L
CCCCTGTTCCGGGACGGCCGGCCCCTCCTTCCCGGTTCCCCCGCTCCGTCGCGGCCCTGCCCGCGCCCGCCCGGCTGCGGCTGGCCGCCGCGTCCGCGTGCGCCGTCCTGTTCGCGCTGATCACCTGGCAGGTCCTGGCGCGCGGACCGCTGCTGCGCCTCGACGAGCGCCTCGACCGCACTGTCGTCGGGCACGGCCCGAAGCCGGTCACCGCGATCCTCACCGACCTCGGCTCCATGCCCGTCGCGCTGCCCGTACTCGCCCTGGCCCTGGCCTGGGCGCTGTGGCGGGGGGCCAGGGCGAGCGTCCTGGCGGGCGCGCTGACGATGGCCGCGGTCCCCGCGCTGGTCGTCCCGCTCAAGATCTGGACCGACCGCCCAGGGCCGCTCACGGACGCCACCGGCTACTACCCGTCGGGCCACACGGCCACGGCGATGGTGGCCTACGGCACGGCGGCGCTGGTCCTGCTGCCGTACGCGGGCCGCCGCGCGACGGTGCCCGCCGCGGCGCTGCTCACGGTGGCGACGGCGGTGGCGCTGGTGCTGCGCGGCTACCACTGGCCGCTGGACGTGATCGCGAGCGGTGCCCTGTGCGGGCTGCTCCTGCTGGCACTGGGCGCTGTCCTGCGGCGGCTGGCCGCCCGCGGGACGCCCCCGGGGACGGACTGACCGCGCCGGCATCCGCCGCCGCCCTTGCCGCTCAGCCGCCGTCTCCGCCCTCGCACTCAGCTGCCAGGCCGCGCCGCGCCGCGTCGTCCGGAGCGTGGCCGGGCATGGTTCGCGAGACGCGCGGTTCGAGGGACGTACCGCGCCCGGCGTCTTCGCCGTAGCGGCGTCCGGTTCGTCCGTCCCGGGATTGTTCATACATCCTGGCCCAAACGGGCGAGGGCCTTCATACAGGCCGTAGCATTCGGACATGCCGCCCACCCTCGCCTCGCTCGTCCAGCACTCGGCGCTCAAGCTCTCCGTGCGCGCCGGGGAGGACCGGCTCGACCGGCCTGTCCGCTGGGTGCACGCCAGCGAGCTGGTGGACCCCGTCCCCTACATGGAGGGCGGCGAGCTGCTGCTCGTGACCGCCACCAACCTGGACGCCGCCGACCCCGACGCGATGCGCCGCTATGTCGGGCGGCTCGTCGGGGCGGGCATCGCGGGCATCGGCTTCGCGGTCGGCGTCAACTACGACGATGTGCCCGACGCGCTGGTGGACGCGGCCCGCGCCGAGGGGCTGCCGCTGCTGGCGGTGCCCCGCCGCACGCCGTTCATCGCCATCGGCAAGGCCGTGTCGGAGGCCGTCGCGGCCGACCAGTACCGCGCCGTCACCGACGGCTTCGAGGCCCAGCGCGACCTGACCCGCGCCGCGCTCGCGGAAGGCCCGGCCGAACTCCTCGCCCGCCTCGCCACCCACGTCGACGGCTGGGCCGCGCTGTACGACCCGTCCGGCGGCGTCATCGCCGCCGCGCCCTCCTGGGCCGCCCGGCGCGCCGCCCGCCTCGGTGCGGACGCCGCCCGGCTCGCGCAGCGCCGCCCGCACACCAGCTCCGTCGTCGGCGACCCCGACGCCGAGGGCGGCGGGGCCGACGACCGTGTCGAACTCCAGACCATCGGCAGCGGGCGCCGGGCCGGCGGCGTGCTCGCCGTGGGCACCGCGGGCGCCCCGGGCACCGCCGCCCGGTACGCCGTCCACTCCGCCATCGCCCTCCTCACGCTCACCACCGAGCGCACCCGCTCCCTGCGCGCGGCGGAGCAGCGCCTCGGCGCCGCTGTCCTGCGGATGCTGCTGTCGGGGCAGTCGGAGCACGCCCGTACCGTCGCGGGCGACCTGTACGGGGCACTGCTCGACGCGCCCTTCCGGCTGCTGGTCGCCGAGGCCGAGGAGGCCCCGGCGGAACCGACGGGCGACGCGCCGCTCGACCTGCTGGCCGAAGCCCTGGAGAGCGCGGCCACCCATGCGGGCGAACCGGTCCTGGTCGTGCCCGACGGCGACGGGCGGCTCGTCGTCATCGCCGTCGACGGCGGCGCCGCGGCGGCGCTGTCCGCCGGGTACGCGGACCGCCAGGCCAAGGAGGCGGGTGTGGTCACCGGGCTGTCCGCGCCCTCAGGACCGATCGCGACCGGCACGGCGTACCGGCAGGCGGAGCAGGCGCTGTCGGTCGCGCGGCGCCGGGGGCGTGCCCTGGTCGAGCACGAGGACCTGGCGGTGGGCGCGCTGCTGCCGCTGCTCGCCGACGAGGCGGTACGGGCCTTCGCCGACGGCATGCTGCGGGCGCTGCGCGAGCACGACGCCAAGGGCCGCGGCGACCTGGTCGACTCGCTGCGCGCCTGGCTGTCGCGCCACGGCCAGTGGGACGCGGCCGCCGCCGACCTGGGCGTGCACCGCCACACCCTGCGCTACCGGATGCGCCGCGTGGAGGAGATCCTCGGCCGTTCGCTGGACGACCCCGACGTCCGTATGGAGCTGTGGCTCGCGCTGAAGGCCACGGCGGGACACACCCCGCCCGCACCGCCCGGGCCTGTGCAACGACATCC
>NZ_JAIUKE010000794.1 GCF_020176795.1 Streptomyces sp. 8L
GGTGGAACCCGGGGGCGGGAGGGCGTGTGCACCTCCCGCCACCGGGAGTCGGGCAGAGGGTCACAGACCGGCCGGAGGCGGCGGGGCCGAGCCGTTCGACGTTGTGTTGTGCGAACCCGAGGAAGGGGGTGCGCCCTGCGGTGGCGCAGTGGTGACCGGCGGTGTGGACTGCCACCCGCCGCCGTGGCCCGAGGCGGCATTCGCGCCCGGTCCGCTCGGCCCCGGGCTGCCGCCCACCTGACTGCTGGTGTCATCGGACGCGCTCGTCGGCGCGGGCTGGACGGCCTTGTCCAGGCCGGATGTGACTCGCTCGCCACCGGGCGAGAGTCCCGATCCGCCGCTCTGCGGACCTTCCATACTCTCGCCACCTGCGCTGGTCGGGTTGGCGGCGATGTCGCCGGGGAAGCCGCCGCCCGCAGCATCGGAGCCTTGCGTTGCCGCGCCCGCCCCGGCCGCGCCACCACCGGTTGAGGCGGTGGTAACGGCGGAGGCCGCCTTGCGGACGCCCTTCTCGGCGTGTGCCCTGGCGATCTGGGCTCCGGCGCCGCCCGCGCGGTGGATGGACTCCCCGTCGGTGCCCTCGGCCGCCCAGTGCACGAACTTGAAGACCGCGTAGGGGCACAACAGCACCAGCACCATGATCACAATGCCGGTCATGACGTCGGCGAGGGCGCTGATGCCGTCCTTGGCCTGGGTGTCTCCCATGGCGGCGATGCCGAGGACGAAGATCACAGTCATCAGCAGTTTGCTGACGACGAGGGTGGCGGTGGCCTCGATCCAGCCCTTGCGCCAGCGGCGGGCGACCTCCCAGCCGCCCCCGGCCGACGCGAAGATCGCGAGGGTGACCATGACGAGGATGCCGACCTTGCGGACCATCATCACGCACCAGAACAGCAGAGCGCCGGCGGCGGCGCCGAGCCCGGCGATGACCGGGACGAGCCAGCCCAGCGGGGAGAGGGCGCCGAGCTCGTCGACCTTCACGATGCGGCGCACCGCGGAGGCGATGTTCAGATGGGCGGTCGCGAGGAGGCCGTCGGAGAGAGCGTCGACCACCTCGACGGCGACCGTGGTCAGGGCGATGGCACAGAACGCGAACAGGACGCCTGCTACGGTGCCGGTGAATGCCTGGGCGAGGGCTCGCCCGTCGCGTCGGATGGCGGCCCGCACGAGTTGTGCGCAGAAGGTCGCCACGAGCAGGACCAGGCCCAGGGGCATGAGTGTTGTGTAGTTGTCGCGGAACCAGGTCGCGTTCAGGTCGACCTTGGTGGTGGTATCGACGGCTTTGGCTGCCATGTCGGCGGCGGTGGCGGCCAGTTCGCCTGCCGATTTGGCCAGCCAGTCGCCGATGGCCTTGCCGGGGTCGGAGGCGAAGTCGACCGCGTCGCCGACGGTGCACAGCTGGTCTGCCAGGGGGAGATCACAGAAACCCACGAGGAACTGTCTCCCTCCTTTCGGTGGGTCGGGCGCGGGTCACTGGGTGACGCTCGGAGCGATGGCGGCCAGTGTGCAGTCGTGTCCGGGACGGCACTGGACCGCGAGGGTCACGGCTTGTGCTTCGGCGCCGGCGCCGCCCTTCTTCCAGGTGATGTGCTGGGTGCCGTTGACGGTGACGGCGTAGATGTATGCCTGGGTGATCGCCGAGGGATCGTCTGCCACGGCGGTGGTGAATGCGGAGGGGAAGTGGCCCTCGGTGACCGTGGCGGTGGCGTGCTGGCCCTGGTCGGCCATCCGCGACCACAACAGCGGGTCGGGGACCTGGCCGGAGACCGACGCCCAGTCGGCGTACTTCGTCTCGGTGGTCATCCATGCGCGCATGTCGGCGAGCTGCTGATCGCGGCTGGTGTCACGGGTGTCGTAGGACCACAGCATCTTCGCGGCGGCCTTGGCGTAGGCGACCGGATCGGCGATCTGCGGCGGCCTGGGCACGGAACCCGATCCGGTCCTCGGTATCCGGGCAGCGTCGGTGGGTGAGCGACTGCTCGCGGGGGCGGGGAGTGCGCGGCCGGGATCGGGGTGGCTGTCCCTGCTGCCCGAGAGCCAGGCGACGGCCGCGGCGCGGGCGAGCAGGACCGCCACGACGGTTGCCATGATCGCGATGCGCTTGTTGGCCGACCACCCGACGCCGAAGGAGGACAGAGAGAGGGCGGGGAGGATTTTGCGCATCAGTGGACCTGCGAGCCGAGGGCCGAGAAGAACGCGACGATCCCGTTCGCGGCACCCAGGCCGAGGGCGGCGCCGGCGGCGACGACGGCGCCTTTCTTTCCGTTGGCCTCGGCCTGGTGGCCACCGGTGTGGTGGCCCCAGGCCCATACGCCCAGCGAGACGGCGAGAGCGCCGACGACGGCGATGATCCCGAACAGGTTGATGCTGTTGACGACGTTCTTCAACACGGCGAGGCCGGGCAGGCCACCGCCCTTGGGCGAGATGCCCGGGTTGTAGGCGAGCTGGATGACACGGGCGGCGAGAGGGGCGGGCATGGGGGTGGCGCT
>NZ_JAIUKE010000795.1 GCF_020176795.1 Streptomyces sp. 8L
CTCATTGACATCGCGCACACCATACCAACGACGACCGTCACCCTTCGTTACCACCGATTACGCGACAGAGCCGCTCATTGGCTCGAGGTCTGTTCCCCCGTATGTCGCCTGATTGGCGGTCACAGTTGGGCGGCGACCGCGGGAAGATCATGTCACATGGCTCGACCGGTGAGCACAAGAGTGGGCAGACGGATGCGACATGTGCTGCAGAAACGGTGGGAGGCGACCCGGGCCCGACAGAGCAGATTGCAGTGGCTGCGGCAGGACGACCGTACGCTGCTTGACCGCTTGTACGGCACTCCGTTCGAGGACGTCGTCTTTCCGCCGGCGCGTACGATGGAGGACGCCGAGGCGGTGGACGTGCTCGACTTCGCACTCAGGCTGGGCCGATCCTTGTTTCTGGCCGGAGCACAGACTCGTCGGATTGAGTCGTCTGTCGTGGCGGTCACTGCCGCCTGGGGTATGGCCAGCCAGGAGGTGGAAATCAACGCTCGCTCGCTGCTGGTACAGTACGCGCCCAAGGGACGACGGCCGGTCGTGATGCTCAGAGTCGTGGGCTCCGACGACAATCGTGATCTTATGCGACTGACTGCGCTGGAGCGACTGACAACGAAGATCGCATCCGGACAGCTGTCCCGGGAGGCGGCACACCGCGCACTCGGGCAAATTGAGACTGGAGCCCGCCGCTGGCCATGGTGGTTTGCGCTCAGCGGAGGCGCCGTCCTGGCCGCGATGCTGTGCGTGCTCGCCTCCGGAACGCTGCGCGCAGCAACGGTATCTCCAGTCACGTTCCTACTGGTCGACCGCGGCGGCTGGGCGCTATCTCGCTCGGGGGTGCCGCCATTCTTCGTCACCGCCGCGAAAACATCTCTCCTCGTTACTCTAGTACAGGCTCTGGTCGCCGCCCATGTGCTGAGCCGTCCAGAGGCGGCGAGTGTGATCGCGGCCAACGTAATTCTGTTACTGCCGATCTTTACGGTCGTCTCGCTGACCGAGGACGCGATCAACGGCTTCAGTTCCATGGCGGCGGGCCGTGCCGTGAGCCTGCTGTCCTTCCTCACGGCACTCGCCTGCGGTTTTCTCGCGGTCAGCTTCCTACTGTTGGGGACAGACACCGACGCCCGGTCCACTGCCCTAGTCCCACTTCCTGTCGTCCTGACGCTGCTCACGAGCGCAATCGGGGCACTCGGTAACACGGTGTTCATGGATGGCGGGCTGCGTCTTATCCCACCGGCGATCGGTGTTGCGGTTCTCGGCGCGGGTGCGAAGCTGACAGTCCTCAACGCGTTAGGGTGGTCTGTAATCCTCGCGACGGGGATAGCGACAGTACTGATGGGCCTAGTCTCAACCGTGTTGGCCCCGAGTACGGACATCCCGGCTCGAGCCGTTGTAGTCCCAGGGATCGCCGGTGGTGTGCTGCCGGGGCCCGATTTGTACCGGAGCCTGCTGCAGTGGCTTCTCGACGTCAAGGGTGCCGGCGCGTACCTGGTGTCCACGATGATGTCGGTCGCCGCCATCGGCATCGGCGTGGTCCTCGGCACCCTGCTCGGCTCTGCCGCCGGACGCCTCCGGCACCATCTTCGGCTCGTCCCCACCGAGGCACCCGACTGACAGTGAGGACGGACCTTGACCTGGATCCTGGACCCGGGTTATGCGGCTTGGTTCAGCGTATTTGGTGCGGGTTGGGGTCCTTGAAGACTATCGGTGATTGTTGCCCGAGGCGGGAGCGTCGACGGCGGGTGTTGTAGTGGAGGAGTCCTCAGTGAGGCGACCCCCGTGACGTGGACACTCTGACAATGGATCTTGCAGATTCAAGGGAAGGTGTCCGGATGGGATGTAAGTCTCCGTATCCGGCGGAGTTCAGGAATGACGCTGTCGCGCTGTACCGCGCGGCGGGCGGGAAGCGCACCTACGCGGCGGTCGCGGCGGATGTCGGGGTGACCGGCGAGACGCTGCGGAGCTGGGTGCGTCAGGCCGACGAGCACGCGGGCCGCGATCACAGCCACGGCGAGCAGAGTGCGGAGAGCCGTGACGGGGAACTGGCCCGGCTGCGCGCGGAGAAAGGCCGGCTGCGCAAGGCGGGGAAGGAGTGGGCGCTCGAGCGGGAGGTCCTGCGCCGGGCAGCGGCCTGTTTCGCCAAGGAGATGAAGTGAGGACCCGCCGCTGGGACTTCGTCTCCGCCGACGCCGAGGCCTTCGGTGTCCAGCGGATATGCCGGGTCCTTCGGGTCTCGCGCTCGGGCTACTATCGATGGATCGCCGACGCGAAGACCCGCCAGGAGCGGCAGGCCGCCGACGATGCCCTGCTTGTGGAGATCCGTGAGATCCACACTGAGCACAAGGGCACCTACGGAGTCCGGCGCGTCCATGCCGAGTTGCGCGGGTTCGGGCACACGGTTACTGAGGTTGAACTCGTGATGTCGGTGGGTTGTTCAGGTGGGTCTGATGGGCAGGCGGGTCTCGGCGAGGCAGCCGT
>NZ_JAIUKE010000796.1 GCF_020176795.1 Streptomyces sp. 8L
CCGCATCACCACCCCACCCGTCTCGCCGACCCCCTTGCGTTTCATACCCCCTAGGGGTACACCGAAAGGAGAAGCTATACCCCTAGGGGGTAGGCTGAACGAGTTGTCGACGTCGAGGAGCCACCTCATGAGCCTCACCAGGACCACGGAACCCGGTGGCGAGCAGGACCTCGCCCCCGCCGAGGTCGAGCTCACCATCGGCGGAATGACCTGCGCCTCCTGCGCGGCTCGCATCGAGAAGAAGCTCAACCGCATGGAGGGCGTGGCGGCCACGGTCAACTACGCCACCGAGAAGGCCAAGGTCAGCTACGGCGGCGAACTCTCCGTGGGCGATCTGATCGCCACCGTCGAGGCCACCGGGTACACGGCCCGGGAGCCGGAGCCCGCCGCCCCCGCGAAGACCGCCGACGACGGCTCGGGCTCCGCCCCCGCCGAGGACGAGGAGCAGCGGTCCCTGCGCCTGCGGCTGACGACCGCGGTCGTGCTCGCGGTCCCCGTCATCGCGATGGCGATGATCCCCCCTCTCCAGTTCGACAACTGGCAGTGGCTCTCCCTGGCCCTCGCCTCCCCCGTCGTCGTCTACGCGGGCTGGCCCTTCCACCGCGCCGCCTGGACGAATCTGCGGCACGGCGCCGCCACGATGGACACACTGATCTCCGTCGGTACGCTCGCCGCCTTCCTCTGGTCGCTGTGGGCCCTGTTCTTCGGCACGGCCGGCATGGCCGGCATGCGCGACTCCTTCGCACTGACGGTCACCCACGCGAACGGCGCGGGGAACATCTATCTCGAAGCCGCCGCGGGCGTCACCGCCTTCATCCTGGCCGGGCGCTACTTCGAGGCCCGCTCCAAGCGCACGGCGGGCGCCGCGCTGCGCGCCCTGCTCGAACTGGGCGCCAGAGAGGTCACGCTGGTGCGCTCCGGCCGCGAAGTGACCGTGCCCACAGGCGAGCTGCGCGTCGGCGACCGGTTCCTCGTCCGTCCCGGCGAGAAGATCGCCACGGACGGCACGGTCGTGGAGGGCTCCTCGGCCGTGGACGCGTCCATGCTGACCGGCGAGTCCGCTCCCGTCGAGGTCGCCGTCGGCGACGCCGTGACCGGTGCGACGCTCAACGCGGGCGGCCGGCTCGTCGTGGAGGCCGTCCGGATCGGCGCGGACACCCAACTCGCGCGTATGGCGCGGACGGTCGAGGAGGCCCAGAACGGCAAAGCCGCGGCGCAGCGCCTCGCGGACCGTATCTCCGCCGTCTTCGTTCCCGTCGTCATCGCGCTCGCGCTGGGCACGCTCGGCGTGTGGCTGGCCCTCGGCGGCGGCCTGACCGCCGCGTTCACCGCGGCCGTCGCCGTGCTGATCATCGCCTGCCCCTGCGCCCTCGGCCTCGCCACCCCGACCGCCCTGCTCGTCGGCACCGGCCGGGGCGCGCAGCTCGGCATCCTGATCAAGGGGCCCGAGGCACTGGAGACGACCCGGCGGATCGACACGATCGTGCTCGACAAGACGGGGACGGTCACCACGGGCCGGATGGAACTCCAGGACGTGCACCTCGCCCCGGGCGCCGCGGAGGACGACGTCCTGCGGCTCGCCGGCTCGCTGGAGCACGCCTCGGAACACCCCGTCGCCCGCGCCGTCGCCGAGGGTGCCGCGCGCCGCGCAGGGACACTGCCGGCGCCGGAGGACTTCTCGAACATCCCGGGCCTCGGCGTCCAGGGCGTCGTGGAGGGGCATGCCGTCCTCGTCGGGCGGCCGAGGCTCCTCACCCAGCGCGAGATCCGTCTCCCCCAGGAACTGGAGCGCGCACGGCGGACGGCGGAAGCTGCCGGCCGGACGACCGTGGCGGTCGCCTGGGACGGCGAGGCACGCGCCGTCCTCGATGTCGCGGACGCCATCAAGGACACCAGCGCGGAGGCAGTGCGCCGGCTGCGCGCGCTGGGTCTGCGGCCCGTTCTGCTCACCGGCGACAACCGGGCCGTCGCCGAGAGCGTCGCCTCCGCCGTCGGCGTGGACGAGGTGATCGCCGAGGTACTGCCCGAGGACAAGCTCGACGTCGTCAAGCGGCTCCAGAACGAGGGCCGGTCCGTCGCCATGGTCGGGGACGGCGTCAACGACGCGGCGGCGCTCGCGCAGGCCGATCTCGGGCTCGCCATGGGAACGGGCACGGACGCCGCCATCGAGGCGGGGGATCTGACCCTCGTCCGCGGTGATCTGCGGGCCGCCGCCGACGCCATCCGGCTCGCGCGCCGCACGCTGGGCACGATCAGGGGCAATCTCGTCTGGGCCTTCGGATACAACGTGGCCGCGCTGCCGCTCGCGGCGGCCGGACTACTCAACCCGATGATCGCGGGCGCCGCGATGGCCTTCTCCTCCGTCTTCGTCGTGGGCAACTCCCTGCGGCTGCGCGGCTTCAAGGCTTTGTGACGGGGGGCGTGAGGGGGGTTGCCGCAGACCTCGCGCCGGGGGACGTGACGGGGGG
>NZ_JAIUKE010000797.1 GCF_020176795.1 Streptomyces sp. 8L
GGGTCGGGGCGAGGGTCCACCGGCCGTCGCCCGCGGGGGTGGCGATGCCGTTGCCGAGGACGGTCCAGTTCTCCGGCGCGGTGACCGTGGCCTCGAAGACGGCCTTGAGGTCGGGCTGGTCGAAGGCGGCGAAGACCCGCTGGACGTCGTCGAGGAACAGCTGGGTGTAGAGGTATGTCTCGCCGTCGGTGGGGTCGGTGAAGCGGTGCAGGCCCTCGCCGGTGTGGGAGTAGCGCATGTCCGCGTCGACGCGCAGTTCGTGTTCGCCCGGGGTGAGGCCGGTGAGCGGGTACCGGTTGCCTGTGAGGGCGGCCGGGTCCAGCTCCGTGCCGTCGAGGGCGAGGGCGCGCAGGGTGGCGGGCTTGAGCTCGACGAAGGTGTCCCCGGCCGCGTGTGCGGTGAAGTGGATGACGGTGCGGGAGTCGAAGGTCTCGCTGCCGGTGGTGACATCGAGGGCGATGGCGTACCGGTGTACGTCGATCAGCTGGGCTCGGGTTCGCGCTTCGTCGCGCGTCAGTACGGACATGGGGGCCATGCTGCCCGATGCGGGGCGGGCCGCGCAGTACGGTTCCCGGCTCTGTTGCGGAGGGCTGCGGGCGGTGACGGATGGTGTGCGGGCCGTGGGCGGGAGCGCGTGCGCGTGCGGTGCGCCGGTGGTCCCGGTGTGCGCGGGCGGGGCCCGTGCCAGAGGTGCCGCCGCGTGGGGCGGGGCCCGTGCGGTGTCCGCGGACGCCTGCCGCGGCGCCGGGGCCCCCGCCGTACAGTGGAAGCGGCTGACCGCCGCCGGGGGACGCGGGAGGAGCGGGCCCGGATGCGCGGGCGTAGGGGGTAGGGCGTGGCGAACAGCACCGAGGTCGTACACGGTTTTCCGCATCTCGACACCGCCCGGGCGGCGATCACGGCGCTGTACCGGCGCCTGTCGCCCGACGGCGTAGTGGCGTACGCGTCGAGCGTGGCGCCGGCGGACGTGGCCTTCTCCGACCTGGACGACCTGCACCTGGGCACGCAGCGGGTCGCCCGCGCGCTGGTGCGGCAGCTGGGGCTGCCGGACGCGCGCATCATCGTGAGCTTCCGGGAGATGGAGCACGCGGCGAGTGTGGAACTGACGGCGGGCCCCGAGTACTTCATCGAGCTGAACGACCGGTTCCGCAGGTATCGCAGGGACATCGGGGCGGCGCTCGCACACGAGATCACGCATGTGCTGCTGCACCGCATCGGGCTGTCCTTCCCCGGCACGCGCGCGAACGAGATCCTGACCGACACGGCGACGACGTACCTGGGCGCGGGCTGGCTGCTGCTCGACGCGTACCGGGAGGACCGCGACTCCAGCCAGAAGCTCGGCTATCTGACGCCGGAGGAGTTCGGGTACGTGCTGGCGAAGCGGGCGGCGGTGTTCGGCGAGGACCCGCGGATCTGGTTCACGAGTCCGCAGGGGTACGAGGCGTACACGCGCGGCGCGGCGCGGGCGCTGCGCGACGAGCGGCAGCCGCCGCTGACGACAGCGGGCCGGGCGGGCCGGCACCGCTACGTGCGGGAGCGCAGGTACGCGCTCGATCATCCGGGGGCCCCGGGCGATCCCTCGGCCCCGTACGCGTTCGAGTCGCTGCGGGACGGCCCCCGGGTGGCGTTCGAGTGCCCCACATGCCATCAGCGCATCCGGGTACCGGTGCGGGGACGGGTCAGGGCGCGGTGCGGGCTGTGCCGCACGGTGCTGGAGTGCGACACCTGAAGATCCTGAGACGACGACATGCACGACATGCACGACACGCACGACAGGCACGACGCGTACGAGACGCACGGGACGTACGGGACGCACGGCGAACTGTTCGCGGCGGTGTTCGGGGGCGCCGACGACACATTGGTACGTCTGCTGCGGGCCGATCCGGCCGGTTGCGTGGCCGCGCTGGACGGCGAGGGGCGCACGGCGCTGTACGCGGCGGCCGTCGGCGACCGTCCGTCCGCGGTACGGCTGCTGCTCGCGGCGGGCGCGGACCCGGGGCGGGCGTGCGGCGAGGGCGGCGCGGACCTGCCGCTGTGCGGGGCGGCGAGCGGCGGGCACACGGAGGTCGTGCGGGCGCTGCTGGCGGCGGGCGCGGAACCGGACCTGCGGGAGGCCTACGGCTTCACGGCGGTGGCGTGGGCGGCGGTGCAGGGGTTCGCGGAGACGCTCGAGGCGCTGCTTGAGGGCGGTGCCGGTCCGGATCTGCCGGGGCCCGGCGGGGAGCGGCCGCTGGTGCTCGCGGCGCGGCGCGGTTCGGCCGCGGCGGTGCGGGCGCTGCTGCGGCACGGCGCGGGCGCCGCCGACCCCGGCGGGCGGGAGGCCGCGCTGGCGGAGGCGCGGCACTGGCTGGGGCGGGATGTGGAGCGGGAGTTGCGGGAGGGTCTGGCCGCCGCGTACGGGGACGGCTTCGAGACGGTCGTACGGCGGACGGTGGCGGACGGGGCGGAGA
>NZ_JAIUKE010000798.1 GCF_020176795.1 Streptomyces sp. 8L
CGAGGCCGTTGAGGCGGCCGTCTCGGGCGGCCGGGACGTGGGCCGGGCGGCGGGCGCGTGGTCGGAGGCGGGCGGCCACCGCGGCCGGCTCAGTCCCGTTTGCAGATGCGGTCGAGCAGGTTGGCCGTGGCGCGCTGGATGCGCGGGTCGACATGGCCCGGCCGGTCCAGCGCCGGCGACCAGGCGAACGTCCCGGAGGCGAACACCAGCGCGCCGGACGGCGCGCGGTAGAGGGATGTCTCCTGGTGCCGCGGTGCCTGCTCGCTGTCGCGGTAGGGCGAGTGGGCGAGCAGAATGCGGTCGTCGTGGTCCGGCAGCGGGGCCCGCGGGAAGTAGCGGTCGGCCTCGCCCGCCACGAGGCCGTCGATCCGGTCGCCCTCGACGGCACCGGAAGCCTCCCACAGCCAGTGGTCGACGTTCCGCACGACGAGCGGGTGCGGTTCGGGCACCCGCCCGGCGTACTGGATGCCGATGATCTGCTGCTCCGCGACGTCCACCTCCCGCCACAGGGACGGCTTTCCGGGGCCGTGCCGTTTGCGGCAGGTCAGCAGCCGGTCCGGCACGCCGGAGGCCGACGGGCCCAACTCCACCTGCCAGTACATCGAGTTGGCGGAGAGGAAGACGAGGGAGGTGCCGATGTCGCGGGCCCGTTCCACGGTGCGGCGCATCGGGACGGACCAGTACTCGTCGTGGCCGGGGAAGACCAGACCGCGGTAGCGCGAGGGATCGACGCGGCCCGCGTGCAGGTCCCGGGTGTCGGCGTACGCGAGGTCGTAGCCGTACCGCTCGGCCCAGCGGATGAAGTCGTACGCGTGCCCGACGTGCAGCGGCAGTCCGGCGCCCGCGTAGGGGCGGTCGAACGACACCGTGACCGCCGCGTCCTGCTCTCCGAGGAGTCTGCCCTGCTCGTCCCAGGCGTGGTAGAGGCTCGCCCCCGTCCTGCCGTCCTCGGGGTAGAGGTTGTACGCCTGCCAGGTCAGGTCGGGAAGCAGGAGGAGCAGGTCGGCGGGGTGGTGGTCGCGGACGGTGAAGGGAACGTGGGAGCGGTAGCCGTCGACGGTCGTCAGGACGGCGACGTAGGCGCCGATCGACCAGTACGAGGGCACTTGCAGCCGCCAGGACAGCCACCAGTGGTGGCAGGAGACGGTGCGGTCCGCGGTCATCGGCGGGGGCTGGACGATACCGGCGAGCCGGGGGCTCGTGATGATCTTGCGGGCGCCTTCGCCGTTGTAGTGGCCGATGCGGTAGATGTCGACCGAGAACTCCTGCGGCGGGTCGACCGTCACATGGAAGTCCAGCGCCTCGCCCGGCGCGACGGCGCCGCTGGAGACGAAGCCCTTGATCTGGCGGCGCACGTCGTCGGCGGTCCTCGGGCCGCCGCGGGCACGGCCCAACTCCGGGTCCGCGTACCAGGGGACGACCTGCCCGGTGTCGCCGAAGTAGTTCTCGCTGCCGCGCAGCCAGGGCAGCGGGCCCTGGCCGAAGGGGTCGGTGACCGCGTGCGCGAGTGCGCCGGACTCCCATCGCCGGATGTGATCCGCCCCCATCGTGCGCCCCTTCTTCGAGCCGCCCGGCCCGCGGTGCTGGGGGACCGCGGGCGCGTCGGTGTCACGAGTGTCGGACGCCGGCTCCCGGCGCCGATCCCCAGCACATCACATAAAGCACGCGCCTCGTCACCGATCGTCGCTAATTGACGCGGCCGGAAGCGGCTGTTGCGGCGAGAGTTGGGGGACTTGTTGCCTGTTGAGTCGATTGGGGCTGCTGGGAAGGCAGTTCGGGCGCGGCACCGACCCGTCGGGGAGTGACGTCGCGGCCCCGCGCGTCACCGTGCCGCGCGGGGTTCACCCCGGAGGGACGCGTCCGCCGCGTCCGCCGCGTCCGCGCTCATACGAGCCGTACGGGTTTGTCCGGCCGCACGCCGAGTGACACGAGCCAGGACCGCAGCGGCCCGGGGTCGCCGTCCTCGACGAGGCTGTGCACGGGGCCGCTGAGGTCGGCGTGCTTCTCGCCCCGCACGAGCAGCGTGGGGCCGTCGAGCCAGTCGAGACCGGGATGCGCGCCGGCCGTGTCGACGGCGGAGCAGCAGACCATCGCGGCGACGTGGTCGGCGAGCAGGTCCCGGCCGGTCCTGGGCGGCTGGAGCGGCACGAGCGGCAGGGAGTCGGTGGCCCGCGCCGAGCGGGCGCCCCCGGGGCCTCCGGGGCTCTCCACGTGCGAGGCGGCCGACGCGGCGGCCTCACGGGCGAGTTCGGCGCCGATACAGGCGGCGAGCGCGTCCGCGGCGCTGTCCGCGAAGGCCTCGACGGGGGCGTCGGCCCGGCTGTCGGCGGAGGCGTCGGCCGTGCTCCTGGCGGGGGCGTCGGTTCGGCTGTTGGCGGGGGCGTTGGCCGCACTCCCGGTGGGGGCGTTGGTTCGGCTGTTGGCGGGGGCGTTGGCCGTGCTCCTGGTG
>NZ_JAIUKE010000799.1 GCF_020176795.1 Streptomyces sp. 8L
GTACGGGGCGGCCGGGCGCGACGCTGACGGGGCGGCCGGGCGCGACGCTGACGGGGCCGCCGGGCGCGATGCCCCGGATGCCGGCGGCATGCGCGACCCCGAGGCGCCCGGTGCCGTTCTCGATGTCCCCGAGCTCCTCGGCGCGCTGGTGGACAAGTCCCTCGTCGTGGCCGCGCCGGGCGGGGACGACGGCATGCGCTACCGCATGCTGGAGACCATCCACGAGTACGCGTCCGAGCGCGCAGGCGAGGAGCCCGCGGAACTCGCGGCGGCGGAGCGCGCGCACCGCGCGTACTTCACCGGGTTCGCGGAGCACGCCGACCCCCTCCTGCGCTCCGCCGGACAGCTGCCGTGGATTCGCCGCGTGGAGACCGAACTCGACAACATCGAGGCCGTGTTGGACCGCACGGTGGCCGCCGGGGACGAACAGGCCACCCAGCGCATGCTGTTCGCCGTCTGCTGGTTCTGGTGGCTGCGCGACTACCGGACGGAGAGCCTCCGGCGCATCGAGCAGGCGCTCGCCCTCGGCCCCGAACCCGCGGGCGAGGACGATCCGCGGTTCTGGCCGTACCGCTCGCTGCAACTGCTGCGCGTGTTCCTCCTCAGTGAAAGCGGCGGACTGGAGAGCCTCTCCGACGGGGCCGTGGCGGGGAACGCGGGCGGGGGAAACGCTGCGACGCCCCGCGAGATCATCAGCACGTTCGACCGTCCCGGCCCGCACTCCGCGCGCTTCCCCGGCATGCTCTGGGGGCTGCTCGCCTTCTTCCTGGACCACGACGCCGACCCCCGGCGGATGATGGACGACGCGATGGCCAACGTGCGCCGCTACGGCGGCGCGTGGGAGACCGCCGTACTGCTCATGGGCCGTGCCCACGTCCTGATCGACCAGCCGGACGGCATCCAGGAGGCCGACGCGTGCCTCGTCGAGCTGAGTGAACTCAGTTCGCGCATCGGCGACCGTTGGGTCCTCGCACAGGTCGCGGGCGCCGCGGCCGAGGCCGCGATGGCCCGCGGGCAGTTCGAGAAGGCGCGCGCCGCGTACGAGGAGTCGCTGCGGTACGCGCGCGAGGTCGGCGCGCACGCGGAACCGCCCTTCCTGCTGGTCCGCCTCGCGGAGCTGTCCTTCAGGGCGGGCGACGAGGACGCGGCCGAGAGGGGCCTCGCGGAGGCGGTGCGGGCGGTGGAGCGCACGCATGCGCAGGACACGGAGGCGTTCATCGGCCTGCTCCGCGCGATGCTCGCGATCGGCCGGCAGGACGTGGCGGAGGCCCGCGCCGCCATCGACGCGTCCAAGGAGGCGGCCCGGCGCGGCACGCTCCCGCCGCAGTTCGAGACCGCGGCGGCCACGGTGGAGGCGCGGATCGCCTCCTACGAGGAGGAGGGTCCGCACGCCGCGGCCCGCTCCCTCGGGCGGGTGCTGAAGGACGCGCTCGCGGGGAGGTTCGCCCCGGTGGTGCTGGCGCAGGCCGCGGAGGCGGCCGCCCTGATCCTGCTGCGCGCGGGTGAACCAGCGCGTGCGGTACGGGCGTTGTCCGCGGCGGAGGCCTGGCGGGGCGACTTCCCGCGCTCGGTGCCCGAGCAGCGGGAGGCCACCGGGGCGGAGGCGGCGGCGCGCGGGGCGCTGGGCCCCGCGGCGTACGAGGCCGCGCGGGCGGCCGGCGCCAGTCTCACCCCGGCACAGGTGGCCGACGACCTGGCCTCGCTGCCCGACCCGCCTCCGAACGGGGCCGACGCGCCCGCCGAGGGGGACGACCCGCCTCCCGCAGATGCGGGGCCGGACGCCGAGAGGCCCGAGCCACGCCGCTGACGGAGGCCCCGTACCGGTGACACGGACGCCGCGCCGCTGACGGGAGCGCCCCCGCGTCCCCCGCCCGGCGGCTCCTCACCCGCAGCAGCCGCCTCACCCCCGGCCGGCCCGCTACCCGCAGCTGATCCGTGCCTGGGCCCAGTCCGCGACCGCGGCCGCGCCGAGCGGTGTCAGCGGCTCCACCACCAGCCGGATCGTCTTCTGCCCCGCGATCCGCACGGACATCCCCGTCGCCGGGCGCCCGCCTCGTACGGTGGCCGACGTCCACAGCCGGCCGGTGTCGCCGTACACGGAGAAGCGCAGCGAGCCGAGGCCGAGCGTCGCGTCGTCCACGCCCACCGACGACTGGAAGGTGGTGCAGGCCCGGTTGAGGTTGATCGTGACGCTGCTGGGCGCGTGCATGCTCACGCCCTGCCCGTAGCGCGTCCCGGCGACCGACATGCCGTACCGGGGCCAGAGCCGGCCGGCCGAGGCGAGGCGCACTTCCGGCTCGGTGCCGTCGCCCTGCAGTTCGTACGGCAGCCGGTACACGTCGAACACCGACGGCGCCGGGAGCGGCGGAGGTGTCGTCGCGGGCGGCGGCGGAGGCGTCGTCGGGGCGGGCCGCCGCGTGGTGGGGGACGGCTTCGGC
>NZ_JAIUKE010000800.1 GCF_020176795.1 Streptomyces sp. 8L
CGAAGGCCAGGCACTGAACAACCTCGGCCTCGCCCTGCAGGAGGTGCGCAGGTTCGAAGACGCCATCAACGCCCACACCGCCGCGGCCGGCATCTGCCGGGAGACCGGCGACCGCCACCGCGAAGGCCAGGCACTGGGCAACCTCGGCCTCGCCCTGCAGGAGGTGCGCAGGTTCGAAGACGCCATCGACGCCCACACCCGGGACCTGGCCATCTGCCGGGAGACCGGCGACCGCCACCGCGAAGGCCAGGCACTGAACAACCTCGGCCTCGCCCTGCAGGAGGTGCGCAGGTTCGAAGACGCCATCAACGCCCACACCACCGCCGCCGGCATCTTCCAACAGACCGGCGACCGCCACCGCGAAGGCCAGGCACTGAACAATGCCGCGGTCGCGCACAATCAGCGGTGGCTGCTGGTACAGCCGCCCGCCGCACGGTGACGAGCAACACCGCACAACTCCAGTTCGGCCAGCTCCTGCTCCGCAGGGTCCGGCACCCACCGCCCGGCCCGGTACTCCTCCAGCAGAACCGCCGCGTCCCGGCGCAGCGCCTCAGCCACCACAGATGTCGTCACGCCCCTCCAACGACCTCACGGCTGGGCCGGGTACGGACGAAGCGCGTGCGGCCGGGCCGGGGCGGGTCACATCCCGAACGACGACTCGACTCCGTCCGTTGGTCCGGTCGCGCGGGTGAGGAACGCCGTGAGGTTGGCTGCGGCCGCGGTGTCGGCGGCGGCGAGCCGGCCGGCGAACGCCAGTTGCCCGGCGTCCGTCTCCGGGACCAGGCGGGCGAGTTCGGCGAGCAGCGCGGCGTGGGTGAGCAGTGGCTGCGGCAGCAGTCCGACGGCGGCCTCGCGGGCGGCCGGGTCGGCGTAGTGCCCGGTGTGGGTGGCCAGGGCGTGCGCGAGCCAGCCGTCGACATCCGGTTGGATGTACCAGTCGGCGCGGCGGCTGAGTTCGTCGCGGACGGCTTCGTCCCCGGTGCGGGGGATGGCTTGCGTCAGCGTGCCCAGCTCGCGCAGCGCCTGGAGCTCATCGGCGCGGGCCGCAACCCGTGCGGCCTCGCGCAGCTCGGCTTCCCGGGCGGCGGCAGCCGCGGCTTCGGCCGCGAGTTCCGCTCGAACGACGTCATCGACGTCCGGGTCGTAGACGGTGCCCGGCGCCGCGTCGGCGAGCAGCTGCTCGATGCGCTCCCACTCCGCGAGCTCCGCGCGGCCGCGGACGTCGTCCGCCAGGTCCTCGTGCCGGGACGCCTGCCGTACCTCGAACCGGGCGTCCTCGAAGGCCGCCGCGACGGCGTCGGCGTCCATCCCCTTCGCCCGCCGCCGTACGACCCGATGCGGGCCGAGTCGACCGGCTCCCGGGGCGCGGCGACGCGCGGGGCGAGCGAGCGGACGGCGCGCAGTGCGCCGGGGCGGCCGGGGCGGCTCATCATCGGCCTCGTATTCGTGGTGCGGATTCGAAAGCGGGCCGCCGCCAGAGCGCTGTACGACGACCCACCAGATTATTTGAGCCGAAGCTCAGAAGTTGTCACCGGCGAAGTCGGTTGAGCTGGCGGGTTGAGCTGCGCAAGGCAAACTGGTTGTCACCACCGAGGCATTCGACTTGTCACAAGTCCTTGTTCGGCAGGCCTTCTGTCACGGAGAAACGATGGTCGTCCATCCGGTCGCAGCCACTACCTCCCGCGCGATGTCGACGATGGGCCGCCCGTCTGTTGCTACTCGCACGGTGTCATCAGGAGTCCGCTGATCCAGGAGCCGTGCCTTGCGGATACTTTCTTCCAGCTCCTGTTCCAGCTCTGAGCCGCGCTCCCGGCCCACCAGCCGCTCGCGGGCGGTGGCGTCCGAGGCGGTAAGCAGGACTCGTGTGATCCGTACTCCGCCCCCCATGGCACGCTCAAACATGCCTGTCGCCTCCGGCAACACGCTCAAGGTGTTCGTGTAGATGAGGCGTCGGTATCCGCGCTGTGTGAAGTTCGCCCACACGGCAGTCAGGTTGCTCTCGGTGATCTGCGCACGGTGCGGGTCTCCGTCTGGTGCAGGATGCACCTGCCCCATGAAGTCACCGTCGATGATCGCGTGAGCGACTGCCGCAGAGCGCAGCAGCGCCGAGACTTCCCATCCCACCGTCGTCTTGCCGACACCGGCTCGTCCTCCGATAAGCAGTACTTCTGCGTGATCCATGCGGGCAGCCTGCCAGCGGATGGCCAGTCGCAGCGATTCAATATCGCCGCGACCGCCACAAACGAGGCGTCCGTCTTGTCACAGGCGCTCGGGCCTTCCCTCAAGGCCGGGAAGTTAGCGTTTTCGCAGGTCACGCAAGCGCGTTGAGGGGTCGAGGACAAAGCGCAACGGAGCTCGTTGGTACAGGCAGTCGACCAAGACAGCTTGTACCTGAGGAGCTCCGTTGCTGTTGCATTCTGTCCTGC
>NZ_JAIUKE010000801.1 GCF_020176795.1 Streptomyces sp. 8L
GGATTCGACCTCCTCCGACACCGCATCCTGCTTCAATAACTGCCCACCGGCCGTCACCACCGACTACGGAACAGAGCCGATCTTTTTACAGTCCCGTTGGTGGGCACCGCGCGCTCCTTGATCGTTAACGTGGCTCGCGCGCGACGTTCCCAGCCCCTCCGACCGTTTGTTCGGCGATCTTCCATTCCCGTCCGGATCATCACCGCATCTGGTAGGCGGACGGCTGGCCGGTGAAGCTGGACGAGGACGAGTCGGCCTCCGACTGAAGCGGGCCTGTCAGCCGGCGGGCACCAGCGCGGTGTCGCGGCCCAGGTGCGGGTCGAGCGTGCCCGTGATCATCCGGGTGAGGCGGCCGAGGATCTGCTGGAACTGCTTCTTCTCATACTCAATCCAGTCCGCGGGGTCCTCGGAGAACATTATCCGTGCCGACGGTGCCAGATGATCGGTGTATGGTGCTCAGCGGCCCCGACGTCCCGCAGGCGCCGGATGCCTCGGGTGACCTGCCACTTGGTCAGGCGGATCGCAGCGCCACGAAAACCACACCGGTCAGGAAACTCAATCCGATGACCAGCAGAATCCAGTTCGACAGCAACGCCAGAATCAGGTGCCATCCTTCTTGCGGATACATGATCTCCGGCTTGTGAGCTAAGTATAGTACCGGCAATTTCTGCCCTACCGGCCTCTTCTCGTTAGTGCTTACAAAAGGTTGGCATACCACGCGATTTCCTTGCTGATCGTGAAAGGCGATGACGGGATGGAATGTCGTTCCGGAGTCGCTGTCGGTCCGCTCGTTGTTAACGACAACACCGATTGTGTGTACCCCATTTCGCCATAGGATCCATGCGATCGTGCAGTATCGCACGCAGACCCCGGTGAGAAGTCCTCCCGCAAGCAGAAAGAAAAGCAGGTCAAGCCACATGATCCGTCGCTCCGTCCTTCAACGTGGTCCTGATCTTTTCGATCGTGTTGCCGATCTTTCCCGAATGCCACGGGTCTTTTCGGCGATGTCGGCGTGGCCCTTGGTGCTGCACGGCTTGTTTCCAATGTAGCCGACGACGCAGTTGTAGCCGATTTCGGAGAATCCGAGGTCGTTGCCGCCGATCGAGAGCACCACGTACTTCACGTTGTGCTGAGAGGTGATCTTGGCGAGCTGTTTCACCTGAGGCTCTTCGCCCTTGAAAGGGTTGTCGGTGACATCCGCCGTGGTGGCTCCGGAGCAGGCGATGTTGAATCGCCGTTCCGCCAGAATACCGAGAATGTCGCCGATGCTCTTGATCGGTGCGAGATCGGAGCGGTGGCACATCTCGTTACCCGAGGCGGTCTCGCCGTAGACGCGCTTCGGGTCGTGGTCGCAGACCTCGTCTTTGCCGCTTCCGGTGCAGTTGAACGCCGCACGGTCGGTACCGAAGGCCGAGCCCTGACGGCTGCGGTAGGACAGCTCGACGGCACCGTTGCCCTGCCAGCGTCCGCCCTCACCGGAGATATAGCTGTCCCCCATGGAGACCACCGCGTCCAGGCCGACGCACGACTCTGCGCTGTCGGCGGCGCGGCCGGCGAGGGGGGGCAGCGGTATAGAGCGTTTTGTTCGTCCAGTCACTCGAGCACTCCTGCGCCTTCGAGGGCGCGAACCTCACCGGTTGGTGGTCCGATCCGCCCCCGCTGCTGACGGAGACGGCAAGGTCGGTCAGCTCGTCGTTGGCAACCATGAAGTCCAGCGGATACCCGGACTTCTGGGTCGTTACTGCCTCCCCATCCGGCTCGCCGTTCCGGGTCGCGTAGTAGGTGTGGGCGGTCACCGGGCTTCGGAAGGAAGTGGCGTACGAGTTGAAGTCGCCCAGAGCACGCCACGGTTCGTTGGGCACCGCTTCACTGATCGCGGTCATGAGTGCCTCCACGTGCGGGTTCGGTGTCGAATCGCGGCGGATAGACGCGGCATGGATGTCGAAGTACCAGGTGCCGTTGATCCGCACGCCGACGGCCGGGCGGGAGCGTGTCCGGATCCTCGTCATCTCCGCAGCCTCCCAAACCCCACCTGGTCTTGTCGAGGATGCTTACATAGATCAGTTTGCCGGCGATGTTTCTGCTGCTCTTGCTGGAGGCAAACCCTCCGTAATGGACCTCGTACTTCAGGCTCGGGAGACCGCTGGAGGTCGTTGAGGTGTCCTTGGTGTTGCTCAGCCAATCCAACTCGTCAGAGACGAAGCCGACGGGCGGGGTATTGACCTCCTGCAACGCCAGGACATCGGCATCCTTGAGCAGATTCGACCCAACAAATCCCCACTTGTTGCCGCGTTGGGAGTTGAAGGTCACCGCCCGGAGGTCGACATTGGTCGCGGCTTACTGAGGTTGAACTCGTGATGTCGGTGGGTTGTTCAGGTGGGTCTGATGGGCAGGCGGGTCTCGGCGAGGCAGCCGT
>NZ_JAIUKE010000802.1 GCF_020176795.1 Streptomyces sp. 8L
AGGGGCGCGCACACCGTGCCCATCCCCGGCTTCCGCACCCGCGCGCAGGCCGAGGAGAACGCGGGCGCGATGGCGTACGGCCCGCTCACCGAGGCGCAGATGAAGGAGGTCGACGTCCTGCTCGGCCGGTAGCGCCGCGCGGCGGACGCGGCGGCGCGCGGCCCGGAAACAGCGGCGCCGGACCGCCAACGCCCGGAGGCGACGCCGGAGACGGCGCCTCGCAACGGCGCCGGGAAACGACGTACGGCCGGTGCGGCCTCAACCACCGCACCGGCCGTACGCCCGTCTTCGGGGCGGAGGGCTCAGCCGCCCGCGCGGAACGCCCACGCCATGTCGGGCTCCGTCGCCCAGCGGAACGCGCGCCGCACCGGCGGGCTGCACAGCAGCGTCACGACGACCGCCGCGGTGACCGACACCACGGCCTCGCCCGCAGGGGCGCTCAGCCAGGGGTGGTCGTCGAAGATCCCCGCGAACCCCGCGCCCTTGATCACGAAGCCGTGCAGCAGATAGCCGCAGATCGTGCCCGTGCCCAGCACCGTGAACCACATGGGCCGGCCCGGCACCCAGGACAGGAAGCACGCGGTCAGCAGCAGCGAGCAGGCGAACAGGCCCAGTTCCATCGCGGGCCCCGTCCACCACGCGTGATGCAGCTGCTGCGCACTGGTGTTGTGGTAGAGCCAGGCGGACGCGAAGTGCGGTGCGATCCAGTAGGAGAAGACCAGCGCGACAGCGAACACCGGCACTGTGAGCAGCCTCACCTCGCGCCGCCGCACGAGTTGGAAGTGCTCCGGCTTCAGGCACAGGCCGAGCACGAAGTACGGGAGGAACTGGAGCACCCGCTGGAGGTCCAGGTCGTCACCGATCGAGGGGCAGAACGCCGCGAGCATCGCGATCACCAGGGCCACCGGCAGGGGATGGCGGATCGCCTTCCACAGCGGCGTGGTGAGCCGCCAGACGAACAGGGCGATCAGGAACCAGGTGAGGAACCAGGGGTCCTGGAGACTGATGGTCAGGTGGTGCGGCTTCTCCCCGGCCCACCGCAGCAGCGAGTACGCCGTCTCGAAGACGACGTACGGCACCGCGACACCGGTCACCAGCCGCTTCAGCTGGTGCGGCTTGGCCGTGAAGCTCCTGGAGAAATAGCCGGAGATGACGATGAAGGCCGGCATGTGGAAGGCGTAGACGACCATGTACAGCGCCTTGGTCGTACGGCTGCCGTCCATGATCGGCTCCCACGAGTGGGCCACCGCCACCAGCACGATCGCCAGGTACTTCGCGTTGTCGAAGAACGCCTCGCGCCGCTTCGGCGCGGGAGCCCCGGCGGCCGCGGTGCCGGGGGCGGCCGACGGCGCTCGCGAACCGCTCCCCGAGGGCGGCGCGATGGTGGACGTCACATGTCCCGAAGACCCGCCGGAAGACCCGGAGGAGGCCGATCGCGCGGACTGGCCGTCCGTGTCCTGCGGCGTGTCGGCCACCGGGTGCGATGCGTTCGCGACGGCCGCCGGAGCTGATCCCCGCTGCTCCTCGCCCGTCCGGGAGGCCTTCTCATATCCCTGTGAAGCCTGAACCATTTGACGCACCCTAGACCTGCCCAATGCATTTCGTAAAACCGCTGCACCGGACGGTCCGCGGGAACGGGAAACCGACAACAACCGTGCACTATGCCCTGATTCATCCGCCTAGAAGCGGGCATATCGCCACCCTCTCGGGCGGGTTGACGCCGGTCCTCATTTCCCGTTCGACGTATGCCCCGGCGCGGTCCATGCATTCTGTGCATTTCTGTGTTTTACCTGTGTGGACGATGGAACGATCGCGCACGGCCCTTTTGATTTCGCCGTCGCATTGCCGGGGCCCAAGTAGCCTGCCCCGGCGGATCGTTGCAGTTGCGACGGTTTGCGGGGACTGAGGGATGGCGCGTTCTGGACGTCGATGATTCGTCACCCGGCCACATGGACACAGGTGTTGGTGGCACGATGGTGGCCAGCGGGGTGCGAGACGGAGCGCGGTCCCGCGGCCGGCTAGGCGGACCGACCGAGGGTGTGATCAGTTATGGCCGTTTCAGTGTCCGTAGCGGTGGTGTTGGCGATCATCCTTGTGCTGATGAT
The DNA here is from genome assembly GCF_020176795.1 of Streptomyces sp. 8L. Lineage (GTDB taxonomy): Bacteria > Actinomycetota > Actinomycetes > Streptomycetales > Streptomycetaceae > Streptomyces. Next base: position 2,106 of record NZ_JAIUKE010000802.1, read on the forward strand.
CCGCAGTAAGTCCATCAAGGGCGGACCCGCCATCGTGGCGATCCTGTTCGGCTTCTTCCTCGCCTCGACGGACATCGCGCCGTCGGTGAACAGGTTCATGAACTCCATAGGGGACACGATCAGCCAGATCCACTTCTGACCGATCCGGCCCGGCCCGGCAGGTCCCGGCCAGGCCCGGCCCCGGCCCGGCCCCCCCCCCCCCCCCCCGGCCCCCCCCCCCCCCCCACCTCCCCACACGCGAGAGCGTCGACTACGGCTACCGGATACTCATCGCCGACGCGGACGCCCCACGGGGATGACGCCCGTAGCGC
>NZ_JAIUKE010000803.1:0-998 GCF_020176795.1 Streptomyces sp. 8L
CCTCGGGGCGGCGGGCGCGGTCGTCGTCGGGGTGGTGAGCGTCGTCCGGGTTCATGGTCACAAGCGTCCACCCCCCCTTCCGTGCCCGGCCGCACGGGTCAGGCCCTGCGGAGAGCGACGAAGCCCCGTCCCCCCGCCGTCCACGTCTCGGCCGTCTCGAAGCCGGTCCTGCGCGCGTACCGGACGAGCGGCGCGTGGCCGATCACCGCCCACGGGAAGGTGCCGGGGGCGGCCGGGTCGAAGGGCCCGGTGCCGTCGTCCACCCGGACCCGCATCCGCCGGTCCACCTGGCGCCCGAGCGCGGGCGCGGCCGTCTCCACCAGAACGCTTCCCGAGGGCGCGAGGACCTCGGCGAGCCGGGCGAGCAGCCTCTGCGGATCGCCGCCGATCCCGATGTTGCCGTCCACGAGGAGCGCCGAGTCCCACGCGCCCTCGCCGGGCAGCGGATCGAAGACCGAACGCGTCAGCGCGACCCCTCCCGACCGCGCGGTGTGGGCGACGGCCGCAGGGTTCACATCGATGCCGAGCGCCCGCCTCCCCTCCGCCACGAGTGCCGTGACCAGGCGGCCGGGTCCGCAGCCCACGTCGAGAACCGCGCCCCGCGAGCGCCGCAGCACCGCCGGGTCGGCGGCGTCGGGCGCCGCACACCAGCGCTCCACGTCCATCGGCAGCAGCAGGCCCTCGGGCCCGCGCAGGAACAGCGGGCCGCCGCCCGCACGCAGCGCCTCGGAGTAGGCCATCGACCGCCACGCCGCTTCTGGGGCGGCGGCAGGCGGGGGCACCGCGGTCCGTGAACGGGCAGGCGGGCCAGGCGTGTCGGGCGTACCGAGCCGGACGCCCGCGCCGTTCACCTGGCCTCCGTGGGTGTCGTCGCGGCGCCGGTCACCCGCGCGAGCGCGGCGGCGAACCGGCTCCCGGGTACGCCCCCCCCCCCCCCGCCCCCCGGCCCGGGGGGGCGCCCCCCGGGCCACGCCGCTGGTGGAGCAGGGGGTGAACAG
>NZ_JAIUKE010000803.1:1006-2350 GCF_020176795.1 Streptomyces sp. 8L
CCCCCCCCCCCGGCGCGCCGGCGCCGCCCGGGGCGGCCGCGGGCGCGCTGGGTGGGGTGCTCCCCCGCGCGGGCAGGTCCCGCACCCTCAGCCCGGCGTCCGTGAGCCTGGCCCGCTGGGCCGCCCCGGTCCACGCCACCGACATCGGCACGCCCCGCACCAGCGACGGCTCCGGGCTCGCCAGGCCCAGCGCCCAGAACCCGCCGTCGAGAGCGGGCCCGAACCACGCGTCGCAGTCCTGCCAGGCGTCCGGGCCGAGGGCGGGGGCGAGGAGTCCGGCACTGACCTGCGGCGTGTCCATGCCGATCAGCAGAGCGGGACCTGCGCATGCCTCGAACGCCGCCGCGATCCGCTCGTCAAGTCCGCCCGCGCACTGGGGCACCACATCGAATCCAGGGGGCAGCCAGGGGCCCCGACACCCCTCCAGTACGAGCACCCGGCGCGTCGCGGGCGCGGCGGCCACGGCCGCCAGCGTGTCGGCGAGCGACGCCTCGGCGAGCGCCGCGGCCTCCCGTGGTGTGAAGGGCGGTGTGAGCCGCGTCTTGACCCGGCCGGGAACCGGCTCCTTGGCGATCACCAGCAACGAGGTCATCGGGTGACGACCCCCTCGGGCGCGACCGTTCGCGGCAGGGCAGGCTCCGCGAGGACGCCGCGCATGTCACGTACCGCGTGCCAGGTGCCGCGCCACGTGCCGGTCACCTTGGACTTCCCGGCGCGGGGGAGATACGGCACTTCGCGCTCCTCGATCCGCCAGCCCGCGTCCGCCGCCCTGACCACCATCTGGAGCGGATAGCCGCTGCGCCGGTCCGTCAGCCCGAGCTCCAGCAGGCCGGTGCGGCGCGCGGCACGCATCGGCCCCAGGTCGCGCAGGGCAGTGCCCGTCCTCCTGCGGATCATCCGGGCCAGCGCCGCATTGCCGGCCCTGGCGTGCAGCGGCCAGGCCCCGGCCGTGGTCGGACGGCGCCGCCCCAGGACCAGATCGGCCCCACCGTCCGCGATGCGGTCCACGAAGGCGGTCAGGAGACCGGGATCGAGGGACGCGTCGCAGTCGCAGAAACAGACGAACTCGGCGTCGGACGCGCACAGTCCGGCGTGGCAGGCGGCGCCGAACCCGCGCCGGGGTTCGTGCACGACCGTCGCTCCGAGTCGCGCGGCGACCTCGGCCGAACCGTCGGAGGAGCCGTTGTCCACGACGAGCGCCCGCCACCCTTCGGGGACCCGGGCCAACACCCAGGGCAGCGCCTCGGCTTCGTCGAGACAGGGCAGAACGACATCGACCGCAGGGCCTGTCGCAGAGGTCATGTGTGTATCACCGCAGCAGATCGGAGGGGATGGGGGTGGGGG
>NZ_JAIUKE010000804.1 GCF_020176795.1 Streptomyces sp. 8L
CCCGTATCGGAGCGGACCGCCGAGGGAGCGACCCGGGGCGCAGCACGCCCTCCGGGCCGGCGGCCCGCTGGGCGGGTCAGCGCAGGCCGGCGAAGAGATCGTTCTCGGGTACGGCCGCGCCGGTCGCGTCCTTGACGCGCAGGAAGGTCTCCGTGCCCATCAGCTCGCCGAACTTCTCCTTGCCCATCTTGAGGAAGAAGATGTTCTCGCCCTGGCTGGCGTGCGCGGCCAGCGAGTCGAACTTCTGACCGCTGAACGCGGCCGTGTCCACCCAGGTGGTGATCTCGTCGTCGGGCAGGCCGATCTTCGCCATCGCGGCGGCTTCTTCGGGGTCGGGCTCCGGCATGTTCTCGTCCAACTCGCGCATGGTCTCGCCGAACCGCGTCATTATCGAGCGGGGCATCGTGGTCCAGTACACCTTCGGCGTCAGCGAAACCGACTCCAGCGCCGCCATCGTGACGCGGTGGGCCTGGATGTGGTCGGGGTGGCCGTAGAAGCCGTTCTCGTCATAGGTGACGACCACGTCGGGCCGGTAGTGCTCCATGAGTTCCGCGAGCCGGGCGGCGCCTTCCTCCACGGGGGTGCGCCAGAAGGACCCCGGGGCGTCGTTGCTGGGCCAGCCCGCCATCCCGGAATCGGCGTAGTCCAGCATCTCCAGATCGCTGATGTTCAGGACGTCGCAGCTCTCCTTGAGCTCCTGCCTGCGCATCGAGGCGACGGCCGCCGGATCGTGCCCGGGGTCGGTCGGCTTGACACCTCCCGGTCCGTCACCGCAACCGCCGTCGGTACAGGTCACGAGGACCGTGCGGATGCCTTCCGCCGCATACCGCGCGAGGACCCCTCCGGTGCTGGTGGCCTCGTCGTCGGGGTGGGCGTGTACTGCCATGAGCGTCAAGGGCCGGTCGGTCATGAAAACAGTCCTCCTGTGCGATGCGTCCTGGTCCGGGTGCGCGGCGTGCGTGCCGCGAGCCCGGGGCCGGGCGGCCGGCGGGGCGGGCGGCCTGGTGGCCTGCGTGTCCCGCCCGGGCGGCGCCGGTTCCCCGGTCGGTGCAACCGTGCCGGGCGGACCGGCTGTTCCCGGCGCGCCCGCCCCGGCCTTGTGGGCATCGGCGTTCCGCTTCTCCGGCGTCGGCGCCCGCTGCCGCGCCCGGAGGCGGCGCGACAGCGTGGTCCGGCCTCGGGACGCCGCCGGCGGGCGTACCGCACCGCTCGGCAGGCGGCCGGAGCGGGGTCCGCCCGGCGTCCTTCAGGAGGCGGTCGCCGGGTGCGGGTCGCCCAGGTACGGGAACCGGGTCAGGGTGTCGGTGTGCGGCGTCAGACCGGTGGGCGGCGCGTCGTTCTTGGTGAGGAACGCGACGCGGATGTCGATCACGTCCTCCGTGAACGTCCGGCCGTTGGGGTACGCGGCGGGCTTGGCGGGGTCGAAGCGCAGGACGTCCGGCAGGAGGCCGTGCTCGTCGATCGCGGCGATCGCCTCCTCGCGCGAGTAGTCGCCGGTGTGGCCCAGCAGGTGGACGAACTGATCCGTCCACCTGGCCCGGTCGTCGACCGGCTCGCTCGCGTTGTACTCCTCCTTCGTCTCGTCGGTGTTGAAGAAGCTGCTCATGGACGGGTGCCCGGCCCGGTCCGCGTGGACGAGTTCGCCGTCGCGCAGCACACTGCACCGGCCCCAGACGCGCAGGTCGGGGTTGGGTCCGAGCATCGCGGTCGGCAGTTCGAGGGCCATGGAGAAGACGTTGGCCGTGCTGTTCGAGTCGACGCCGGTCCAGGGGGACTTGCCGCCCAGGTGGGGCGCGGTGAAGTTCCGGTTGCCCCTGGTGTCGAACAGGTTCTTGATTCCGTCGAAGTCGAAGAAGAAGGCGTCGCTGCGGCTGCCGGCCGCGACGGTGTATTCGCCGCTGGTGACCACGTTGGCCTGGGGACCGAAGGAGACGGCGGCGTCCGTCACGATCCGGGTGCCGACCGCCTGCGGACTGCGGGCCTCCGCACCGCTCGCCATGAAGACGCTGTAGGTCTGCGAACCGTCGGCGGCAGGCGGGCTGAAGACCCAGCTGAAGGCGTGGTCGGTCAGGTAGTCGCCGTCGTTGTCGATGTTCAGGCGGTAGACGGCGTCGGGGTGCAAGGCATCCGCGTTGGGATTGGCGTTGAGGATCAGAACGGTCCGGCTCGGGTCGCCGGGTGCCGCGAAGGCGTACAGGTCGCACAGGTCGAGGCGCTGGTCGTCGAGTGGTGCCCCGAGGCTGAGGCCGGTGAAGTGGTTGGACATGTCGGGTCCTTGCCTTGCTCGCCCGCCGGAAGGCCGCTGAGGCACTCAAGCGGCGTTGCGGGATGCGGGGTGACGGGG
>NZ_JAIUKE010000805.1 GCF_020176795.1 Streptomyces sp. 8L
CCGCCGCCGTCCCCTGCCGCTACCCCGCGAACTCCGGGCCGCGCACGCGCGCGCGGGCCCGGCGGTAGAGCCGCCAGCCGACGGTCCTCGGCGCGTCGGGGAACGGCGCCACCCGGGCGCCCTCCCCCGCCATCCATCCGGCCACGTCCGCCGCCGTGTGGGAGCGGCGCAGGATGAGCCGCGCTATCCGGAACGGCTGGTCCGCCGCGGAACTCAGCGCGTGCCGCACCGCCACGGCGGACGCGTAGCCGGCGGCGGCCGCCGCCGCGCGCCCGGCACGGCTGTTGTAGCCGTGCGGATAGGCGAGGTGGTCCACCGCGTGCCCGAGCGCGTTCTCCAGCACGTCCTTCGACTCGCGCAGCTCGCGCCGCAGGCCGTCGGCCGGGAGCGTGTCGAGCTGGGCATGGGTGACGGTGTGCGCGCCGACCTCGATCCCGTACGCCTCCAGCTCGGCCGCTTGCGGGAGCGACATCATCGGCGCGGGGGGCAGCAGGCTGCCGCGGCCCGGCGTCAGCGCCCCCGTCGTGAGGTACGCGGTGGCGGGAAGCGCGCGGGCCGCCAGCGCCTTCGCCGTCGGGCCCGGCAGATCGGCGAACCCGTCGTCGAAGGTCAGCACGACGGGCCGGGCCGGCAGTTCGGCGCGGCCCGCGAGGCCGTCGGCGAACGCCCCGGCCGTCAGCGGCGTACGGCCGCTCGCGAGCACGGCGTCCAGGTGGGCCGCGAACATCCGCGGCGCGACGGTGAACTCGGCGATCCAGCCCGGCGGTTCGCTCATCACCGCGTGGTACAGAAGGACGGGCACGACGGTGGTCACGGCTGCCGCCTCCCGCGCTGTGCGAGACGGGCCGCGGCGTAGCCGAGAGGCCCGTAGAGCATGCCCCTGCGTTCGAGCCGGGAGAGCGCGCGCGGCCACGGGTGCCCCTGCGCCCCGTGCGTGCCGGGCACGGCGGCCGTGGCGGGGGCCGCCGTGCCGCCCTCTCCTGCCTCCGGCCGTGCCACGCCCGGCCGGTGGGCCGTGATGGCACGGGCGTGCGCGAGTCCGCGCGGCAGCCTGGCGAGCAGCGCGGGCAGCAGGGCGGGCTGTCGCACGAGGACGGCGGTGAGGTAGGCGGTGAGCCCGGCGCCGTACCCGTACGCCTGGTTCCTGACGTCCTGCCAGGTCTCCCTGTGGTGGTGCCACACGAGGGCGTCCGGCGTATACCGCAGCCGGTGCCCGGCGCTCAGAATGCTGACGAATCCGTACAGGTCGTCGCCGCCCCTGGCGGGCGTGCCCGTGCCCGTGGCCGGGTCGAAGCCGCCGACCGCGCGCAGGGCGTCCGTACGGAAGGCCATGTTGGCGCCGGAGCCGAAGCTGCCTGCCGTGAAGGGGAACAGCGGCTCGTCGGCGGGCGGCCGGGCCGGGTCGTAGAGCCGGGGCGTGAATCCCTTGGCGAACCCGCCGTGGCTCTCCAGGAGGATCTGCGCGGGGGTGGTGAGCCGCGCGGGGAGGATGAGGCCCGTGGTGCAGCCGAGTCGGGGATCGACCGCGAAGGGCGCGGTCAGAGCCGTCAGCCAGTGCGGGTCGGCGACGACGTCGTCGTCGGTGAACGCCACGACCTCCGTGTCCCGCGACACGGCGGCGAGGCCCCGGTTGTGCGCGGTCGCGAGACCGGGCACGGGCTCGCGCACATAGTCGACACGGCCCGCGAAGGAGTCCCTGACGAGGTCGTGGGTGGCGGTCGTGGCCGGCGCGTTGTCCACCACGAGGACCCGGAAGTCGGGGTGGTCCTGCGCGAGAAGCGAGGCGAGAGCGCGGGCGAGGCGTCCCGCCCGCTCCCGGGTGGCGACGACAACGGCCGCCCGCGGCGGCCCGCCGGCCCCTTCGCCCGGCCGTGGTCCGTCCGCCGCGCCCGCGGTGTGTGCGGTCCTCCCCGACCGGTAGGCGGCGGCGAGCGCCTCCGCGGCGTCCGCGTTCTCGGGGATGCGGGTGAGCACCGTGCCGACCGGTCTGCCGCGCAGGCGGACCAGGGCATACGCGTCACCGCCCGGCACCGGTGAGGGGCCGCCGGGCGCCGGTGTGCAGGAGAGCACGGGCCCGTCCGGCCCGGCGAGGTCGAGATCGGCGACGGCGATCGCCGGGGGGCGCGGCGGTGCCGCGGGCCCCGCGCCCGCCGTCCGCGCCGTTCCCGCCGCGCGCGGGGTGCGCCGGGCGCGCGACGGTAACCGCGACGGCAGATCCCGGTACGACATGGTCCCCCCTGGATGTGACACGGGCAGTGGCGGTGGTGTTGTGACGGCCGGCGATGTGGGTGGTGGCGTGGGCGCGGTGGCGATGTGGGCGGTGGCGGCGGTACGGGGC
>NZ_JAIUKE010000806.1 GCF_020176795.1 Streptomyces sp. 8L
CCCTCACGGCCGGAGGCCCTAGGGTGGCGGGCGTACGGGTGGGGGCCGGCGCGGCGGAAGCGGAGATGCCTCGATGGACACGGTGACTCGATGGACACGGTGAGCGGTACGGCCTGGCGGCCCGCGGCGCGGGTGGCGGGCATGGGAACCTCGATCTTCACCGAGATGACCGAGCTGGCGCGGGCCACCGGGGCGATCAACCTCGGCCAGGGCGTGCCCGAGCTGGCGAGCCCGCCCGCGCTGCTGCGGGACGTCGCCGACGCGGTCCTCGCGGGAGCGAACCAGTACCCGCCCGCCGCCGGCCTGCTCGCCCTGCGGGAGGCGGTCGCCGCGCACCAGGAGCGGTGCTACGGGCTCGCGTACGACCCGGCGGCCGAGGTCCTCGTCACCACCGGCGCGACCGAGGCGCTGGCCGCCGCGGTGCTCGCGCTGTGCGACCCGGGCGACGAGATCATCGCCTTCGACCCCTGCTACGACGCCTACGCGGCGGACGCGCGCCTCGCGGGCGCCACACTCGTCGGGGTGCCGCTCGCCGTCGACGGCGAGGGCTTCCTGCTCGACGGGGACGCGCTGCGCGCCGCCGTCACACCCCGGACGCGCGCGCTGATCCTCAACACCCCGCACAACCCCACCGGCAAGGTCTTCACGCCCGCGGAGCTCGCGGCCGTCGCCGCCCTCTGCCAGGAGCACGACCTGACCGTCATCACCGACGAGGTGTACGAGCACCTCGTCTACACGGACCGGCCGCACCTGCCGATCGCCGCCCTGCCGGGCATGCGCGAGCGCACGGTGACCGTGTCGAGCGCCGGCAAGACGTTCAACACGACCGGCTGGAAAGTCGGTTGGGTGTCGGGGCCCGCGCCGCTGGTCGCCGCGGTGAACGCGGCCAAGCAGTTCCTCACGTACGCCTCCGGCACGCCCTACCAGGGCGCGCTGGCACGGGCGCTGGGCTCCGTGGAGGAGTGGGCGGCGGGCCTGCGCGCCGAACTGCGCGCCAACCGGGACCTGTTGACGGAGGGACTGAGGGCGGCGGGCCTGCGGCCGTTCCGCGCGGACGCGGGGTACTTCGTCCAGGCCGACGTGCGCCCGGCCGGCTACCGGGACGGCGTCGCGTTCTGCCGCGAACTGCCCGGCCGTGTGGGCGTGGTGGCGATCCCGACGTCGGCCTTCCAGCTCGCGGAGGGGCCGCGGTGGCTGGTGCGGTTCTCGTTCTGCAAGCGGCCGGCCGTGCTGGAGGACGCGGTGGCCCGCCTCCGGCGGTCGGCGGACTGACGGGCCCGGGAACGGCGTGCCGCCGGTTCGCTTCGGGGTGCGGGACCTGCTCAAGCCCCGCTCCCGAAGCGATCACGGTTCACTCGGTGTCTTTGGGATGTCGCGGGGAGGCGTACACGAGGATCACGGTGGAAGTCTCCGCGCTGACCAGGTAGCGCACTCGGCCACCGCTGGTGACCTCGTACTCCCACTGGTCCAGGTCGGAGCCCTTCCACACTTTGGTGGCATGCCTGCCGCGCAACTGATGCTGGCGATTCCAGTTGGACCGGGTCAGGGGGTCACCTCGGAGAGCGTCCAGGCAGCGGTGCGCGCTCGGCAGGGCCACACGACACAGTTCCTCCCAGCCCGTCACCGCCTCTGTGGTCCCGAAGACGACGTTCCACCCGTTGAGGGGCGGAACGCTCACTCGGTCTCCTTTCTTCGGACTCACCCACGCACCTCGACCTGACCGAGGTCATCACCGTCGAGCGGACGCAGCGACTCCCTGAGCTGCTCGGGATCGGCGTTGATGCGTGCCGTGGCGCGCCAGGAGACGATCGCGCGGTGCACGGCCTCTCCCGCCCCCAGTTCTGCGGCGTCCGACAGCGCTTCAAGGAGCTCGACCGTGAAAGCCCGAACCTCTTCCGCGTTCAGGTGTCGCGCCCAGGGGAACACCTCGGGCAGTGCGAGGAGGAGCGCCCTGGCACCGTCGTCCTGCTTCATCAGTGCGAGGAAGAGCCGCGAAGCGGTGGTCAGGTTCTCCTCCGCACCCTCCGCGCGTACAGCCGTGGTCAGCACCATGTCCGGCGCGTCCCGATGAGTGACCCGAAGCCGTCCCAGGGCAGCAGCCCTGGCGGCGACCCCTTTGGGATTGCGGGAGAGATCGGTGAAGGAGACGGATTCCGTTTCTGCTTCCAGACGCACGGTAGACATAATCAGAGCTTACTCAGATCACGATCTGATTTCAAGGCCGTCCGGCCTTCGATGCGCGTGCCTTCGCCTTCTGCAAGCGGCCGGCCGTGCTGGAGGACGCGGTGGCCCGCCTCCGGCGGTCGGCGGACTGACGGGCCCGGGAACGGC
>NZ_JAIUKE010000807.1 GCF_020176795.1 Streptomyces sp. 8L
CACCTCAGCCCCGTCGACTACGAAAATCAGCACCGGCAGGAGTCCGATAAGCTCACGCTGGCCGCATAACCACCCGAACGCGTGTCCACTTTCGCGGGGGAAGGCCCAGGCTAGGGTGGTGGATGACACCTATGGCGGAACCGCCATCAGACCTGGTAGAAGCACGGCCCAGCTCCCGGGCATCCGAGATCCGCTCTCCGCGGACGTTGCCAGCGTCGGTGAGCCTGGCTGTTGCTGACCGGCTGCACATCACGGGCGCCTGGCCCGTTTCTCAGAGCGTCATCAGTCGAATACGATCCGACGAGGCCAGTGGAGTTGCACGTGGCGGTCAGGCGACCGTTTCCCACGCCGCGAGCAGCGGCAGGTTCCGCGCGGTGGACGAGTCCGGTTCGACGGTGTAGACGATCAGCCGCTGTTCGGGGTCCTGCGGTTTCGCTACCGACTCGATCCCGAACTCCAGCGGCCCGGCCACCGGGTGCGCGATCCGCTTGCCCACCGACGTACGGTCCGTGACGCCGTGGCCATCCCACCAGCGAGCCACGTCCAGGTTGCTGGCGCGCAACTCGGCGACCAGAGCGGCGAGGCGCCGGTCGCCGGGGTGCCGTCCGACCTCGTACCGCATCGCGCCGACGGCCGGGGCGGCGAAATCAGCCCAGTTCTCGACCCGCTCGCGGGCGAGCGGGTCGAGGAAAAGCCAGCGCAGAAAGGAAGAACCAGGCTCCATCGGCGCACCGAGCACGGCGGTGAGGAGCGCGTTGCGGGCCAGAACCACGCCCCGGCGGCCGAGCAGCAGCACCGGCACGGCGAGGTTGTCCATTACCCGCAGCAGACCGGGGTCCGCCTGCTGCGACGCGCTGTCATCACGTGGGGCACGTCTGACCGGGGCGGCAAGGTTGCGGAGGTGCTCGCGCTCGACGCCGTCGAGTCCGAGCGCCCGCGATAGCGCCTCCACGACGTCCTCGCTGATCGTCGGCTGTCGGCCCTGCTCGATGCGGCTGTAATGGTCCAGGCTGAGCCCCGCGAGCACGGCCAGCTCCTCGCGGCGCAGCCCGGGCACTCGCCGCGGCCCGGGGAACGGTTCGATCCCCGCCTGCGCCGGGGTCAGGCCGTCCCGCCGCGAACGCAGGAAGGCCCCGAGGGGGGCACGGTGGGCTGGCATGCCCACCACCATATACGCTGCCGCAGGCACCTGCCTGGTCACACCGTGACCAGGCAGCACTTGCACTGGTACCTCGCCCGGATCCGGTGTTACCTGGCGACATGCCCCAGACACTCACGGGCCGCACGGCTCTCGTCACCGGATCCACCAGCGGCATCGGCGCCGCCACGGCACGCCACCTCGCCGCCGAAGGCGCGCGGGTCGTCGTCACCGGCCGCGACACCGCTCGCGGCGACACCGTGGTGAAGGAGATCCGCGACAACGGCGGCGACGCCGTGTTCATCGCCTCGAACCTCACCGCCACTCCGGACGCCCTGCGCGACTTCGCTCGGGAAGCCACCGACGCCGCAGGCGGCATCATCGACCTGCTGGTGCACAACGCCGCGGTATGCCCGGCCGTAGACACGCTCGCACTGTCCGACGAGGACCTGGAGCGGACGCTCGCGATCAACATCCGCGCCCCGCACGTCCTCACCGCCGCGCTGGCACCCGCGATGACAGAGCAAGGCCGCGGCGCGATTGTCATAGTGGGCTCGTGGATGGCGGAGGTCGGGCACGCGTTCGTCGGCCTCTACTCCGCGTCGAAAGCCGCCGAAGCGCAGCTCGCCCGCAGCTGGGCGGCCGAGTTCGGGCCGCGCGGCGTACGCGTCAACACCGTCGCGCCAGGCGCCACGCGCACCCCGATCAACGACGATTCGGACGACGTCATCCGCCGCATGACCGAAAACCTGCCCGCCGGGCGCGCGGGCACGCCGGACGACATCGCGGCTGCAGTCGCGTGGCTGGCCTCGGACCAGGCGGCGTACGTGTACGGCGCCACGATCCCGGTCGATGGTGGTATCACCGCTACCCGCGCGGGCTGACGAACTGTCAACCGCCCATGAACCTGGCATTTGATGATCGGGCAATCAGACCAGCTCGCGCCATCCATTTCTGTCTTCAAATGATGGCACCCTCAAGTGATCAACGCACCAGCTGCAGATGATCATGTGATCGTGGAGGCACAGGTGCGTGACTACGGGTTTTCGCCGGCGCAGCAGGATGAGATCTGGAGCCTGGGCCTTCTCCCCGCGAAAGTGGACACATGTTCGGGTGGTTATGCGGCCAGCGTGAGCTTATCGGACTCCTGCCGGTGCTGATTTTCGTAGTCGACGGGGCTGAGGT
>NZ_JAIUKE010000808.1 GCF_020176795.1 Streptomyces sp. 8L
CACCCCGCCATCGCGCCCGCCTCCGCCTCCAGTACGTGCCGCGCGCGCGGCCGCGGCAGCGGCATGCGGCCCGGACGCAGTGTCTGCACCCGCAACACCCGCATGCGGCGGTCGAGATACGCCACGTCGATCGCGAAGCGCATCCCGAACGTGTGCACACTCCCGCACGGCGTCAGCAGCAGCGCCCCCTCGATGCCGTCCCGCCCGAGCAGGCCGCGCCGCCGTGTCCCGTACGATCCGGCGATCTCCAACGGCACGGCCACGGGCGCCCCTCGGGAGACCCCGCCGCCGGCCGCTTCTCCCGCTCGCGCGGTGACCGTCAAGACCCCGCCGCCGTCCCGCCATACGCCCATGGGGCCCGAGATTAACGCGTCGGCGCCGTGCCAACGCCCGTCCGGCTACAGTCGATTGCGTGGACGCCGTGCTGATCACCGCCGTCGCGCTGCTCTGGGGCGCCGCGTTCGCCCTCCTGCTGCCGCGGGCCGCGTACCGGCTCGCCGTCGCGCCCGGCGAACCGTGGCGGCGCGCCTGCCCCGCCGGCCATCCGCTGCCCGCCGGGGCCGCCGGCTGGGCCGGTCGTACGCCCTGCCCCCGCTGCCGCAGGACCCGTACGCCGGGCGTGCGCGCCGTCGTCGCGGCCCTTGCCTGCGCTCTCGCCTGCGGCGCCCTCGCCGCCGCCACCGGCCCGCGTCCCGAGCTGGCCGTCTGGCTCCTGCTCGCGCCCGCGGCGGCCCTGCTCGGCTCGGTGGACCGCGCGGTGCGCCGGCTGCCCGACCAGCTGACCCTGCCGCTCGCGGCCGCCGCCCCGCTCCTCCTCGGCGCCGCCGCCCTCGTCCCGGGGCACCGGGGGTCGTGGGCCACCGCACTGCTCGGCGGCCTCGCCCTCGGTGCCGGCTACTTCGTCCTGTTCCTGTTCAACCCCGGCGGCCTCGGCTTCGGCGATGTGAAACTCGCGCTGCCGCTCGGCTGCGCCCTCGGCTGGTATGGCTGGCCCGTCCTGTTCGCCGGGGCCTTCGCCGGGTTCCTGCTCGGCGCGCTGTACGGCCTCGGCCTGATGGTCCTGCGCCGCGCGGGGCGCAAGGCGGCCATCCCGTTCGGCCCCTTCATGATTGCCGGGGCGTTCGCCGGGCTGCTCGCGGGCGGGCTCACGGCCTGACACGGGCCGGGCGGCCGGAACTCGTTCGCGTCCAGGCCGCCCGGCCTGCCAGCATCGGGCGCATGCCCGACGCACACCACCGTTCCTTCGACGACCTGGTCTCCGAGGCCGCCGCCGTCCCCGTCGACGGCTGGGAGTTCTCCTGGCTCGACGACCGTGCCACGGAGCAGCGCCCGCCCTGGGGCTACGCGCGTACGGTCGCCGACCGGATGTCCCGTGCCCGCGCGGCGCTCGACGTCGAGACGGGTGGCGGCGAAGTCCTCGACAGCGTCCCGCGGTTGGCCCCGCTGACGGTTGCCACCGAGTCGTGGCCGCCGAACGTCGCCCGCGCCACCGCCCGGCTGCGCCCGCGCGGTGCCGCCGTCGTCGCCACGGCGGAGGGTGCGCCGCTGCCGTTCGCGGACGCCGCGTTCGACCTGGTCGTCAGCCGCCACCCGGTACGGGTCCGGTGGGACGAGATCGCGCGCGTACTGGGCCCCGGCGGCACGTACCTCTCCCAGGAGGTCGGCCCCGCCTCCGTCTTCGAACTGGTCGAGTACTTCCTCGGGCCGCAGTCCGACGCCGTGCGCGCCAGGCGCGACCCGGAGGCCGCCGCTGCCGCCGCCGAGGCGGCCGGACTCGATGTGACCGATCTGCGTACGGCGGCGCTGCGCACCGAGTTCCGCGACGTCGGCGCGGTCGTGTACTTCCTGCGCAAGGTGGTCTGGATGGTGCCGGGCTTCACCGTGGAGCGCTACCGGGACCGGCTCGCCGAGCTGCACGCCGCCATCCGGCGCGACGGCCCGTTCACCGCCACGACCACCCGATTCCTGATCGAGGCCCGCACGCCGCGGCGGCCCTGAGCGGCGCCTTCGGCGGCGCGGCGCGGCCCCGTCAAGGCGGTGCCTCGGCCCGCCTTCGCTCCTGAGGGTTACGACACACCCGGCGCGCGGCGGCCGCGCGGGACCTCCGCGAAACCGCCGGGAGGCCGGAACGGCAAGGCCACACCGGGCATCCGAGCGCCTCCGGAGCGTCATCCTTCGCCGACATGGCTGTCGGCAGCCCTTACGAAGGGTTATGGTGGAAACCCCCCCTCGGGCCGGTCCGTATCCCCCCCCACGGACCGGCCCGTTTTTCATGCCCTCACGCGCGCACGCCCCTCCACGCGCTCGACGCGCCCCCCAGGCA
>NZ_JAIUKE010000809.1 GCF_020176795.1 Streptomyces sp. 8L
CCGCGTGCCGCGCCCCCCGACGCGGCCCACGGCGGGCACCTGTTCCCCCTGGCCGGTACGCCTGGCAGGGCGTACCACTCGGCCGGGTCTTGTCCCGGAACCTTTCCCGGTCGGGTCTTGTCCCGGAGCCTTTCCGGTCAGGTCTTGTTCCGGAACTTGCGGACCGCCAGCGGGGCCATCACCAGTGTGAGCGCCGCCGCCCAGGCCAGCGTCATCAGCGCCGAATGGGCCACCGGGCCGCCGTCGATGAGGCCGCGGGCGGCGTCCGCGAGGTTCGACAGCGGGTTGTAGTCCGTGAAGCCCTGGAGCCAGCCCGGCATGGTCTTCGTCGGGGCGAAGATCGAGGACCCGAACTGCAACGGCATCAGTACGATCATCGCCAGTCCTTGCACGGCCTGGGCCGTCTTCATGGTCAGTCCCAGCAGGATGAAGATCCACATCAGGGCCGCGCCGAACAGCAGCGAGAGCCCCACCGCCGCCAGCAGGCCGAGGACCGAGGTCCCCACCGTCATGCCGAGGGCGAACCCCATGCCCAGCAGGATCGCCGTGGCGACCACCATCCGGCCGATCTCCACCACGATCTTCGCGATCAGCACCGAGGAGCGGGCGATCGGCATCGTACGGAACCGGTCCATGACCCCCTTGCGGAAGTCGTCGTTCACGCCGGTGCCCACGGCCATGGCGATGTTCATGCCCATCATGGCCATCAGGCCGGGCACGATGTAGTTCAGGTAGTCGTGCCGGCTGCCGCCGAGGCTCGCCCCGATCGAGCCGCCGAACACGTACACGAACAGCACGGTGAAGACGATCGGCATCAGGAGGACGTCGAACATCGACTCCGGGTCCTGCCGGATCTGCAGCACGTTGCGGCGCACCAGTGCGCCGATGTGCCGCAGATTCGCCCGCAGGCCGATCCGGCCGTCGTCCGCGGCCTGCTCCGAGGCGCGCCGTGAGGCGGCGGCCGGACGGCCCGTGGGGCCGTCGGGGCCGGACGGCCGTGCGCCGTCCGTCGCGCGCCGCGTCCGCGCGCTCGTGGATGTCGTACTCATACGGCGACCCCCTGGGTCTCGGTCTCGTTCTCGGCCCCCGCGCCGCCCGTGGCCGGTGCGCCGCTCGTCGTCTTCTGGCCCGTGATGGCCAGGAACACCTCGTCCAGGCTCGGCAGGTGCGTACCGATGTGCGCGATCGAGAAGCCGCGTCCGCCGAGGACCCCGATCACCGCCGTCAGCTGGTCGTCGCTGAGGATCGGGACGTACAGCACGCCCTCGTCGGGCGCCGCCGTCGCGCCCGCCACCCCGTCGAGGCCCGCGTCACCGAGCGCCGCGGCCATCTGCGGCAGCACCGCGGGGTCGGTCGGGGTGATCTTCAGAGTCCGGCCGCCGACCTTCGCCTTCAGGTCGTCCACCCGGCCGCCTGCGATGACCCGGCCCCGGTCGAAGACCGTGAGCTCGTCCGCGAGCTGTTCGGCCTCCTCCATGTACTGCGTGGTCAGCAGCACGGTCGCCCCCTCGCCGACCAGCCGCTGCACCTCGTCCCACACCTCGTTGCGGGTGCGCGGGTCGAGGCCCGTCGTCGGCTCGTCCAGGTACAGGACGGACGGCCTGCCGATCATGGAGGCGGCCAGGTCGAGCCTGCGCCGCATGCCGCCCGAGTACTGGAGGGCCGGCTTCCGCGCGGCGTCCGTCAGGGAGAACCGCTCCAGCAGCTCGTCCGCGCGGCGGCGCGCCTCCTGCCGGGACAGGTCCAGCAGCCGCCCGATCATGTAGAGGTTCTCCCGGCCGGACAGCTTCTCGTCGACCGAGGCGTACTGGCCGGTCAGGCCGATGGTGCGGCGCAGCTCCCTGGGCTGCCGCAGGACGTCGTACCCGGCGACGGTCGCCGAGCCCGCGTCCGGCTTGAGCAGCGTGGACAGGATGCGTACGAGTGTGGTCTTGCCTGCGCCGTTCGGTCCGAGTACGCCGAGGACGGTGCCCTCGCGCACGTCGAGGTCGACCCCGTCCAGGGCCTTCGTGCCCTGGGGGCCGCCGAACTGCTTGACGAGCCCCCGCACCTCGACGGCGATGCCCCTGCGGTGTCCGCTCGGGTCCTTGTCGATTCGCGTCATGCCCTCATGGGACCAGCCGCCACCGACAGCGCACCGACAGACCACCGACAGGACGGCCCGATCCGGCGGCTCCACCGACATATCGCCGACAGCTCGCCGATGTATGGCGATGTGTGGCTGTCCGCCTGCGCGGCCGGACGCGCGGCGGGGGGGGGGGGGGGGGGGGGGGGGGGGGGGGGGGGGGGGGGGGGGGGGGGGGGGGGGGGGGGGGGGGGGGG
>NZ_JAIUKE010000810.1 GCF_020176795.1 Streptomyces sp. 8L
GCCGACCGTGGCGGCCGCCGCTCGCGCGGCGGCCTCCGCCCCGAGGAAGGCGGCGTCGTGGGCGGTCCCCGCCTCGTCGTAGCCGTCGGCCTGCGCCCGTGCCCCGGGCTCCGCGCTCCCTTCCGCGGCCGTCATGGCAGCGCTCTCCTCTCGACAGGTGCCGGGCGGCCGGATGCCGCCCTGCGGGGGTCAGTTGCGCAGCGGGTTGGCGATGGTGACGTACACGGACTGGGTGTCCACGGGGCCGACGAGTTCGTCCAGGCCGTGCAGCCGGGTGAGCAGGTTGGCCTTGCAGCGCAGGGTCGGGGCCGACAGGAGCTGGCCGGGCAGCGGCGACCCGAGCCCGGCCGCCCCGGCGAGGAAGCGGCGGAAGGCGGCCAGCAGCACCCGCTCGTCCGCGAGCTCCTGCGCACCGAACGCGCCGATCAGGCCGAGGACGTTGTTGATGGCGAGGTAGTAGGCGAACCTCTCGTCGGTGACGTCGTCCGACACGAAGGTGTCGGATTCCCGCCCGATGCCCGGGAGGCGCCGTTCGAGGGCGTCGCGGTGGGAGGTGCGGAAGTAGTAGCCCTGGTTGTCGCGGTAGCGCCCGCCGATGGGCCAGCCGTCGGCGTCCAGGTGGACGAGCGTGTTCTGCTGGTGCGCCTCCAGCGCGATGCCCGCCTGCCCGTCGAGCCACAGCACCGGCCTGACCACCTGCTCCAGGTAGCGCAGGAACCACTCGGCGGACACCGCGAGGCACGGCCGGCCGCTCCGTGCGGCGAGGTTCCGGACGATCTCCGCGAGCCGGGAGGACGTCTTCTCCCGCCCCGGGTAGGGGCGGGGCGCGGTCAGCCCGGCCACGCACGCGGCGTCGTCCGCGGGTCCGAACGGGTTGTGCCGCAGGATCACGTCAAGGCCAGGCACCGGCTCGCCGGCCTCGGTGTCGACGGCGAGCCAGGCCGGGTCGCGGACGATGTCGAACCCGGGGTGCGCGGCCCGCCACTGCCGGCCGAGGCCGGTGCGCAGCAGCCGGTGCACCTCGACGCCCCTGCGCAGTTCCTTGCGAAGGTTCTCGCGGCGGGAGTTGGTGATGCGGACCCCGAGCGAGAGCTTCAGCATCGCGGGAGCGCCGGGCCTGTGCACCGTGCGGATGGAGGATGTGGGATGCCAGGGTGCGCCGTGCGCCCCGAGGTCGTGCACGAGCCCGGCGTCCAGGAGGCGCAGATAGCCGGGACGGTGCCGCATGTCCCGTGCCTGCCAGGGGTGCAACGGCAGCGGAACCGTACCTTCCGGCAGGGGTACGTCCCCGAGCAGGCGCGTGGCGAGCTGCCGCGCGGAGACCGGCCTGCCGCCCTCCGTCCAGGCCGACTCCTCGGCGAGTACGCGACGGTCGACGGCGATCCAGTGCAGCGGGAACGTTCCGTGCACCTCGGGCGAGTAGCGCAGCGACTCGGCCTCGGAGAGCCCCTGCCTGCTCTTCGGTGTCGGGTGCAGCGGGTGGCCGAAGACCAGGGACTGCTCGGCCACGAGGAAGGGGTCCGCGCCTTCGGGCGGCTCCGGCCGCCGCCGGCGGTCGGCAAGGAACAGGGCCGTGTGGCGGGCGGAGTCGGCGACCCTGGCGACGAGGTCGCCGTCCTGGACGCGGCCCGACTCGCGGCCGATGAGCGCGGCCAGGGTCACGGCGTCGACGGGCGGCGCGTCGTGCGGGGCGCCGTCGAGGAACGCGGGTCCGAAGCGGTGGCAGCCGGTCGGGGACCAGTACCGGACGGGTACGGAGAGGGCGGCGCCGCTCATCGGCAGGGGCAGCCGCAGGACGTCGCCGTCCGGCGCGGCCAGGTCGTTCTCCCTGGTCCAGCAGCGCAGCAGGTTCTCCACCGTGGCGGCGTCGGCGGCGCGTTGGACGTCGGGGTGGTCCAGATGGTCGCGGTGGGCCGCGTGCCGAGGGCGGCGGCCCGCAGCGCCGCCCGGGGCGCGGTCGGCGGCGGAGGCGGGGAATCCGGTTGCCGTCTCGCGGTCGGCGTGGTCCGTCTGCGCCGCGTGGTCCGTCTGTGCCGCGTGGTTCGCGGGGTCGTCCACCGGGCGCTCGGCGTGGTCGGTCCGCACGGTGCGGTCGGCGTGCACCGTGTGGCCGGCTCCGAGGGCCAGGGCGGCGCGTGCGGGGCGGTCGGGGAGCGGGACGTGGTCCACGCGAACCCCGAGGTGCTCGGCGTCCCGAGGGGCCGCGTGCTCCGGCCGGGCTCCGCGGCCCGGCCGTTCGCTCCCGGACTGCTGGCGGGGCACCGTGGCGGACTCGGCGGTGCGCGGGCCGGGTACCGGGGGG
>NZ_JAIUKE010000811.1 GCF_020176795.1 Streptomyces sp. 8L
GGGTTGGGTCCGGGGTCGGGGCGGTGGCCGGTGTTGAATATGACTCCTACGGGGCGGCCGTTGTGGGAGTTGGCTCATGGGCTTGCCGCGTTGGCGGGGGTGGACGTGGTGTCGGTGTATCGCTCGCTGTGGGAGGCTCCGGGGAAGGCACCGGGGTTGGTCGAGCAGGTGTTACGCGCGGCTCGTATCGACCCGAGTACGGGGCCTGCTGCGGGTATGGACGCGCGTCCTGATGCGGGTGCGGGTGCGATTTTTGACGCGGACGCGAATTCTGGTGCGGGTGCGGGTGCGGGTGTGAATCGTGATGTGGGGTCGGCTGTGGGTGGGGGTGGGCCGGTGCCGCGGTTGGTGTTGGTGGTTGATCAGTTGGAGGAGTTGTTCACTCTTGCTCAGGAAAGTGAACGGGGTCGGGAGGAACGGGCGGCGTTTTTCACGGCGTTGCGGGCGGTGACGCTTCCGGCGGTGTGTGGTGGGGCGCCGGTGGTGATGCTGGTGGCGGCGGTGCGGGGTGATTTCCTGGATCAGGCGTTGCGGTTTCCGCTGTTGGCGGAGGCGGTTGATGCCGAGGTGTTCGCGATCACGCCGATGAATGAGGGGGAGTTGCGGGCTGCGGTTACCGGTCCGGCGGCTGAGGCGGGGATTGTCGTCGAGGAGGCGGTTGTTGATGCGGTGGTGGCCGAGGTGCGTTCCAAGGATCCGGCTGTCGAGGGTTTCGGTGTGGGGGTGTTGCCGCTGGTCTCCCAGGCCATGTATGCCGCGTGGGAGCACCGCGAGCCTGGTGGGGGGTTGGACTTGCGGGCCTACCGGCGTGGTGGGGGGAGTACCGATGCGGTCAACCGCAGTGCGCAGGCTCTGTATGACGGACTGTCCTTGGAGGGGCAGTCGATCGCGGGTTCGGTGTTCACGCTGCTGACGGTCGTGTTCCCGGACGGGCGTCTGGCCCGCCGCCGTCTGGCTATCGGGCAACTCCACGCGGCTTGTGCCGCGGACCGGGCGGAGGTGGATGCGGTGATCAGCGCGTTCGCGGCACGCCGGCTCCTGGTCACCGACGGTAGCGGTGTCGAGATTGCGCATGATGTGCTCTTGACTTCCTGGCATCAGCTCACCGTGTGGCTGGAGGGTGATCGTCTCGATCGGAGTCTGCACAGTCGGCTGCTGGGTGATACCGCCCTCTGGCTCGATCACGGCAGGAACGGGGGCTACCTGTATTCGGCCGACCAGCTCGCCGAGGCCCGCACGGCCGTCGACCGGTGGAAAGCCGACACGGAGCGCTATCCGCAACCCACCTCCGACGCGACCGAGTTCCTCCAGGCCGCACACCGCACAGCACGCCGCGGCACCTACCTGCGCCACGCAGGTATCGTCAGCCTCGTCATGGTGACCGCCATCGCCACCGTCTTCGCCGTCTTTGCCTATCGAAACGCCGCTGATGCCTCCCGGCAGCATGCCGTTGCGCTTTCCCGCCAGCTCGCCGCGGAAAGCCTCAGCATCAAGGCCACCGACCCCGTCACCGCCCGCCGCCTCGCCGCAGCGGCCTGGCATGCTTCCCCGACCAAGCAAGCAGACGATGTCATGGTTCAGCTTTTGACCGAGCAGCAGCGAAACGGCATGCTGCCCGCGTCCACAGACCCGGTGTACGGGGTGGCGTTCAGTCCTGACGGGTCTCTCCTCGCCACCGGCAACGACGACGGCACGGTGAGGCTGTGGAATCCGGTGACCCGTAAACCCGTCGGTGGCCCCCTTCCCTCTGGTGGGGCCGGCCCCGTGCACGAGGTGGCGTTTAGTCCTGTAGGGTCTCTCCTCGCCGCCGCCCACGAAGACGGCACGGTGAGGCTGTGGAATCCGGTGACCCGTAAACCCGTCGGTGGCCCCCTTCCCTCTAGTGGGGCCGGCCCCGTGTTGGGGGTGGCGTTTAGTCGTGACGGGTCTCTCCTCGCCACCGGCAACGACGACGGCACGGTGAGGCTGTGGAATCCGGGGACCCGTAAACCCGTCGGTGACCCCCTTCCCTCTGGTGGGGCCGGCCCCGTGGTGGGGGTGGCGTTTAGTCGTGATGGGTCTCTCCTCGCCACCGCCCACGACGACGGCACGGTGAGGCTGTGGAATCCGGGGACCCGTAAACCCGTCGGTGACCCCCTTCCCTCTGGTGGGGCCGGCCCCGTGGTGGGGGTGGCGTTTAGTCGTGATGGGTCTCTCCTCGCCACCGGCAACGACGACGGCACGGTGAGGCTGTGGAATCCGGGGACCCGTAAACCCGTCGGTGACCCCCTTCCCTCTGGTGGGGCCGGCCCCGTGT
>NZ_JAIUKE010000812.1 GCF_020176795.1 Streptomyces sp. 8L
CCGTACCACCTCCGTCGGCCGCCGCGGCCGGCTCGCCGCGGGCGGCGCCATAGGTCTCGGCGCGGCGCGGGGCCCCCGGGGGGGGGGGGGCGGGGGCCGGGCGGGGGGCGGGGGGGGGGGGGGGGGGGGGGGCCGCGCCCCCGCCGGTCGGTGTGGGCTGTCATGGCTCCCCCTGGAGTTCCGCGTGCGGGTGGGTGCGCGTGTCCGTGGCAGGCCACGCGCACCGTCACGCGCCGTCCTGATGGCGCGCCGCTTTTTCACTCAGCGTAATGAGGGGGTCTGACAACGGGCCCGGACGTGCGTTCGTGGCGGCCGTCGGGCCCATGACGGGTCAGTGGTGGTCGCGGGCGAGCTGCTCGTAGAACCGCAGGAGGCCGGGGTTGTCGACGGAGCCCGTGTTGACGGCCTGCTCCGGCCTCGCTCCCTGGAGCAGGCGTTTGACGGGGACTTCGATGCGCTTGCCGGTGAGGGTGTGCGGGATGCCGGGGACTTCGATGATGTCGTCGGGCACGTGCCGGGGCGAGAGGTCGGTCCTGATGGCGGCTTTGACCCGGGCGGTGAGGGCGTCGTCGAGGGTGGCGCCCTCCGCGAGGTGCACGAACAGCGGCATCCAGTAGCCGCCGTCGGGCTGTTCGATACCGACGACGAGCGATTCGCGGATCTCGGGGAGGCGTTCGACGGCCTCGTAGATGTCGGCTGAGCCCATGCGGACGCCCTGGCGGTTGAGCGTGGAGTCGGAGCGGCCGTGGATGACGACGGAGCCGCGGTCGGTGACGGTGATCCAGTCGCCGTGCCGCCATACGCCCGGGTAGGTGTCGAAGTAGCTGTCGCGGTAGCGGCTGCCGTCGGGGTCGTTCCAGAAGCGCACGGGCATGGACGGCATCGGGTTGGTGACGACGAGTTCGCCGACCTCGCCGATGACGGGCCGGCCCTCGGGGTCCCACGCCTGGAGGTCGGTGCCGAGGCCGGGGGCCTGGAGTTCGCCGATGTGGACGGGCAGGGTGGGCACGGCGCTCGCGAAGCAGCTGCACACGTCGGTGCCGCCGCTGACGGACGCGATCCACAGGTCTTCGGCCACTTCGTCGTGGAGCCAGCGGAATCCGTCGGGCGGCAGGGGCGAGCCGGTGGTGGCGACGCATTTGAGGCGGGTCAGGTCGTGGTCGCGGCCCGGGTGGACCCCGGCCTTGCGGCAGGCCATGACGTACGCGGCCGAGGTTCCGTAGAGGGTGGTGCCGGTGCGTTCCGCGATGTCCCACTGGGCGTCGGTGCCGGGGTGGCCGGGGCTGCCGTCGTACAGCACGATCGTGGTGCCGACGAGGAGTCCGGAGACGAGGAAGTTCCACATCATCCAGCCGGTGGACGTGTACCAGAAGAAGCGGTCGTCGGGGCCGAGGTCGCAGTGCAGGCCGAGCTGTTTGACGTGTTCGAGGAGGATGCCGCCCTGGGACTGGACGATGGCCTTGGGCAGTCCCGTGGTGCCGGAGGAGTACAGGACCCACAGCGGGTGGTCGAAGGGGACGTGCTCGAAGACGGGTTCGGTGGTCCCGGCGACGGCGTCGGCCCAGTCGAGGGCGCCGTCGGGGGCCTCGGTCCCGAGGAGCGGTACGTGGACGACGGCGAGCAAGCTCGGCAGTTCGCGGCGCAGCTCGGCGACGACGTCCCTGCGGTCGTGGGTCCTGCCGCCGTAGCGGTAGCCGTCGACGGCGAACAGGACGACGGGTTCGACCTGTTGGAAGCGGTCGAGGACGGCGCGTGCGCCGAAGTCGGGGGCGCAGGACGTCCATACGGCGCCGACGGCCGCGCAGGCGAGGAGTGCGACGACGGCCTGCGGGACGTTCGGGAGGTAGCCGCTGATCCGGTCGCCGGGGCGTACGCCGAGGTCGCGCAGCCGGCGGGCGAGCGAGCCGACCTGGTGGCGGAGCTCGGTCCAGCTCATGAGGGTCTGCTCCTGCGTCTCGTCGACGTACAGGAGGGCGGGCAGCGCGGCGCGGTCGGGGTCCTCCCCGGTGCGCAGGGCGTGTTCCGCGTAGTTGAGGGTGGAGCCGGTGAACCACTGGGCGCCGGGCATCGCACGGTCGCCGAGGACCTGCTCGTACGGGGTGGCGAAGCGAATGTCGAACCACTCGGCGACGGCGGCCCAGAAGGTGTCGAGGTGGTCGACGGACCAGCGGTGCAGCGCGGGGTAGCCGCCGTCGGCCGGTGCGCCGTGGTGTGCGGCGGCCCACTCCTGGAAGCGGGTGACCCGTGCGGCGGCGATCCGCTCGGGGGCGGGCTGCCAGAGGGGGGCAG
>NZ_JAIUKE010000813.1 GCF_020176795.1 Streptomyces sp. 8L
CGGCGGTACGGGGCAGGGGTCGTGCCCGGCACGTACGGGACGGACCCGATCAGGACCGGCGGGGAAGCGGCGGACCGGCGGCCGGCCGGCGACGCGTCAGCGGCGGATCGGGACCGGACGTCGCCGAGGCGGGCGGCGGCCGCTGGTGGTGCCGCGGGCGGTCAGCGGGATGTCGGTGTGCGGGTCGCCTCGGGGGCCGTGAGGTGCGCCCAGACCGTCACCTCGCCGGAGGCGCTGTCCCGGATGCCCCAGTCCTTCGCGAGCGCCGAGATGATCGTGAGTCCCCGGCCGCCGCGCGCCGTCAGCGAGGGGCGCGCGGGAACGGGCCTCGTCGGGCCGCCGCCGTCGGTCACCTCGACGGTCAGGCCGCCCGACTGGTCGAGGCTCCACGCGGCTCTTATCCCGCCGTCGTCCTCCAGGCCACCGCGTCCCGTCGGCCGCAGGGGCCTGCCGTAGCGGCACGCGTTGCTCAGCAGCTCCGAGAGCACCAGCTCGGCGTCCTCCACGACCGTGTCCGAAACGCCGCTCCGGCTGAGCTGGGTGCGCATCCGGTGCCGCGCCTCCCCCACGCCCGCCGGGCCGTGTGTCACGGCCACACTCGACGAAGTGGGCACTTCTTGTGCCACCAAAACAGCCACCCCCGAGACCTCCTTCGTCCACGCCACGGTGTGGATGCCCCATTGGCCTGGACCGGAAACCGGCCACAGGGCAGCGTTTGAGGCACTCGTGACATTCGGCCACGCAGCGAACACGCCGGTGCACTACGCGCCGAACCGACCAGGCGCGGCCCGTACGGTTTCCGGCCGCTATGAGTCGGTACGGCCGAGTTGTGAGAGGACCTGTTTCGGCCGGTTGGTGATGATCGCGTCGACCCCCAGCCGTACGCACAGCTCGACGTCCTCCGGCTCGTCCACGGTCCACACGTGCACCCGGTGCCCCGCGCGGTGCAGCCGCGCGATGTAGCCGGGATGGCTGCGCACGATCCGCACCCCGGGCCCGGCGATCCGCGCGCCCGCGGGCAGCCGCCCGTCCCGCAGCCGGGGCGAGATGTACTGCATCAGATAGACGGTCGGCAGCTGCGGGGCCGCCCGCGCGACGCGGTGCAGCGAGCGCGCCGAGAAGCTCATGACCCGGACGGACGAGGCGCCCGGACCCGCCGGTTCCGCGAGGCCGAACCTGCGCAGCGTCTCCAGCAGCCGCTCCTCCACCTGACCGGCCCACCGGGTGGGGTGCTTCGTCTCCACGGCGAGCTGTACCGGCCGGCCCGTGTCCCGGATCAGCGCGAGCAGCCGGTCGAGCGTCAGCACCGACGTGTACTCGGGGTCGCCCCACTCCGGGCCCTCCGCGCTGTCCGCGTACGCGGCGCTGTTCTTCCAGCCGCCGAAGTCGAGGGCCGCCAGATCCGCGAGTTCGAGGGCGGACACCGCGCCGCGGCCGTTGGAGGTACGGTTCACCCGGCGGTCATGCACACATACAAGATGACCGTCCGCCGTGAGCCGTACGTCGCACTCCAACGCGTCCGCGCCGTCCTCAAGGGCCTTCACGTACGCGGCGAGGGTGTGCTCGGGCGCGTCCTGGGAGGCTCCTCGGTGGGCGACGACCTGAATGCTGTGCTGCCGGGCTTGGGTCACCGCGCCATGGTCGCACCGCCACGGGGCAGACGGGTGAACGGCGGGACTTCCCGGCCGGTCGGGACGGCGGAGGCGGGTGGATGCATGGGGGCGCTCCGGCGGGCGGCTCGGACCGCGCTCGACGTGTGCCCTGGGACCGCTCCGGTGGGCCGTGCTCGACGTGCGCCCTCTTTGTTCCGTCCGGCCGGTCGGGAGGGCGGAGGTGGACGGGTGCAGGGGACCGCTCCGGTGGACCAAGGCTCGGACCGTGCTCGACGTGCGCCCTCTTTGTCCGGAGTAAAGGATGGCCAAAAGACGCACAGGTCCCGCTTACCGTGGCCCGACGTGCCGTGGGTAACCCTTAGCCGGGACACTTGCACAGCGCGGGACGCTTGCCGACGACAGACGTGGAACCGTGGAACCGAGGAGTAGAGAGCTGTGAGCACCGAGAACGAGGGCACTGCGGGCGAGGGCGCGGAGCCCCCCGCCACCCAGTCCGTACCTCCCGGGCCGGACACCTCTCCTGAGGGCACCTCCGCACCCGTGAGCACCCCGATGGGGGAGAGCTCAGGCACGACTCCTCCGGCCCCCCCGGCCGGGGCCCCCGGCGCGGGGGGGGGGGGGCGGCCGGCGCGCGCGCCCCCCCCCCCCCCCCGCCGCCGCCCGCCCC
>NZ_JAIUKE010000814.1 GCF_020176795.1 Streptomyces sp. 8L
GCTACCCGGGGGGCCATTGGGCGCTGGGGGGCGGGCGGTCAACGAGCCGCTGCTTGCGGCGTTGACGGGTGCAGCAACGAGCGGGTGCGCGGAGTGTGTGCAGCGGCTGGTGGATGAGGTCGCAGCCGAACCGGCGTGCGTGGTTCGCTTGGTGGAGGTGACACGGGTGTTCATGATCCAAACGAACCGGGGTGAGCTTCCCGCGTTCATGACCGACGATGACGATCGGTTCGGCCCACCCACGCCGGAGTTCACGCGTCTGGTGCGCGGCCTGACCGCCGCCGAGCCCGTAACCATGGTGTGCGAGCAGATGACGGGTGCCGAGCGGCGCGCCGCGGCCGGCGCCGCCATCGAGACGCTCGTAAGCCAGATGAGGATCGCGCACCAGCTGGGATTCGACGACAGCGAGACGCTGGCCCAGAGGTGCTGCGGGCTCGCCCTCCTACTGGTCGAATGGTGGCTCGGCAAGACGCCCATGGCCCGCCAACAGTTCAACGAGACATGGAACCAGCACGCCTTCGGTCATCGGGAGGCAGGGCTGCCTTACGACGGAGCCAACGCTTTGGCGTTGCTGCTAGGCGCCCTCCTGCACCACCAGGCCTGCCAGGATCAGCCGGAAGACGAGGACGACCTAGGGCCGCTGGTGTTCACTCGCGTTCTGCCCTTTCTGGAGAGCCCGGAGCGCGCCGCAGCCGTGCTGTCCGAATTTGTGGCACCGCCCCTAGCCGACGCGTTCAACGTGCCGATCAAGCGTTACGCCCGCGGTAACCCAAAGTTCGTTGCCGAGTTGTGCCGCTACCTCCGCGTTGTCCTCGCCATGCACGTGAAGGACTGCCCGTACGGCCTGCGCGAGATCGACCACGCGTGTACTCTCGCGCACCGCGTGGCCGTCCTGGAGCAGGACGAGAGACCGTACGTTGCGGCGCCGACATCGGAGGAGGGTCTGCGGGTAGCTCTGCCCTGGGTCGGCGTCCATGAGGAGGAGCCGGCCGAAGACGCGCCCGCCGCCCGCGCCGCCGGCCACGTCTGGCAGATCAACGTCGACCGGGTCGTGCTGGAGCGCTGGGACGTCGGCACCGCGCGCTTGAACGAGGCGATCTCCGAGGACTCCTCGATCGGCGAGCCGAAGTACCGGCCCGAGGTCGGCCTGGAGGCGCTGCGCTGCCCGCCTTGCGGCAGCCACGGCCCGTTCCTCGCCGAGGGCTCCTGGGGTGATCCGCTGACGCTGCACTGCCGCTGCGGTGTGACGATGATGTCGCCACTCGACGCCCAGCCTGATGACCTGGGCCGGCGTTTGCTCAAGCGGCTGATCCTGTGCGAGGAAGATCCGGCCTACGCGGCCCGCCGGATGCTCGCGTCCCTGGACGTGTTCCGGGAGCGTCAGCAAAAGGCGCGGGAGAGTAGGTGGTATCGCGGGCCGGATGACGGCGACGTGGCGGTCGTCGAGGCGGTCGACAGGGCGCTCGACTTGGACCGTAGTGACCTCGTGGCGGCCCTGACCGACGCGCTCCGGCCCCGCCTGCCCTGGCGGCACGAGGGCCGGGAGCTCACCCTGCTGCTTCTGCAGGCCCTCAACGCTTTGTCGCTTCCGGCCGTCTACGACAGCCCGGACGGACGCCACCTCACCGGGGCCGTGCGCGACCTGCTGACCGATATGAAAGAGGAAAACGCGCGGTGGGCTCCGACCCGCGCGCCGGTCGTGGACCGTCTGCGGTCCTGGCAGGCCGGGGGCGGGCCTCAGCTGTGGCAGGACGCCTGGGCGCGCACTCTGGAGATGGCGAAGCTTTACTTCGCCGGCATCCGCGTCGGGGACGGTCGCGTCGCCGACGGCTGCGCCGGCCTGACCCTTGGCCAGTACCTCCTGGCCCGGGAAGGAGACTGCGGCGTCGACCAGGTCACGGCGGACGACGTCCGCAACCTGGCGCTCCCGGGCGACGGCCAGGATCCTTCAGCGGTCATGCGCCGGTGGGCCGAACGCCTGACGGCAATAGGCCACGATCTTGACGCGGTTGACGACCCGGTCGCCCAGCTCTGGCAGCACCTCGCGACCGACAAGCCCACCGACACGTTCGGCGATCAGCGAGCGCCTGCCCTCATTCTCGGCCTGGACATCCTCGTCCGCTCCTTTCGCGTACGCCTCTGACGCAGCCGCCGCCCCGCCTCCATCCGATAATCACCACACCGTGTCCGCCGACACCGCTAGTGTCCTGAGTCGTTAATTCGTGTGCAGTATGCGGCGAGGGTGTCGAGGATGTCGTCGGCGGTCTTCGTCCAGAT
>NZ_JAIUKE010000815.1 GCF_020176795.1 Streptomyces sp. 8L
CCGTAGAGGCGCAGCAGCAGCGCGGGGTCCGCGGAGCCCGGCCGGGGGGGCGCGGGGGGGCCCCCGGCGGCCGCGCCCCGGGCGGCGGCGCCCGAGCGGGGCCGGGTCTGCCCTGCGGGGTCCCGGACCGGCGTACTGCTCTTCTTCACGCGTGCCCCTCCTCCTGGAAGCGGTGCCCGTAAGCGGTGCCCGTACTGCTCGTGGCAGCGGACGGCGAAGCCCCGATGTGTGGCGGGACTCACCTACCGATTGTTCGGTCGCCGGGGCATTTTGGCTACATGTGGCTCCATCCTGTGGACAAACGGTTCTGCGGGTTCTGTGATGGACGCAGGTCGTCCACGGGGCGGAGGCGGGAAGGCATGGAGACTGAACAAATGGCCGAGGACCAGGGCCGCAGGACCGAGGACCGGACCCCGGCGGCCCGCCCCCTCGACTCCGTGGACCGGGCGATCCTGGCCATCCTCCAGGCGGACGGCCGCGCCTCCGTGCGCTCCGTGGCCGAGCGGGTGCACGTCTCCCGCGCCAACGCCTACGCGCGCATCAACCGGCTGGTCGAGGACCGCGTCATCCGCGGCTTCACGGCCAGCGTCGACCACGAGCGCGCGGGCCAGGGGACCTGCGCGTACATCACCCTGAAGATCGTCCAGAACTCCTGGCGGACGGTGCGCGGCCAGCTGGAGGCGCTGCCGGGCGCCGCCCACATCGCGCTCGTGGGCGGCGACTTCGACGTCCTGCTGCTGGTCCACACCCCGGACAACAGGACGCTGCGGGAGCTGGTGCTGACCCGGCTCCAGGCCATCCCCGAGGTGCTCTCCAGCCGCACGCTGCTGGTGTTCGAGGAGACCGATCTCAGCCCGCAGATACCCGAGCCGCAGTGACCGCGGTCGTACGGGGCCCTTACGCGCGGGGCCGCGACGCGGGCAACGGTCCACTCAAAGGCCTCGCCGAGAGCCCGGCGCACGCCCTGCGCCAGGTTCCTCGGACCGGCCGCGTACACCCCGCGCCGTACGGGGTACGGAGCCCCGGAGCGCCCCGAGCGCCCGCCGCGCCCCGCCGGGGCCCGGAACGCTCCCCTCCGGGCCCGGAGCGCCCTCAGCCCCGCGCGCTCTGGACGCGCAGGCCGTCGAAGGCGAGCCGGACGACCGCGTCCGCGACCTGGGTCCTGTCGTAGCCGCCCCCGGCCGGCGGCCGGTACCACTCGACCAGCGAGTTGACCATGCCGAACACCAGGCGGGTCGCCAGCCGGGTGTCCACGTCGGCCCGCAGATCGCCCTCGGCGGCAGCAGCCTTGAGCAGCTCGGCGACCCGCTGGTCGAACTCCCTGCGCCGTTCCATGGCCCACCGCTCGGTCCTGGTGTTGCCCCGCACCCGCAGCAGCAGCGTCACGTACGGCAGCTCGTCCGTCAGCACCTCGACCATGCGCCGCGTCACGTACTCGACGCGGGCGAGCGCCGTGCCGCGCGCGGCGCCGGCCTCGTCGAGAATCCCGAACAGCCCGTCGAGCGCGCGGCTGACGGCGCGCCGCAACAGCTCCTCCTTACCGACGACGTGGTGGTAGATCGAGGACTTCGAAATCCCCGCCGCCTTGGAGAGGTGCTCCATCGACGTGCCGTCGTAGCCGCGCTCGTTGAAGACGCGGACCGCGACGGACAGCAGCGTCTCGGGCGTGTACGTGTCGCGCCTGGGCGTGGTCATCGGCGGGGCTCCTCGGCCGCGGCGTACCGGGACAGCGCACGCGAGGGTGCGTACCGTCCGCCCGGGTACTCCGTGTTCAGCTCGTCCAGGACGTGGAACGCCCAGGCGCCGCCGACGCGGTCGGCCCATTCACCGGGACCCGCCGGGTAGTTGACGCCGAGCTTCATGGCGGTGTCGATGTCCTCCGCGGTCGCGACGCCGCGCGCGGCGGCGTCCAGGGCGAAGTCGATCAGCATGGCCACCGTCCGTGCGACGATCATCCCCGGGATGTCGCCGACAACGCTGACCTCTTTACCGATGCGCTGGAAAAGGCCGACGGCGGCGCGCACGTCCGCCTCGTCCGCCCCGGCGGTAGGGGCGAGCGCGACACGGGTGCACGAGCGGTAGTCGAGGGCCAGGTCGAACGCGACACGGGGCCCGCCCGCCTCCGAGGGGCTGCCGTCCGCGAGCACCAGACGCGTCCCGCCCGGCAGCCCGACGTAGCCCCAGGGCCCGTCGTCGTCGCCCGTACCGGCGGCCCCGGCCCCCCCGCCCCGGGCCCCCCCCGGGGCCCCGG
>NZ_JAIUKE010000816.1 GCF_020176795.1 Streptomyces sp. 8L
GGACCAACGCCTACGCACACGCTGCGTCACCACCCGCCGAGCCCGCGGACACCTCCGCACCGCTCAACTTTGAAGACCCGACAACGCGCCGGTCCTGAAGGACCTGCTGGGGCCAGCGTCGCAGCTGGCGGCGCTCCGGCTGGTCACCGAGCAGCCTCTTGCCGACGCGCTCGCCCGGGCCGCGGCCGGGCAGCCGACCCCCCAGGGGGCCCTGCACCTGGTGGTGGCCGCCGAGGTGTGGCTGCGGCAGCACGCCCCCGCCCCGGCGGCGTGGTGGGAGGAGGTGGGCGGCCGTGTGGCGGCTGTGTGAGGGCGCCCACCCCGTGCTCACCGACGAGGGCGGCGCGATCCTCAGCGAACGGAGCGGCCGCTGGGCCTATCTGACGCCGACTGCGTCGGCTGCGGTAATGCTCCTGCTCGCCTTTACCAGCCAGGAGGAGGCCGCCGCACGGTTCGCTGACCGGTACGGCATCGGTGCCGGGCAGGCCGCCGCCGGCGTCCGCACGGTCACCGAGGCCCTGGCCACCCAGGACCTCTCGTACGACGGCAAGACGGCGGCGAAGCCGCGCCGACGCTGGTGGAAGGGGTGGCAGTCGTGACGAGCATGGAGGCGTACTCCACCGTCCGTACCGGCACCTTCCCCGAGCGGCCCGGAGCGCTCCAGGTCCTCGGGCTCGGGGATCAGCTCGAGGACGAAGGCACGGGCCCGGTCCCGCCGCCCGAGGCTCCCGTCGCTCATGCCCCCGCGCCCGTCTGCGGCAGATGCCCGAGTAGCGTCAACTCGGTCACCAGCGCGTCGTACGGCGCCCGCCGCTCGGGCTTGTCGCTGGGAAAGCCGACCGCGGACGCGGTCGCCTCCCGCCTTGGGATCTCGGTGGACAGGACGCTCCACTTAGGATCGCCTTGGCCACAGCCGGATCGGGGACAGTGGTGCGGTGTCGGCGGCGCAACCGAACCCCTTCGACCCCGGACGCTCGCATGATCCGGGCGACGCGTTTGTGGTTGACCGCCTCACCGCCCGTCTCACGGAGTTCGGCGGTGATCCGAGGGACTCCGTAGGTGCCGTCCGATTCCTGGTGCACGGCCCATGTTCGGACGGTCGGCCTGGCGTCGACTGCCTGCCGGGCAGCCCGGTCCTTCGCCGTCCGCCGCCAGTAGTAGAAGCTTGAGCGAGCAACGCCGAGGACACTGCACAGCCGCTTCACGCCGTAACGGCGCTGGGTCGGCGACATACTGGAAGGGGTTCACCAGCGCGTCTCCCCGGCGAAATACTTCGCTGCCCTCCGCAGTATCTCGCGCTCCTCCTCCGACTCGCGGACCTTCTTCCGCAAGGCCGCGTTCTCCGCCGCCAGCGGCGTCGGCGGCTGTGCCGCCTCCGGGGACGGCTTGCCCCGGCAGCCCTTACCCAGTTCCGCACAGTCTCCGGATTGGCCCCCAGATCGGCGGCGACTGACCTGATCGTTGCCTCTGGCCGCGACTCGTACAGGGCGACCGCGTCCGCCTTGAACTGCGGCGGGTAGTTCTTCATGACCACGAGATGTCCGTCCTCAGATCCTCAGGATACAATGTCTCGTGTGTCCAACATGAGGGGTCAGGGCCCGGGGGCCCGGGGGGGGGGGGGGGGGAGGCGAAGAGTTTAGCCCGTCACCTCTCGCTCTTCTCGTGTTTGTGCTTGCCGAAGTACATCAGCTCCCAGATAGCTGACTCACTGATCTCGTCGATAACCTCGTCGTTCTCCTTGTGGGTCAGGGTGACGGGGCCTGTGAACCGGGAGTAGGAGCCGTCGAGGCCGGCCAGCTTCGCGAGTACCTTCTTGAACCCGTGCACGCTGTCGAGGAACATCGTCCGCAGGATCGTCTCACGCCGATGGTAGGACAGTGTGTACTCGGTCGTGCCGTTTCGGTACGTGAACGAGTGAATATTCGCCACCGGCTTACCGGTGATCTCGTCGGTGTGAATGTCGTGCTTTTCGAAGTTGACCTTCGAAACGTCATCGGCGACGACCTTGCCGTTCTTGGCGAGCATGAACACCGGTAGGGGTGTGTAGCCGTACTGCTTCTCGGCGATCATCTCGGCGGTGATGAACGTGTAGTCGCCTGCTACGCCCCGACCCCAGTACCAGTTGTTCAGCACCGACATCATCTCTCGCACAGGAGGTGGGTGACGGGCGCAGCAGGGTCCTCGCTTCGGCGTCGACGCAGGTAGTCGCGGTAGGGGTCGAC
>NZ_JAIUKE010000817.1 GCF_020176795.1 Streptomyces sp. 8L
GTGCCCGAACCGGGATACTTGCCCTGCTTCCAGGCGACTCCGGCGAACCGGACGATCTTCAATCTTGCAACAGGCCCTGCGTGAGGAGGTACGCGAAGTGAAGGTGGTCTGCGTGGACGGCCTGCTCTTCCCGCACGCCCGCCAGGTCGTTCGCATCCACCGTAAACGCCGGTCCCTCGGTGCGAAGAAGTGGCAGAGCGAGACGGTCTACGCCGTCACCGACCTGCCCGCCCACCAGGCGTTCCCCGCCGAGATCGCTTCCTGGGCCCGCGGCCACTGGATCATCGAGAACACTGTCCACTGGACCAAGGACGTCATCTTCGCCGAGGACGTCAGCCAGGTCCGACGTCACCACACTCCGGCCGTCATGAGCGCCTTGCGCGATCTGACCCGCACGGCTCTCGATCGGGCCGGCTGGACCAACAGCGCCAGCGACCGACGTGCTCACACCCGCCCCGACACAGCCCTGAGCCTGCACGGCATCCCATGACCAAAACGGGCGAACGGGATTCTCCCCGGGGCCCTACCTTACGCCTGGAAGCGTAACCCAGGCTTCAGGGACTCCACGAATCTCAGGACATCAAGCGTGGCAGGATACGGAAACAACAGGGCCCCTTCGGTCGCCGGTGTGCTGAGTGGAATCACCACGCCAACGACGAGGGGCCCTGCCTCGTCACCACAGCCGCTGAACAGCCCATTTCACCCGTCAGCACAGGATGAAAGAGGTTCACTGGCCCGGCAAAGCTCGCACCCTATCGACGAGTCCACCGCTACAGAAGTCTAGAAAACCGTCAGGATCTGCTCCGAAATTTTGCAGCACAATATGATCAAATCCAGCGTGCGCGAATGTTTTCGCCGCCGATACGAAATGTTCCAGGTCCGTTCCGCAAGCAAAATTCCTACGGATGTCTTCTTCCCGGACAGTTGTGCTCGCCGCCTCGAAGTTCACGGGATTCGGTAGTTCACTCATGACTTTCCAGCCCATCAGAGCGAGGCGCCATTTTTCATGCGCAGCTCGCACAGCGTCGCCCTCGTCAGCCGCCCACGAGACCGGCACTTCAGCATATTTTGGACCTGTCCCACCTTCGTTCCGGTAGGCGTGGACGACAGCAGCCTTCGGCTCTGTTGCGAACAAAGCATCGCCGAGTTCGCCCGCAAGTTTTGCCGCCTGCGCCCCCCCTGCGGCGATAGCGATATGCGGACTATCAGAGGGAAGGTCGAAAATTCGAGCATCTGCAATTTGAAAGTAGCGACCCTCATATGAATGATAATCGCCACTCCACAGTAGTCGGATAATTTCTACAGCCTCTCGAAGCCGCGAGTGGCGCTCCGAGACCGTCGCGGGAAATCCGGGTCCAACAATATGCTCGTTGAGACGCTCTCCCGATCCAACACCGAGCGTAAAACGTCCATCAGAGATCAATGCCACCGTCGCTGCCGCCTGGGCAATAATTGCGGGATGGTAACGCACGGTGGGGCAAGTCACTCCTGTAGCCAAATGGATACGCTCAGTCGATGCAGCAACTGCACCGAGGACGGACCACGCGAAGGGTGAGTGCGCTTGACTGTTGAGCCACGGATGAAAATGATCACTGATTTCCACGAAGTCGAATCCAGCGGCTTCTGCGCGAATCGCCTGCCGAATCAGCTCCTTGGGGCCGTAGGTCTCAGCGGAGAGCTTGTATCCAACTTCTACCACAGCATTCTCCTTGTCGATAGTCGGTCGCCAGCGGTTGAGTGACCTCTATCCACTCGACCACATGAACGATCTTGTGTTCAGCCGCACACGCCGGCAACCGCATGCATGTCAGCCGATTGGCTCAGAAAATCGGGTGGCCGTGAGAGGCTGCAGCGATCGCGTTCGTGACGACATAAGCTGCTCCTGGCGGCAGTTTCCTTCGTGGTCGGTCCGGCTTGGCCCACCGCTTAATGGCGCTTCGCCCACTGGTTTAAGGCTCGAGTCTGGGCCCGCTTGTACCGTGTCGTCCTCGACGAACTCGACGCCCGTGGAGAGCTGAGCTATACCGTCGGCGCCGTCAGCATCCGGGCCCTGAATAAAGAGGCAGCCGACGGGACCGAATCCGACCGACCGCGGCAAAAGTGGATCGAGAATGAGTCTGTCGAACGAGCGGCCCTGTCTCACTTTCGGTGGTGACGGAGAGTCGTGGGGGTCGTTATTGTTGGCGTGAGGGATGTCAACGAGCT
>NZ_JAIUKE010000818.1 GCF_020176795.1 Streptomyces sp. 8L
CTGTCTTGTCTTCTTCCCTACACTCCTTCCTACACTTCTCCCTACACTCTCCCCTACACCACTCGATGCGGGCTGCCGGTCGTCATCGCAGGTCAGCACTGGTTTCCGGGCTTGCCCGCGAGCGTGAAGACCCTCTCCGCCCGGTCAGCGGCGGGGAGGGCTGGTCTCATGTGCCGGGCCGGTGATGACTTGCAGTCAGGGGGTCTGGTGTCGGTGACCGGCGTGACCGGTCACCGGTCACAGCGTCCCGCGTCTCGTGACCGGTCACCGCTCACGGGCCCGGAGGCCTGTGACTGGTTCCGTACGGGGGCGTTACCGTGTGCGTGATCGATTCCATGAGCGCGGGGTGTGGGGTGGCAGCACGACACGGGCGCGGCCGGTGGGCGGCGCTGGCTGGGGCGTTGGCGCTGTGCGCGGTGGTGACCGGCTGCGGGAGCGGCGGCAGCGACAGCAAAGTCGCGGCGGCGCCCTCGACGACGGCGGTGAGCCGGGCGCCGGCCGATCCGGATGCCGCGCAGAAAGCCGCGGTGCTGGCCGCGTACCGGAGCATGACCGACGCGGAGGCGCGTACGTACGCCACCGCGAAACTCGACCCCGGCCTGTCCCGGTACGCGGTCGACCACGCGCTGACCGACATCAAGCTGACTCTGTACGCGCAGCAGCAGGCGGGCACCGTGCAGAAGGGGAGCGTGACGCGCTCGCCGAAGGTGACCGCGATCGACACGGCCGACGACCCGATGAAGGCCACCGTGACCGACTGCGCCGACTCCACGCACTACAACGAGGTCGACGCGAAGACCGGCAAGGCAACGCCGTACAACGGGTCACGCCGCCACGTGGTGACCGTGACGGCGATGCGGCCGAAGTCCGGGACGTGGAGGTTCTTCACGTACACCATCGACCGGCAGCGCACGTGCTGAGCGGCAAAGCCGCGGCGGCCGGACTCGGGCTCGTGCTGCTCCTGGCGGTGCCCGCCGAACCGGCAGCGGCGGACGGCGGCGGGGTGACCTGTCCCCAGACGAAGCTCAACTGCGACGTGACCGCGACCCAGCCGGGCACCGGGCAGTCGAGCAAACCCGGCAGGCAGCCCGCGAGCAGCGGCAAGGCGGCAGGCAAACCCCGCTGCGTGCTGGCGGGTAAGCCGGTGCCCTGCTCCACCCCCGACATGGGCACGTTCAACGCAGCGGACGCCTGCTACTGGGAGCCGATCAAGGACCCCGAGCCACTGGACTGGAAGGTCGCCATCGGTCTTCCGGACGGCTGGAAGCCGGGCGATCCCGGCAAGCTGTACAACGTCACCTGCCCCGGCAGCATCGCGGACCTCCAGCGGGGCGGGGTCACGTACGCCCGTACCGCCCCCGGTGGCGGCGTCGACGTCCAAGCCCTCGCCCGCGAAGCCGTCAAGAAGCTGCCGCTGCGCGGCCCGGACATCGGGATCGCGCCGCGCCCAGACGGCACGGGCGTGGTGGGCATGCCCGTGTGGATGTGGAACAAGCCGGGCCCCAGCCGTACGGGGCCGGCCACCGCGTCCGCGAGCACGGGCGGCGTCACGGTGAGCGCGATCGCCCGCGTGGCGCGGGTGGTGTGGGACATGGGCGACGGCGGCCACCCGGTCACCTGCACCGCCCCCGGCACCCCCTACGACGCCTCGTACGGGCTGAAGACGTCCCCCGACTGCGGTTACCGCTACACCCGCCCCAGCACCACCGCAGCGGGCGACCGCTACCCCGTCACCGCGACGACGACGTGGAACATCACCTGGACCGGAGCGGGACAGAGCGGCACCCTGACCGCGACCCGCCGCTCTGCGAGCTCCGTACGCGTCCACGAGGTCCAGGTCGTCAACTGACACCGGCAGCGACGCCTTCGCCTTCGTGCTCCTGGTCCCGCGAGGCGGGCGGGAGGACCCTGGAGAGGTGACGAGCAAGAACGTCCGGCGCTGTGGCCAGTGCGGCAGGCCGCTGCCCGGGGAGAGCCGGTCCTCGCGCCGGTACTGCTCCGCGGCCTGCCGCACGAAGATGTGGCGCTGGAAGCGGGAGCGCGAGCAGTGGTGGCAGACGAACGTGGAGTTCGCCGCCGCCCTGCGGGAGGGCCGCGCGTACCACCGGCCCCGCAAGCGCTGCCCGGTCTGCAAGAGCTGGTGGTTCACCGGCGAGGCCACCGGCGGCACCCGCAAGCGGGTGGATGCCGTGTACTGCTCAC
>NZ_JAIUKE010000819.1 GCF_020176795.1 Streptomyces sp. 8L
GCTGGACAGATCGATGCCGGACGGGTAGACAAGCACGCGAAAGCTCCTGGCGGACTGGTGATCTTGGTCGTGAACCCGTTTACCAGGAGCTTTCTTCATGCCAGCCGCCGGGGCTGCCGGCCCAACCACCCGTCAGGTTGGAAGACGTTCAGTTGTGTGTGCGGTGGCCGG
Source organism: Streptomyces sp. 8L (assembly GCF_020176795.1). Lineage (GTDB taxonomy): Bacteria > Actinomycetota > Actinomycetes > Streptomycetales > Streptomycetaceae > Streptomyces. The sequence goes on from NZ_JAIUKE010000819.1 coordinate 172, forward strand.
ACGGGGAGACCGCAGGCGCCGTCGCGGCCGGTGCATTCGGGCAGGGGCCGGTAGGTGACCGCCTCGGTGACGGTCCGTTCCGGCAGCGCCTTGCTCGTTAGTCCTGCTTGGCGTTCTTGGGCACGGTGATCTGGTGGTTGCTCCACGCCATGCGTGTGGTCGCTTCGTAGTTCACCGTGGATCCTCCCTTCAGACCTGCGTCCTGTGCGAAGTCGGAGGGCTTGACGAGGAGATATTGATCGGAGAGGAGGTCGCCGTTGGAGGGGTCGACTACGAGGAGTTCCTCCTGGCTTCCCAGCAGGGTGGCCGCCTTGACCGGCAGCGTGATCCCGACTCCCTTGCGTCCCAGTGGGTCGGTGGCGGAGGCGTTGATTTTGATGCCGGGCAGGCTCGCGATGAGGCGGTATGCGGCGGCCCGGGTACCGGGCTTCACGGGCATGGTGATGAGACCGGCTGTCTGGTGCAGCATCCACTCCGTGAGCGCGTCCGCCCCGTCGTCCTGTGCGTACAGGGCGAGCAGCTTGGCACGCAGTTGTTCGGTGTTGGTGGGCAGTTGCTGCAGGTCCTGGTAAGAGACGTTATTCGGCCCCAGCGCGTAGATCTTGTTGCCGGCGTTGGTGTGCATCACCGTGGGTCGGCTCTCTCCGAGAACGTGTCGCAGCTGAACGGGGCTGCCGAGTTTCATAGGACTGTCGACCTGTCGGGGTGAGCCGTCTTCCTGCCAGCGTCGAGTATCTGCCGCGGCGCGGGGCTGGGTGCTGGCGTTTAGACCTGACACCAGCAGGCTTCCGGTTCCCGGTCGCACTCCGACCGACCACAGGTCAGTCCCGGTGGAACGCAGGCTGTAGCGCCTGCCTGGGTTACCGACGACTTCCACGTCTTGCGTCTGCGTGGTCACCTGCCAGTACGTCCCGTTCTTGGCCGAGGCTTCCGCCTCCTTCGCCGCGGCGAGTAGTTGCAGACGTCCGCTCAGGGGAGCCGCGGTGAGAGAGGGGCGAGGGGCCGATTCCCCGGTACTGGCGGTCTGATGTGTGCCCTGCTCGATGAGGACGCTGACCGCGACCGCGGACGCGGCGAGGGTCGCGAGTGCGCCCACGGGCACGATGCGGGTCCGACGCCGGGAAGAGGACGCCTTGACCCGGCCTTGGTGCTCGCCGGCCAGGATGCGGGCGAAATCCTCTCGTTGCCGGTGGGAGTCGGCAAGAGCAAGCGGGTCGAGTGCGGTCGGCCGGGCGTCAGCCAGGGCCGTCATGGCGTCATCGCGCTCAGGGGGGGTAGGTCGCGTGGTCTTCTTCACGTCAGTGCCCTTTCGGTCTTCATGTGCTGCGTGGAGGAAGTGGCGGGCGGCCGGGCGGCCGCCTGCATGGTGCGTTCCAGGCGTCGGCGGGCTCTGTGCAGGCGAACGGTGACCGTGGCGGTCGTGGAGTGCAGGACGCCCGCCGCTTCCTTCGCGCTCAGGCCGTGCCAGGCGATGAGGGTCAGCAACTCCCGGTCCGCGTCGGACAGAGCGGCCAGCGCGTGCAGCGCTGCTTCGCGGTCGGCCACGCTGGTGGCCACGTCTGCCACCTCGCCCTGCTCGCCCTGCTCGCCCATCACGATGCGCTGAGCTTCTTGAACGGCGAGGGCGTGCCGACGGCTATCCCGGCGGCGCAGTTCACGCACCTGGTTGCGGGCCACCCCCAGCAACCAGGGCAGGGCCGGTTCCGGTAGTTCCTGCACGCGCCTCCAGGCCACGGCGAACGTCTCGCTGGTGATGTCCTCCCCGACCTGCCGACCGACGCGACTTGTGGCATAGGCCAGCACGCGCGGGTAGCACTCCTCGTAGACGTGTCTGAATCGTTGAGCGGGAATCACACGCCATCTCCTGGGTCAGTGGGTATCTCGCAAAGTAATGCGCCCGAGAGGCGGGTTATTACACCCCAGCGGAAAAATCTCGTCGGCACCCCGGGTGAGGCGACCCCGGTGGTGTGGACACTCTGGCAATGGATCTTGCAGATCCGGGGAAGGGTGTCCTGGTGGGACGGAAGT
>NZ_JAIUKE010000820.1 GCF_020176795.1 Streptomyces sp. 8L
ATGTCACTCAGTGTGATCCGACGCCGCGTGCGGCGAGCGGCCGGGGGGGGGGGCGCCGGGGGCGGGGGGCGGGGGGGGCCGGTTACGGTGTGTGGTGCCGGGTGCGAGGCGGGCACGCCGCAGAGGCGCGGCCGGCCCGCAAGCATCGCCCCTTCACCCCTTGGCCGGTCATCCCTTCACCGCTCACCCCTTGACGGCACCGGACATGATGCCTCCGACGATCTGCTTGCCGAACACCGCGAACACCACGAGCAGCGGCAGCGCGCTGATCAGCGCGCCCGCCATCACGATGGACTGGTCGGGGGTGTACGAGGCGCTCAACTGGCCGAGCGCCACCTGAAGAGTGGGGTTCTGCTGGCTCAGCGCCAGGTACGGCCAGAAGAAGTCGTTCCACGCCTGCACGAACGTCAGCATGCCGAGCACCATCATCGCGGGCCGCGCGACCGGCAGGACGATGCTGAGGACGATGCGGAAGTTGTTCGCGCCGTCCACCTTGCCCGCCTCGATCAGTTCGTACGGCAGCGCTTCGAGCAGGTACTGCCGCATGAAGAACACGCCGAAGGCGCTCACCAGCGTCGGGAAGATCACCGACTCCAGGTGCCCGCCCCAGCCGATGTCGGACATCATCATGAACAGCGGGACGACGCTGAGCTGCGGCGGCACGGTCAGGGTGGCGATGACGGCGGTCATCAGCCAACCCCGGCCCCGGAAGCGCATCTTGGCGAAGGAGTAGCCGGCCAGCGTGCAGAAGAACAGGGTGGCCGCGGTGATGCTGGCGGACACCACGACGCTGTTGACGATGGCCTTGCCGAGGTGTGCCTGCTGCCAGGCGGCCGACAGGTTGTGGAACAGGCGCCCGCCGGGGATGAACGGCGGGGTGGCCGCGAGTACTTCGTTCTGGGTGTGCGAGGCGGCGACGAGCGTCCAGTACAGCGGCAGCACCGAGACGATGCAGGCGACGACGAGGACGACGTACGTGAGCGGCCCCGCGTGCAACTGGCGTCCCGCGCCGACACGGAGCCGGCCGGTGGCTGTGCGGGCGGCGGGGCTGGTGGTGGTCATGGCGGAGGACTCCCTCAGGCGGACTTGCGGACGAGGCGGCCGACGAGCAGGTTGATGCCGGCGATGATCAGCAGCAGCGCGAGCATGGCCCAGGCGACGGCGGCGGCGGGCCCGAGGTGCCCGAGGTTCCAGCCGTAGTTGTAGAGGTACACACTCAGCGTCTCGTACTGGTTCTGGTTGCCGCCGGTGGCACCGAGGGAGCCGCCCTCCAGCAGCAGCGGTTCGCCGAACAGCTGCATGGACCCGATCGTCGAGATCACGATCGTGAAGAGGATCGTGGGCCGCAGGGACGGGATCGTCACCTTGCGGAACTGCTGCCAGCGCGACGCCCCGTCGATGGCCGCCGCCTCGTAGAGATCGGTCGGCACGGCCTGCATGGCGGCCAGGTAGATGAGGGTGTTGTAGCCGGTCCAGCGCCAGATGACGATCGCCGAGATGGCGATCTTCGATGTCCAGTGCCCGTTGGCCCAGTTGGTGTGTCCCAGGCCGATGAAGTGCAGCAGCCAGTTCAGGATGCCGCCGTCGGCGCGGAAGACGAGCGCGAAGACCAGGGCGGCCGAGGCCACCGAGGTGGCGTACGGCGTCAGGATGAGCGTACGGAAGAACGTACTCGCGCGCAGCCGGTAGTTGAGGAGGTGCGCCAGGCCGAGCGCCATGAGCAGCTGCGGAACGGTCGAGATGACGCCGATGACGAAGGTGTTGGCGACCGCCGTCCAGAACTCCGAGTCGTGCAGGATCATGTCGAAGTTGGCCCAGCCGACCCACTGCATCTGGTCGAGCCCCGTCATCTCCACGTGGTGCAGGGCGATCCAGCCCGTGTAGAGGAGCGGGAACAGCCCGAAGGCCCCGAAGACGAGGAAGAACGGGGCGATGTAGGCGTACGGCGAAGCCTTGTCGTCGAAGCGCCACAGCCGGCTGCGCCAGGACCCGCGGTCGACCGCCGGAGGCGGGTCGGCGGACCTGCGGGGCGGCGGGACGTGCGCGTCCCTGGTGGGTGTCGAGGTGGCCACGGTCGGAGTCCTTGTCCTTGTCCTGGGGGTCCTGGGGGGTACGGGCGTGGAGCCGGGAGCCCCCGGCGCGGGAGCGGGCTCGGGACCCGGGGTGCGTGGCCCCGGGG
>NZ_JAIUKE010000821.1 GCF_020176795.1 Streptomyces sp. 8L
GACGTTATGCCCGGTGAGAGCATGAGCGGAGGATACGAGATTCGAACTCGTGAGGGGTTGCCCCCAACACGCTTTCCAAGCGTGCGCCCTAGGCCTCTAGGCGAATCCTCCGCGACGAACCATACAAGACCGGAGGGAGTGCTCGCGAACTCGTTTGGGGGGCTCCCCATCAGGTACTGTGGGCGCAGCCCCTCACGTGGCGCTATCTGACTGAACTCCCCCAGGGCCGGAAGGCAGCAAGGGTAGGTCGGCTCTGGCGGGTACGTGAGGGGCGTTGTCTTGTCATAGGGGGCGGATATCGTCGTAGGTGTGTCCTCGCTTGCGCTGTACCGCCGCTATCGACCCGAGACCTTTGCCGAGGTCATCGGGCAGGAGCACGTCACCGACCCCCTGCAGCAGGCCCTGCGGAACAACCGCGTCAACCACGCGTATCTCTTCAGTGGCCCGAGGGGATGCGGCAAGACCACCAGTGCGCGCATCCTCGCGCGCTGTCTGAACTGTGAGCAGGGGCCGACGCCGACCCCCTGCGGGGAGTGCCGGTCCTGCCGCGACCTCGCGCGCAACGGGCCGGGGTCCATCGACGTCATCGAGATCGACGCGGCCTCGCACGGTGGTGTGGACGACGCCCGTGACCTGCGGGAGAAGGCGTTCTTCGGGCCTGCGGGCAGCCGCTACAAGATCTACATCATCGACGAGGCGCACATGGTCACCTCGGCGGGGTTCAACGCCCTGCTGAAGGTCGTCGAGGAGCCGCCCGAGCATCTGAAGTTCATCTTCGCGACGACGGAGCCCGAGAAGGTCATCGGGACCATCCGGTCCCGCACGCACCACTATCCCTTCAGGCTCGTACCGCCCGGCACCCTGCGCGACTACCTGGGCGAGGTGTGCGGCCAGGAGGGGATTCCGGTCGCCGACGGCGTCCTGCCGCTGGTCGTACGGGCGGGGGCCGGGTCGGTCCGTGACTCGATGTCCGTGATGGACCAGCTGCTGGCCGGCGCCGCCGAGGACGGTGTGACGTACGCCATGGCCACCGGCCTCCTCGGTTACACGGACGGGTCGCTGCTCGACTCGGTGGTGGACGCCTTCGCCGCGGGCGATGGCGCCGCCGCGTTCGAGGTCGTGGACCGGGTGATCGAGGGCGGTAACGATCCGCGCCGCTTCGTCGCGGACCTCCTGGAGCGCCTGCGTGACCTGGTGATCCTCGCCGCCGTCCCGGACGCCGTGGAGAAGGGCCTCATCGACGCGCCCGCCGACCTGGTCGAGCGGATGCAGGCGCAGGCGTCCGTCTTTGGCGCCGCCGAGCTGTCCCGGGCCGCCGATCTCGTCAATACGGGGTTGACGGAGATGCGTGGCGCCACCTCACCGCGCCTGCAGCTTGAGCTGATCTGCGCGCGTGTGCTGCTGCCCGCGGCCTTTGACGACGAGCGTTCGGTGCGTACGCGCCTGGAGCGCCTGGAGCGCGGCATGGCGGCCGGCGCGAGCATGGCCGCCGTGGAGTACACGGCGCCGGGCCCTGCCGGCGCGCCGGGCGCGCCGGCGCCGCCCGCCTTCGAGTACGTACCGCCCACGCCCGAGCCCCACGTACCGCAGTCCGCACCGCCTCCGGCGGCCCCGGCGGCGCCCCCCCGGGCGCCCCCCCCCCCGGGGGCCCCCCCCCGGTGACAGCGCCGGCGGGGGCGCGGGCGGTGGCGAAGCGCGTCGGCCCGGCGGCTGGCCCACCGCGGGCGCGGGTGGTGGCGGCCCTCGCGGCGCCGCCGCGCCGCCGCCATCAGCGCCCTCGGCGCCGTCTCACGGCGGTGCCGCGATGGACCCGGCGGCAGGTGCGGGCCAGGTGCGGAACATGTGGCCCGAGATCCTGGAGGCCGTCAAGAACCGCCGGCGTTTCACGTGGATTCTCCTCAGCCAGAACGCCCAGGTGGTCGGTTTCGACGGCACCACCCTCCAGATCGGATTCATCAACGCGGGTGCCCGCGACAACTTCGCGAGCAGCGGCAGCGAGGACGTGCTCAGGCAGGCGCTCTCCGAGCAGTTCAACGTCCAGTGGAAGATCGAGGCCATCGTCGATCCCTCCGGCGGCGGGCCCCCCGGCCTCCCGGCTCTCGGCACCGGCCGCGCGGGCGGAACCGGGCTGCTGCGGCGC
>NZ_JAIUKE010000822.1 GCF_020176795.1 Streptomyces sp. 8L
GAGGAGGTGCCTGGGGCGGGTGGAAGGCGTCCGCGCCCGGAGGCGCTTGCGCCGCGGCGAGGCGCCTGGGGCCGGTGGGAGGCGTCCGCGCCCGGGAGGCGCTACGGCGTTCCCGGCCGGGCTCCTGCCTCGGCTTCGGCGTCGGTGGCGGTTCCGGTACGGGCGTCGACACCGGCTTCGGCTCCATCACCGGCTCCGGCACCGGCACCGGCACCGGCACCGGCTCCGGCACCGGCTTCGGCATCGACGTCGGCTCCAGCTTCGGCACTGGCTTCGGTTCCGGTCGCCGGGGATGTCAGGGCCGTCGCGGTCGCCAGGTCCATGGACCAGTCGTTGCAGAGCAGGGCGTTCCCCGGCGGGTACTCGAAGGCGCACTCGCCGTGCAGGGTGTAACCCGCCCTGCGGCAGACGGCGTTGGAACCGGGATTGGCCACCGAGGGGAACGCGTGGAGGTGGCGGTGCGACCGCTGGGCGCGGGCGTGGCCGGCTGCCGCGCGGGCCGCCGCCGTGGCGATGCCCCGGCCCTGGAAGGCGGCGAGCAGGCCCCAGCCCGACTCGTACACCTCCCGGCCGTTCCAGACGTTCTCCCAGTACCCGACCGTTCCCACCGAGGGCGCGAGGCCGGGGGCCCGCGTCGTCTCCTCGCCGGGGAGCAGCACGATCCGGAACATGCGGCCCTTGCGGGGGCTCTCGGCGCTCAGCTCCACGTACCGCCGGTGCCGGACGAGCAGTTGCTCCTCCGTCTCCGGGCCCCCGAGGTGGACCATCAGCTCGGGCGCGTTCATGGCACGCAGCAGCCCGAGGTCGGCCTCCGACCATGGTTCCAGCCGCACCCGGGGTGCCTTCGTCTCCATGCGCAGTCACTGTAGGCAGCGCGGCGGGCGGGGTCGGACGGGCGGGTCCCCGCGGCGCCACTGGACGCCCGCCTTCCGCGCCCCGTTGTCAGGCACGCTGACCGTATGCGGTCGGCGGCACACCGACCGTCGCCGTGAAGTCCCGTACGAGATGAGCCTGGTCGCTGTATCCGAGTTCGGCCGCGAGCGCGGGCCAGTCGACCGCGCCCGGCGGATCGGCGGCCTCCGCGCGCTCCAGCGCCTCGTGGATGCGGTAGCGCAGGACGACCCACTTCGGGCCGACGCCCACGTACCCGCCGAACAGCCGCTGGAGCGAGCGCGCCGAGAGCCCGGCGGCCCCGGCCAGCCGGTCCACGCGCCGCACCGACCGGTCGTGCCGGACCAGGTCGGCCAGCGCCATGGCCCGAGCCGCGTGCTCGGCGTGCGGCGACGACCCGACGGCGTCCCCGCCCGTGGTGCCTGAGGTGCCCGTGGTGCCTGAAGTGCCCTTGGCGCTCCCGGCGCTCCCGCCGCTGGAGGCACTCCCGATGCTGCGGGCGCTCCCGGCGCTCCCCGCGCCGGAGGCCAGAACGCCGAGCAGGTACGCGTCGAGCGCGGCGACCCGGTCGTCCTCGCCGTCCGGCCCGAGGACCGACGTGATGTCGCGGTCCGTCGTCGGCATGGCCTCGGCCAGCGGGACCTGCCGGCCCGTCCAGTACGAGACGGGCCGGGCGGGGGAGAACGGGCGGAAGCCTCCCGGGCGGAACTGCGCACCACAGACCCGGCCCCGGCCCGCGAGCTTCTGCGTGAACAACTCGTGCCGGACGCCCGCGACCTCGGCGAAGGGGCGGCTCCCTGCGTCCAGGTGCTGGAAGACGACATTGACCGACGGGTGCGGTACGACGTGCGACGCGTACGGCTGGTCGAGGTCCCAGTCGATCAGCCAGTAGTGCTCCAGGTACGGACGCAGCCCCGGGGCGGGTTCGCGGCGGCGGAACCGTACGCGCTCGAAGAGAGCCGCGGCATCGACGATGCCGCGGGTGTCGCGCCGTGGGCCAGCCATGCATCCGATCGTAGGCGCAGGGGAGGAGGTGCGCCGGAGACGCGGACGGCTGTGCTGTGACCCCCGCGAGACGGTGCCGGTCCTCGCGGGGGCCACGTCCGGTGGGCGATCGTGGGGGGGGGGGGGGGGGGCGGCCGCGCCGCCGGGGGGGGGGGGGGGGGACCCACCGAGGTGCGCAACAGCTCCCGGCAGCTGCGCAGGTCGCTCCTGGCCGCGTTCCTGTCCTGGCTGCTCATG
>NZ_JAIUKE010000823.1 GCF_020176795.1 Streptomyces sp. 8L
GCGTCGAGCCGGGGCCGAGGGCGGGCGTGGGACAGGGGGCCGGCGCGGGCGTCGCACGAGAGCGGCGCCACCCGGACGCGGGCCCCGGAACCGGGTTACACCGGGGCGTGCGGTCCCCGGCGGAGGTCCCGTCGGGCCCCCGGGGGGGGGGCCCCCCGGGCGCGGGGGGGGGGCGCGGGGGCCGGGCGGGGGGGCCCCCCCCGGGGGCCGGCCCCCCCCCCCCCGGGGGGGGGGGGGGGGGGGCGCGG
>NZ_JAIUKE010000824.1 GCF_020176795.1 Streptomyces sp. 8L
GCCCCGCTGGCGGGCTCCCGCTCTTCAGCGGGGCCCGGCAGCGTGGCCCGTCAATGGAGCCCAGCACTGGCGCCCGGCAACCAGGCCCGGCGGGGGCCCGTCAGGCAGACTCATGGACGACGAGACGGTCCACTCTCGGCGCGATACGCCGGCCGGGACGTTACGACAGCGGCAGTGCGGGCCGCCGTCCCCGGCTGCTCAGGAAGCTGACGATTCGTCGTGCGAGCGGCAGTCGAGGCGAGCGGAGGCCCGGTTGCCGCTCAGCCCGCGTCGCGTTTGCGGTAGCGGACATGCGTGGTCAGCGGCGAGTGGAGCACCTCGACGGGATCGAATGCGAAGGTCTCGACGCCGTCGAACAGGCGCTCGCCGCTGCCGAGCAGGACGGGTGCGATGTCGAGGGTGAGTTCGTCGATCACGTCGGCGTTGAGTGCCTGTCGAACCGTCGAAGCGCCGCCCGCGATGTCCACACCCTTGCCGTCGGCGGCTTCGAGCGCCTGCGCGTAAGCGGCGTCGAAGCCTTCGGTGACGAAGTGGAAGGTGGTCCCTCCCTCCATCCCGATCGGTTCGTGGGCGTAGTGAGTGAGCACGAAGACCGGCGCGTGGTAAGGGGGCTCCGAGCCCCACCATCCGTCCCACGTCTCATTCCACTCGCCTCGGACGGGCCCGAACATGTTTCGGCCCATGACGTAGGCGCCACGCGGGCGCATCAGCCAGCTGTTGGCCGTCGCGTCGGCTTCGGTCGCACGCGGGTCGCCGATGTGCCAACCGTGCAGCTCTTGGCCGCGCTTGCCCAGCGGATGGGCTCGGCTCTGCTCGGGTCCTGCGACGAAGCCGTCGAGCGAGATCGACATATGGCAGGTGGTGTCGGTCATCAGTTTCTCTCTGAAAGCAGCGGTTACGGGTTGTCGCGGGGCCGTCGGACCCCACGGCACACAGACTGGCAGAGACGGCGGAACTCATCGCTGCATCGGGAAACCGTTGCCGACGCCGCGTCCTGAGGCCTCCCGTGCCGCACCCCTCCGAGGCGCGTGCGACGCTACCGGGGAATGAGCGTCCGGGCAGCCGGGTCCCGCCGAGCCCCCGTCCTTGGGCGCAACGCCTAGGCGCGAGGTCTGCCGTCCCACCGCCATGCGGTCAGTCGCGGGCGCCCCTCCAACTCGGCCCGCCCTGTGGCCCACAGCAGGGTGGGCCAGGGAGCCGTGGACGTGGGCGCGTCCGGAAACAGCCGGGCGAGCACCCGCGCACACAGATCGGCGGGCGGGCTCCAGCCGAGTCCGAGCCCCTGTGCCAGATCATGCGTGTGTACCAGGGTCTCCACGATCCCCATCGCGGCGAAGCCCTCGGGGTCCGAGACGCCGAACACATGGTGGGCGCGTGTCCGCGGAGAGCTCGTGCGCACCATAGCGACCAGCAGCGCACCACTCGCCTCCAGGACCTGCAACAGCCCGGCGGGCCCGGCCGCGCGGTTCGCGTAGATCGTGTTCGCCGGACCTCCGGGCCGCCGGCTCTTCCACACGAACGGCACTTCGCGGTCCAAGGGGGGTGTTCTGGGGCCGAGTTGCGCGGCGTACGCGAAGAGGTCGTCACTCAGGTGCTCGACGGTCTCCCAGCAGTCCCACTCCAGCGAACCGGCTTTCCCCTCCCACGCGGCCGGCGGCGCTTCGCGCAGGGCCGTCACCGCGAGGCACACGGCACGGTCGAGGTCGTCCGCGGTGACGGGAGGCTGGTGGAGGTCATTCCTGGCTGATCGGGACATGGCAGGACCGTACCGCCGCCGGAGGCGGACTTCACGCCCGCCCGCCGCTGACCGGCCCTGCCCGCCCTCCCTCGACCGGCAGAACCGGCGAAGGAGGCCACCCACGGACGA
>NZ_JAIUKE010000825.1 GCF_020176795.1 Streptomyces sp. 8L
CGGGTTCCAGGCATGGATCCGCGGTGGTCATTCCTGACATCGTCGCGGAAATTTTGGACTGAACCGTTCTATTGATCCGGAACGAGTTAGATTCTGGATCGTTGGTGGGGTGTGAGCGATCGGGTGGGCCTTCCCCCGTGAAGACCCGTGGCTACTTCGACGACCCACACGTCCACTACGTCCTGCTAGCAGCTCAGGACGATGATGGGCAAGGCTCAGCGTTTCCTCGTTTCCTCGAACAGGACAACCTTACTGGGTCCCTGTCCGGAAGCTTCGAGGCATCTCAGGTGTTATGCACGGCCTGGGACGCACTCGCGGAATCGGCCGTGTCTTCCACGCCCCGTGTACAGCAAACATGTAGCGTCGTACCTGAGCCTTCGGGGCACGAGGGCTCGGCCGGGCGGACATTCCCGCCGTCCGTCCGGCCACACAACAGCACAACCGATATCGACATTGTGGGAGCGTGGCTGCCGCGGTCCCGGCAAAGTCTGTCATCGGTCAGGAGGTGAGCTGCCCCGAGTTTTGTGGAGTCCGCGATCGTGTGATCAAGCGGTCTGCGGGGCTCCCTCCAGTTGCGCCCAGTAGGCCTGTTCGTACTCGTCGGGTGGTACGTAGCCGAGGGCGGAGTGGAGTCGTTCACTGTTGTACCACGCGAACCACTGGAAGACGGCCCGCTCGACCGCGTCGAAGTCCCGCCACGGCCCCTGATGCCCAATCAACTCGGCCTTGAACGTGCCGTTCAGGGCCTCCGCCATCGCATTGTCGTAACTGTCCGCGACAGAGCCGGCCGATGCCTAGACGCCGACCTCGGCAAGACGCTCTGTATACCGAATGGACACATACTGCGATCCTCTCAGTTCTTCGTCGCGGAGCCGGCGGGCCGACTTCGTCCTGGCGGCCCCACCCGCGCAGGGCCTCCTTGTGGATGTCGAGGTCGCGGGCGACGTGCGCGATCGGACGGCCGGTCGAGCGGACCTCGCGGATCGCGCGCTCACGGAGTTCATCGGGGTACTTACGTGGTGCTGGCACAGCTCGTGGTTCTCCTTACGCCCAGGGCCCCGGGGAGAATCCCGTCGCTCCCGGTTTGACCGGTTGATCATTGATGCCCGGACATGAGACGGGCACGGCTCTTGTGGATCATGGAGTTTTCCACGCTCCCAGATCAGCAAGGCTGCCGTGCTCGTCGCTCCGTCCTCTCTCATGTCCGTATCCCTGGGCACGTCGCCCTGTTCGCTCACCGGTGCGGTCGGGGAGGCGCCTGCGGACGGGCTGCTCCAGGCGCTGGCCAAGGTGCCCGACCCTCGTGATCGGCGGGGCGTTCGGTATCGGCTGGCGACGCTGCTTGCGATCGGGGTGTGCGCGATGACAGGGGCCGGGCGCAATTCCCTGGTTGCGATCGCGGAATGGGCCCGGCGGTGCGATCAGGAGGTGCCGGCCCGTCTGGGCTGCCCGTTCGATCCGTTCGCCGGCCGGTATCGGGCTCCGGGCGAGCGGACCTTGCGGGACGCCTTCGCCAAAGTGGATCCCGGCGCGCTGACCGCCACGGGTTTCGCCCGGTTCACCGCGCTGGCCTCGTCTGCGGCCGGAAGGCTGAGCCCCGACGGTGTCCCCGAACGTGAACAGCGCTGCGCCCACCGAGCCGCCGTGCTTGCCCCGGAACCGGCCCGGCTGAGGCGGCGGGCGTTCGCCGTGGACGGCAAGTGCCTGCGCGGTGCCGTCCGCGCCGACGGCACCCGGATGTTTGTCCTGACCGCCGTCTTGCGCGAGATCGGTGCGAAGACCAACGAGATCCCTGAGTTCGCCCCGCTCCTGGACGCCTTCGACGACGCGGACCTGCGCGAGGCCGTGATCACGGTGGACGCGATACACGCGCAGAAGGAGCACGCCCGCTACCTCGTCGAGGACCGTCACGCGCACTACCTGCTGTCGGTGAAGAACAACCAGCCCACGCTCGCGAGCCAGTTGAGAAAGCTGCCCTGGGGCAAGGCGCCTGTCCTTGACCGTTCACGCGATCGCGGACACGGCCGTGAGGAGGCAGGGTCCGTTGCAAGATCGCTTTTTGTCCGGGTTCATCCGGTGAGGCCGAGGGCGATCAGGGGTCTGCGGCAGTCGCG
>NZ_JAIUKE010000826.1 GCF_020176795.1 Streptomyces sp. 8L
TGCCCGAACCGGGATACTTGCCCTGCTTCCAGGCGACTCCGGCGAACCGGACGATCTTCAATCTTGCAACAGGCCCTGGCGTCCGCGAGGGCATCGCCCACCAACCGGGCGGCCGCGGCCGCGGCCGGCAGCGGGAGGTTCCTCAGAATCAGTTCCATGTGCCCGAATTGCTGGAGTCGCCTCCTCTCCCGCAGTGGCAGTCGGACCCCGCCTTCACCGGTGCCGAGGCCCAAGTGGTCGACGGACAGGGCTATCCCGCGAAAGAGATCGCGTGCGTCGGCGACCGTCGCCTCGGGATTGTCGGCAGACAGGCCGTCCAGAACGGTGACAGCGCGATCGGCCGCCATGGCGACCATCCTGCGTACGCCCTCCTCGCTGTTGCGTCGCGCCTTCTCGTCGTAGTAGTTCTCCAGGATTTCGAGGAACAGTTCGCCGCTGGCGTAGGCGGCGAAACGCTGGAACCGCTGCGCGAGCGGGAAATCCCCGACCAGAATCGCTGCTTGAGCGACATCTTCCAGAGCGTTTACCAGCGGCCTGCCCTTGCCGTAGTCGCTCCCTCCCAGGGCAGGGCCCATGATGCGGAGCACTACATCGATGCGCTCTCGCACGCCCGGGTTCTCGGTGAGCTCTCGCGCCTTGTCCACCATGTTCCACAGTGTGAAGCCGGATCGGAACGTCGTCGTCATACCACGACGTTAGAAGGGAGCACTGACATTGATGCTGGTACTCAGGTTCCGGCGATCGTGACCTGGACACCGGCTGACGGCCGGCTGGGCCGTCTTCGCGTTGGTTCTACCGAACCTTCCGGCGTACGCGTCGGCGGTCCTGCCCGCGCCAGCGGTCCCGCGTCCGCACCGGGGAGCCACCGCACATCGCACCGAGGGCGACGTGACACGACGTGTGGCCGCCGCGTGGCTCCCCGGTGCGGACGTCGGCGCCGTCCCGACGCGGGCTCTGCGTCTTCCGGGGCGACGACTCAGGACTCCCGCAGCACCAGTGCCAGGTCCCGCAGTTCGTCCAGTACGGCCACACTCCCGAAAATGGTCTGAAGGGACGTGACGATCTGCCGGGAGGGGCGGCGCAGCTGACGGCTGGAGGAGCCCACCATGCTGATCAGTGCCACGATCTCCTGGAAGGCTCCCGTCGTCTCCTGTAGTTCCTCGGGGACCGTGAGGACCGTCTCCAGCACGTCCTCCGCGTCCTCCGGCCATTCGCCGCGCGGCGTGTCCGCCGCCCATTCCAGGAACGCCCGCAGCGCGTCGACGCTGGCGCCCATGCGCGCCGCGAAGCGCTCGGCCGCTGCGGTCAGGTCGTCGGCCGGGCCCTCGATGGCTTTGGCCAGGCGGTTGATGACGGCCATCCGCATGTTCATCGAAGCCCCGGCGTGGTTGACACGGTCCATGTCCTCGCCGATCAGACCCATCATTTCCCCGAGGTCTGTGATGGCGGACTCCACGTCGGCCATGTCGCCGGTGATGGCCTCCAGCTGCGCCTCCGCCTCGACGATCAGATCGAACAGCCCGGGGGCGTCCTCATCCCCGGCGGCCGGTTCCGTACGGGGCCCGGGCGCCTCATCGGCGCCGGGCGCGGGGGCCGGTCCTCCGGGGAGCGACAGGACACCGCCACCGCACAGCGCCTGGGCCAGTACGCTCGTCAGCTGCCGCCGGGCGGTGACGGTGTTGGCGGAGTGTGACGGGAAGGGTGTCCGAGGCGTCGTTCCAAAGCCCGGGAGCTCTTCGGTTTCCTCCGTGACAAGGACCGTGCAGCGCCCGAGGGCGTGGCGCACGCCGAGCCCGAAGGACAGCTCCGGCCCGGATGATCCGCCGAGATCGGCGACGACGACGTCCACTTCCGTCAGGGTGCGCAGCAGTTGGTCCAAGGGCAGGCCGGCCTCCGTGAGTCTGTCCGCTCGCAGGAAGGTGAGACCGAGCTGCGTGCACGCGGGGCGCACGATGTCCTCGTAGAGGACGGTGGACCGGTGCCGCTCCACCGGAGGCGCCTGGCCGGGAGGGGCGGCGGCGGTTCCGCAGAGGGCGAGGCAGGTGGGCATGGCGGGCTCCTTCACAGGGGTAGCAGGGGGGTAGCGG
>NZ_JAIUKE010000827.1 GCF_020176795.1 Streptomyces sp. 8L
TTTTCCAGGCGCGTGCCTCCACGGCCCGGCGGGTCCGGCGCGCACCGGGCCCCGCACGGGGTCAGTCGACCCGGTGGGGGGGCGCGGGGGGGGGGGGGGCGGGGTGGGGGGCGGGGGGGGGGGCGCGCGAGTGGTGGTGAGTGCACGGGGGCCGAAGTTTCGTAAAGCTGGTCTGATCTGGGGTTATTCGGTTTCCCGGGGGTGGTTCGTGTCGTGCTAAGGGCCACGCTAGGCGGGATCGGCGGGGTTCGCTCGGGCCCCTTCCCCGGGGTCAGTAGACGGGAAGTCCCCCGACGTCCGGGGTGTCGCCCACGCAGGCCGGGCAGAGACAGCGGCAGGTACTCCGACGCTGCGTGCACTTTCGGTCCAAACACTCGCCTTCAGCGCCGATGCACCGATCGCCTGCCTCCACATACTCGTACGGCCCGAAAGGGTCCTGGTCTCGCTGCACGACGTCGACATCCACAGCGGGCCGTCGGAGTCGATGCTGGTCTTCTTCGGTCTCCGTTTCGGTCTCCGTCTCTTCGTGGCGTGCAGGAAGACCAGCTGATCGATTCTTCAATGCCTCCAGGAGAGGGTGGCCTTCGAGCCATGTGCTGGGGCTGTCTCCGGCATCAAGGAACTCGTCGAAGGCTCGGTCAAAGGCGTAGGCAGCCGACTCGCTCATGTCGGTTGGCGCCGCGGAGAGTTGCATGCCGATGAGGTCGTATACGTCTGATGCTTGCCGGAGGATGAAAGCCCGCACACGTCCGCAGTATCCGGGTTCCATGTCATCGAGTCGATGGATGGTCCCCTGGGCGTCTCGCCAGACCTCGTCCTGGTCCAGAAGGTCTGTCCAGTGTTTGACCCAGGTCCAGTCATGGGCGCTGGTCACGATGCTCTCCTTTACGTTCCGGGGATGGTGTCCTGGTCGACGTCGTGCTGCGGGTCGGCGGTGCGCCGGTCGGGGTCGCAGTCCTTGCCCAGTCCGCGCATGCGTGAGACGGGGTCGGTCAAAGGCTGGTGGCATCGGCGGCACCGGCGGCGTCGGGGTATGCCCGCAGCTACGGGGAGCGTCTCTTGTGCGGGCCGGTCCACTATGCGCGCCGTAGGATCTCGTACATGCGCTCGGCCTCCGGGGAGCGGTCGTACAGTCGGCCTTCGCCGTGCTGGTCGCAGTACTGGGAGTCGTCCTCGCTGCCGGGGTAGAGGAAGCAGTGGCCGTGCTGGTTGACGCGGGGGCAGCAGCCGCAGGTGGCTTCGCAGCAGTCGTCTTCGCCGTGGATGTCATCGGGGGTCGGCGGCTCGCAGTCTTGGCAGCGGTCTCCGGTGCAGTAGGGCGTGGTCATGGTTTCCTCGTGTCTGGGTCTGGCGTGGTGCCTTCAGTGTCTAGTACGCTGCGCGTGTCGCGATGCTTGTATGACTTCAGGCCACCACCCTGGCGGGGACGGTGGCCTTTGTCGTTGCTGAGGTTAGTCAGGACACTGCACCTGACTCGTCGATGCGCCCGTAGTCGGGGCCCTCGTCGCATCCTGCACAGTCGCACTGCTCGTCCTGGCCAGGCATGTCGTCTCCTGTGCAGTAGTGGTGATGGGGCCGATCGGTCAGTTGGCGTCGCGCTGGGGCGCCAGGAGGTTGAACGGGGTGCCGGGCATCTCCATGCGGGGGCCCGGCTCGTTGCCGGTGTAGTCGCCGCCGCAGGAGCAGAAGCTGCCCTCGTACACATAGCAGTGCTTGAAGTGGCGGCCGTGTGGCCCGGCGTACTCGTCCTGCTCGGGCATGTCGTCTCCTATGCGGTGGCGGTGATGCGGGGTGGCGTAACGAAAGTGGTCGGGACAGGTCAGTGGCGGCACTTGCCGAGGCAGTGGTCGCAGACCTTGATGAGGGAGTGACTCCGGGCGTCGCAGTCCTGCTTGCACGGATTCCCGATCCGGTTCCTGACGAGTTCGACCTGGTCGGGTCCGTAGAGGCCCTCTCCGTTGGCCACGTAGTAGCCGGAGTCCGTGGCGAACATCCTGACGCTGACCGGCCTCGGGGAACATCGGTACAGCGGTTATCGGTGAGAACGATCATGGACGTTTAGCACAGTGATCCACTTCGCCGC
>NZ_JAIUKE010000828.1 GCF_020176795.1 Streptomyces sp. 8L
CTCCGGGGGGTTGGAGCGGACGGCCGTCCGATCGGTGAGGAGACCCGGGGCCCGCGGCCCCGGAAGCGCGCGCGGAGGCGGGCCCGGAACGGGACGGGGGGCGCCCAGGACCGGATTCGCCCGCCGTGCCGTGCGCGCGAGGTGTTTCTCTCATCTGCGGGAACAGTACGCCGCTCCCGCCACCCGTGGCAGCTGGAAACCCGTCCCGCCATCGCCCCGCACAGCTTCTTCACAGCGCTCCCGGCGCCTCGGGGACGTGTCCTCGGAGCGCGTCCTCAGAGCCCGGCGAGGGCCTGCTCGATGATGTCGAGGCCCTCGCCGAGGAGGTCCTCACCGATGACGAGAGGGGGCAGGAAGCGCAGCACATTGCCGTACGTGCCGCAGGTCAGCACCAGCAGCCCTTCCTGGTGGCACGCCTTCGCGAGGGCTCCGGCGGCCTCGGGGGCGGGCTCCTTGGTCGTACGGTCCTTCACCAGTTCGATCGCGATCATCGCGCCGCGGCCCCGGACGTCGCCGATCACGTCGTACTTCTCGCTCATGGCCGACAGGCGGCCCTTCATGATCTCCTCGATGCGCCGCGCCTTCGCCGGCAGGTCGAGTTCCCGCATGGTCTCGATCGCGCCGATCGCAGCGGCGCAGGCGACCGGGTTGCCGCCGTAGGTGCCGCCGAGGCCGCTGGCGTGCGCGGCGTCCATGATCTCGGCGCGGCCGGTGACGGCGGCCAGGGGCAGGCCGCCCGCGATGCCCTTCGCGGTGGTGACCAGGTCGGGCACGATCCCCTCGTCCTCGCAGGCGAACCAGGTGCCGGTACGGCAGAAGCCGGACTGGATCTCGTCCGCGACGAACACGATCCCGTTGTCCTTCGCGAACCGCGCAAGCGCGGGCAGGAAGCCCTTGGCCGGCTCGATGAAGCCGCCCTCGCCGAGCACCGGCTCGATGACGATCGCCGCGACGTTCTGGGCGCCGACCTGCTTGCTGATCTGGTCGATGGCCTGCGCGGACGCCTCGGGCCCGCAGTTCTCGGGGCCGGTCGGCCAGCGGTAGGGGTAGGCCATCGGGACCCGGTAGACCTCGGGCGCGAACGGGCCGAAGCCGTCCTTGTACGGCATGTTCTTCGCGGTCAGCGCCATCGTGAGGTTCGTACGGCCGTGGTACGCGTGGTCGAAGACGACGACGGCCTGCCGCTTGGTGTACGAGCGTGCGATCTTCACGGCGTTCTCGACGGCCTCGGCGCCCGAGTTGAACAGGGCCGACTTCTTGGCGTGGTCGCCGGGGGTGAGCGCGGCCAGCTCCTCGCAGACCGCGATGTACTCCTCGTAGGGGGTGACCATGAAGCAGGTGTGGGTGAAGTCGGCGAGCTGCGCGGAGGCGCGGCGAACGACGGCCTCGGCGCTGGACCCGACGGTCGTCACGGCGATGCCGGAGCCGAAGTCGATCAGCCGGTTGCCGTCCACGTCCTCCAGCACGCCGCCGCCCGCGCGCTCGGCGAACACGGGCATGGTCGAACCCACGCCCGCCGCGACAGCGGCCGTGCGCCGGGCCTGCAACTCCAGCGACTTCGGCCCCGGGATGGCGGTGACGAGGCGGCGCTCCTGCGGGATGGCGGTCATGGGGGCTCCTGTGGGTCTGTCCCGACGCTGCGTGGTGCTGGTCCGGGGTTCGTGAGCAGATCCGGTTCTCTTCGGTGTACTGCCTCGCAGGCTAGGCGCGTGCGGACAGCCTGGGCATGCTCCGTTCGGTAGTGCTGGACGCGTGTCGTTGTCCGCCGCGTCCATGGCGGGCGGGCGCGCGGCGCCCCGGCGACGGGCGGTGCCGAGGGGGCTCGATGACGCACGGACACACCCCGGTACGCGCGGAACGGTGAACTACCCGCGCGCGGGCACTAGATTGACGGGTGCACAGAGCGGTCCTGGCTGGTCAAGGGGCAGGGTGAGGATGGAATCCGACGGCACGCACGATCCTCGGGGTACACGGGCCACACCCGTGCCGCGGCCCAGCGCGCCGCCACCGCCCCTCCCGGCCGCGCCACCGCCCGGCCCGGGGGGCCCTCCCTCGGCCCCGCACGGAGCCCC
>NZ_JAIUKE010000829.1 GCF_020176795.1 Streptomyces sp. 8L
GAGTCGGAGGGGGTGGCTTAGTCGAAGGTGGGGCGTCGTGGGCACAGGTCTGGGCAGCCGCCCGGCGACGGCGCCGCGAACCGGGTCCCGCGATGCCGCCGCGAAGCGATCCCGTACGAGTCCCGGGGCCCCCGGGGGGGGGGGCCCCCGCGCCCCCCCCCCGCCCGCCCCCCCGGCCCCCCCCGCGGGCCCCCCCCCGCGCCCCCCCCCCCCCGCCGGGCGCCCCCGCGGTCCGGCGCGCCTTCACCCCGCGGCGGGCGGCGCTGACCCACCGCCGCGCCCGCTGGGAGCGCAG
>NZ_JAIUKE010000830.1 GCF_020176795.1 Streptomyces sp. 8L
CCCGCCGCCGCGAGCGACGCCGCACGGTCCCGCAGCGGCGCCGCGAGCGGGTTCACGAGCGCCGTTGCGGCGCCGCCGCGAACCCGCCGCGTGCCGCGACGGCAGGCCCTCAGTATCGCAGCGCCCCTATCGCGACGAGAGGCCTGTGGATAACG
Organism: Streptomyces sp. 8L; assembly: GCF_020176795.1. Taxonomy (GTDB): domain Bacteria; phylum Actinomycetota; class Actinomycetes; order Streptomycetales; family Streptomycetaceae; genus Streptomyces. The sequence goes on from NZ_JAIUKE010000830.1 coordinate 156, forward strand.
TCGGGGCCGAGACACATATCCTGGTGCCCGTCGGACAGCGCGGTCCGCACGACCGGCTGCCCCGCGACGACCGGCAGGCGGTCTGAAGCCTCCAGAACCCTCCAGACGTGCTCAAACACTGCAAGGAGCCGCACCTGTGAGCAGTGCCGACCAGACCCCCACCCAGCGCGCCCAGGCCGCCAGTACCCCCGCCGGCTCCGCCGGTGCCTCCGCGAGCGCCGAGCTGCGCTCCGACATCCGCCGCCTCGGCGACCTGCTGGGCGAGACGCTCGTACGCCAGGAAGGGCAGGACCTCCTCGATCTCGTCGAACGCGTCCGCGCCCTCACCCGCGAGGACGGCGAGGCAGCCGCCGAGCTCCTCGGCGAGACCGATCTGAACACCGCGGCCAAGCTGGTCCGCGCCTTCTCCACCTATTTCCACCTGGCCAACGTCAGCGAGCAGGTCCACCGCGGCCGCGAACTGCGCGACCGCCGCGCCCAGGAGGGCGGCCTGCTCGCCCGCACGGCGGACCGCCTGAAGGACGCGGACCCGGAGCACCTGCGCGAGACCGTGCGCAACCTCAACGTGCGCCCCGTCTTCACCGCGCACCCCACCGAGGCCGCCCGCCGCTCCGTCCTCAACAAGCTCCGCCGTATCGCGGAGCTGCTGGAGACCCCGGTCAACCCGTCCGACCGGCGCCGCCACGACCTGCGCCTCGCCGAGTCGATCGACCTGATCTGGCAGACGGACGAACTCCGCGTCGTACGGCCCGAGCCCGCCGACGAGGCCCGCAACGCGATCTACTACCTGGACGAACTCCACGCGGGTGCCGTCGGGGACGTCCTCGAAGACCTCACCGCCGAACTCGAACGCGTCGGCGTCGAGATGCCGCACGGCACCCGCCCCCTCACGTTCGGCACCTGGATCGGCGGCGACCGCGACGGCAACCCCAACGTCACGCCCGCCGTCACCGGCGACGTGCTGATCCTCCAGCACGAGCACGGCATCACCGACGCGCTCGACATGATCGACACCCTGCGCGGGCAGCTCTCCAACTCCATCCGCTACACCGGCGCCACCGAGGAACTCCTCGACTCCCTCGCCACCGACCTCCAGCGCCTCCCGGAGATCAGCCCCCGCTACAAGCGGCTCAACGCCGAGGAGCCCTACCGGCTCAAGGCCACCTGCATCCGGCAGAAGCTCGTCAACACCCGCGAGCGCCTCGCGAAGAACACCCCGCACGAGCCGGGCCGCGACTACCTCGGCACCGCCGAACTCCTCGCGGACCTCACGCTCATCCAGACGTCCCTGCGGGAGTACCGCGGCGGCCTCTTCGCCGACGGCCGCATGGACCGCACGATCCGCACCCTCGCCGCGTTCGGCCTCCAGCTCGCCACCATGGACGTACGCGAACACGCCGACGCCCACCACCACGCCCTCGGCCAGATGTTCGACCGGCTCGGCGAGGAGTCCTGGCGGTACGCCGACATGCCCCGCGAGAACCGGCAGAAGCTCCTCGCCAAGGAACTCCGCTCCCGCCTCCGCGAGCGCCGAGCTGCGCTCCGACATCCGCCGCCTCGGCGACCTGCTGGGCGAGACGCTCGTACGCCAGG
>NZ_JAIUKE010000831.1 GCF_020176795.1 Streptomyces sp. 8L
GATGCGGCGTTTCGGTTGTTCGGTGAGCGGGGTGGTGCGGTGCGTCCTGGGTTTGATCCTGGGGTGGATGCGGGGGCGGTGGGGGAGATTTGTCGTCGGTTGGATGGTCTGCCGTTGGCGATCGAGTTGGCGGCTGCGCGGTTGCGGGTGTTGTCGCCGCGTCAGATCGCGGATCGGTTGGATGACCGGTTTCGGTTGTTGAGTCGGGGGAGTCGTACGGTGTTGCCGCGGCAGCAGACGTTGCGTGCGGTGGTGGACTGGTCGTGGGATCTGCTGGACGCGGGGGAGCGTGCGGTGCTGCGGCGGCTGTCGGTCTTCGCGGGCGGCTGCGACCTCACGGCGGCCGAAGCGGTCTGCGCGGACCCCGGCCACGGGCCCTCGGCGGACGCGGCTCCGGGCGGAAGCCGGCCCCCGCGCGCTCGCGGCGACGACATCGCCACCGTCCTCGGGTCGCTCGTCGACAAGTCCCTCGTCGTCGCCGTCCCCGCGTCCCACCCGGACGCGGGCATGCGCTACCGCCTCCTCGAAACCGTCGCCGAGTACGCGGCGGAACGGCTCGACGAGGCCGGTGACCGTGCCGCCGCCGAGCGCGCGCACCTGGTGCACTACCGGGAGCTCGCCCGCACGACCGACCCGCTGCTGCGCGGCGCGGAACAGCGCGTCGCGCTCGACACGCTCCAGCGGGAGTACGAGAACCTGCGGACGGCCCTGCGCAGGGCGCACGCGGCCCGCGACGAGCACGAAGTGCTCTGCCTGGTGCTCTCCCTCACCTGGTACTGGCAGATGGTCGACCAGCGCGTCGAGGCACGGCACTGGGCGACGGCCGCCGTCGAGCTCGGGCCCGACCCGTTCGCCGAGCCCGCGGGGCCCGCGCCGCCGATCCACCAGCGGTGCACCGACACACCGCCGCCGATGTCGGACGAGGTGCTGGAGGAGGCCAGGCGCGAGGTACGCATCCTGGAGATGATCAACGCCGACCTCTCCGTCGAGACCTGGGTCGCCGAGCACGAGGACTGGCTGCGCGTCGTCACCCGGGTCTACCGGGCCGGGCTGCCCCAGACCTGCCGCCACCCCGGCATGTTCTGGCTGATGGCGCTGCTGTTCACCGGCCACGCCGACCGGCTGGTCGAGGCCCTGGACGAGACGGTGCTCGCGTGCGAGGAGTTCGGCTACGACTGGGACCTGGCGAGCGTGCTCCGCATGCGCGCGAACGTGCGTGCCAACCGGGCCGTCACCGCCGAGGCGGGGACGCGGGACGCGGAGCGCGCGCTGGCCCTCTTCGAGCGGCTCGGCGACGCCTGGGGCAGCGCGGAGGCCCTTGCCGCACGCGGCGAGGCGCACGAGAAGACCTGCCGCTTCGCCGAGGCCGCCGCGGACTACACGGCGGCGCTCCAGTATGCGGAGAGGCTGGGCGCGCGCAACCACGTGGCACTGCTGCGGGTACGCCTCGCACAGAACCTGGTCGAACTGGGCAGGGGCGCGGAGGCGGAGGAGATGCTGCGCGACGTGCTGGCCGCGCACAGCCCCGAGGAGGGCGGCGGCAACAACCACGACGTGGCCCCTGCGGCCCGGATGTTCCTCGCCCTGTGGCTCGGCCGCACGGGCCGCAGACAGGAGGCCCGCGAACAGCTGCGCCAGGTCCAGGAGTTGTTCCACGACCAGTCGTTGGCGTTCTTCGGCGGGTTCATCGCGGCGGCCGTGGCCTGGCTGGACGTGGAGGACGGCAGCTTCGCGGCGGCGCGGGAGGGCGTGCGCGAGGCGCTGAACCACTCCCTGATGCCGCTGTCGCGGACCATGGCACCGGAGATGGGCGCGGGACCGGGCCGTGACGCGGTACGCCTGCTGGGCGCGTACGAGGCACTGGTGCCCGAGGGGCATGTGCGCAGCCCGTACGAGTCGGAGCTGTACGAGGCGGCGGAGAAGGAGACCCTGGAGGCGCTCCTCGGCGACACGGCGGCCCACCCCGAGGCCCGCGCCGCGGGCGCGGCCCTCTCCCTTGAAGAGGCGACGGCGCTGGTCTGAGGCGCCC
>NZ_JAIUKE010000832.1 GCF_020176795.1 Streptomyces sp. 8L
GCCCCCCGCCGCCCCCGCCCCCCCGCCCCCCCCCGCCCCCCGCCCCCCCCCCCCCCCCCCCCCCCCCCCCCCCCCCCCCCCCCCCCCCCCCCACGCCGGGTACCACCGCACTCGGGCCGCGCGAAGAGCCCTGGCCGAAGGCCGGCCGACGCGCCGCGCGGGCGGGCTCCGGTGCGTACGGTCATACGCTCGGTCCCGTCCGTCGGTCAGCCCCCGTCAGTCCGTGCCGCCGTCTCCTACGAGCCAGCTCGCCGCCACCGCGAGCATCGCGCGGACGCCCGCGGTGATCGTCTCGTCCGGGACCGGGGCGAAACGCGGGGAGTGGTTGCGCGGAATGCCGGGCGGTATGTCACCCGCGCCCGGGGCGTCCGCCGCCTCGGTGGCGAAGACGACCGGGTCGACGCCGCCGAAGTACCAGAAGACGGAGGGGATTTCGTAGGCGTCCCCGAAGCGCCCGAAGTCCTCGGACGCGGTCACCGGCCGCGGCAGTGTCAGCACCTGCCCCTCGCCGAGCGCGCCCGCGAGGGCGGCGGTGACGCGCGCCGCGCCGTCCGCGTCGTTGACCAGCAGCGGGAAGCTGCCCGTCGTGGTGATCCCAGGCTCCCTCGGCGCGCCGGAGGCCGCCGCCTCGGCCCGTACGATCCGCTCGATCGCGGCCAGCACCACGCCCCGCACCACGGGGTCCGTCGTCCTGACGCTGATCCGCAGCTCGGCCTCGTCGGGGATGATGTTCTCCCGGGAACCGCTGTGCAGCGAGCCCACCGTCACCACCGCAGCGTCGTGCGCGCCCACTTCACGCGAGACGATCGTCTGGAGCCGCAGTACCACCGACGCCGCCATCACCACCGGGTCCACGGTGCTCTCGGGGGTCGACCCGTGCCCGCCGCGGCCGAACAGCCGGACCACCAGGGTGTCGGACGCCGCCATCACCGCGCCGGGGCGGGTGGCCGCCATCCCGAAGGGGAAGGGGGCGACATGCTGTCCGAGGCAGACCTCGGGGCGCGGGAAGCGGTCGGCGAAGCCGTCCGCCAGCATCCCGGCCGCCCCGTCGCCCGACTCCTCTGCGGGCTGGAAGACGGCCACGACGGTGCCGGCCCACCCGGCGCGGTGCCGTGCGAGCAGCGCCGCCGCGCCCATCAGGCAGGTGACGTGCATGTCGTGGCCGCAGGCGTGCATCACGGGAACGGTGCTGCCGTCCCGGTCCGTGCCGGTCGCCGCCGAGGCGTACGGCAGCCCGGTGTCCTCCAGCACCGGCAGCCCGTCCATGTCGGCGCGCAGCAGGATCACCGGACCCTCGCCCGCACCGCCGCGCAGGACGCCGACGACGCCGTTCCCGCCGACGCGCTCCGTCACCTCCCAGCCCCCGGCGCGCAGCCCGTCGGCGACGAGACCCGCCGTCCTGGTCTCCTGGCCGGACAGCTCGGGGTGGGCGTGCAGGTCCTCGTAGAGGGCGCGCAGTTCGGGCAGCAGGGCGTCAAGGCCCGCGGCGAGCGGCAGCGGTGCGGGTCCTCGGGCGGTGGTCGTCACGCGGTGTCTCCTTGTTCGGTGGGTGCGGACGGGGCTCCGCCGCTCCGGAGCCGGGCCGTGCGCCGGGGCGTTCACCCCTCGACGCCGTGCCCCGGTGCCCGGCGGTCACCGGCACGCGCCCCGGTCGCGGACGACCGGCGCGCGCCGTACTGCTTCGCGCGCCTCCTACGATGAACGCGATCGGCGGGAGCGGACAGGCCCCGTGGCCGACCCGACCGCCCGCCGGCCGGTGCGGTCCAGGGCCGGTGCCCGGGCCGGATCGGCTGCCAGGATGCGGCCGTCGTGCGGGAGGGGCCCACACATGCAGGAAGGCGGCGCGGACGGCGGTGTGCTGCCGGAATCCGCCAGGACGGGCGCCGGGTCCGCCGCCCCGCGCGGGTGCGGCGGCAGCGGCGGAGGGCCCTGCGGCGCGCGTGAACGTGAACGCGAGGGCGCGGGCGATCGCGACGGCGCGTGCGAACGCGGGGACGAGGGCGCGGGCGTCGGGGGCGGCGGCTTCGAG
>NZ_JAIUKE010000833.1 GCF_020176795.1 Streptomyces sp. 8L
AACGCGGAGGCCGGGGGCGGCGCAGGAGGCGGGTCGGGTTCAACACAGCCGGGAGACCGCGCCGGGCTCGCGCGGCTGGCTGAGCCGGGCTCAACAGCCCGGAGGCTGCGCCCGGGCGTGTCAGCTCGCGAGCGACTTCGCGTCGCCCATCACGATCACCGGATGGCTCGCCGGGTCCAGCATCCGCAGCAACTGCCTGATGTGGTCCTTCGAGATCGACACGCAGCCCTGCGTCGGCCCGCCGTGGTCGACGTGAATCCAGATGCCGCCGCCGCGCGCCGCGCCCATCGGCTTGCCCAGGTCGAGCGGGCTGCTGCCGGTGTCGCGGTTGTAGTTGATGGCCACGACGTAGTCGAAGGCGCCCGCGAGCGGCTCGCCGTCGAAGCCCTGCCCGTACGCGGTGAAGTGGTAGCTGTGGTCGTAGGGCAGTCTGGTGCCGGGGTTCGGGTATTTGCCGCCCGCGTCCGTCAGCGAGAACACCCCGATCGGCGAGCGCCGGTCGTCGACCATGTGGTGCGTCGTCCAGCCGCGCAGGGCGTTGTGCGCGGGCCAGATGTCGGCGGCCGGGCTCCACGGCGCGCCGCTGTCGCTCCGCTCGTAGAGGCGGAAGGTCGCGGTGTTCGTGTCGCGGTTCGCTCCCGTCACCACGATGGCCTGGCGGGTCTTCGCCGGGATCTTCGCGGTCATCCGGGGGCCGACGCCGGGGAGCGTGGGCGCGGACTGGTCCGGGATGCGGGCGCTGAGCGCCGAGCGCGTCTCGGAGCGGTTCGCCTTGTCGTCGTCGGCCGAGCCCTGGGTGGCGCTGCCGACCCCGTCCTGTGCTCCCGCGCTCCGGTCGCCCGAACCCTCGTGGTGCTCACCCGCCGTGGTCGCCGTGCCGCATCCGGCGAGCAGCAGCCCCCCGGCGAGCAGCATGGCGGCCGGCCGGCGCCCGTCTCGCAGGACGCGGAGGAGGCCGGGGCGGACGGACGGGAGAGACATGGGTGAGCCCTTCGCGGTAGAGGTCGCCCCGGGTCCGTACGGATGGGGTACGGGCCCCGCGGCGACGCCTGTTGGTGCGGTGGAGGTACGGCACCCGGCAGATCCGGTGTCCCCCGGCACCCGATCGTCGCATGACGCCCCGGTTGAGCCTGTGTGGTGCGTGCGCTTCCCCTGTACAGGACGGTGCCCGCCGCCCTGGCGTCGCACCGACACCGCACAGGATAGCCGCCCGCACACACCGGGTGATGTCCGGCCACGAATTGTCACCGTACGTCAATCCTACGATCACCTTGAACGGGTGGAGTCCGGCCGGTCGCGGACCTGACGCACCGACAGGCGCGCGCTTGCCCGCGGGGCCCCACCGGGGCGCGCCGGCCGACAAAGATCCCCGGGGCGGTTTCCGTGCCCCCGCCCGCCCTGCGACGATGGAAGCAGATGTTCACGGTCCGCACGGGCCCAGGTGGGAGGACAACCTCACGTGGCAGAAGTCTTCTTGCGTCACCTGAGCAGGTGGCAGGCCGAGCAGCAGCAGGAGGCTCTCGCGGACGAATTCGTCGAGACGTACCACCGGGCGCACGGCGCGGAGTACGAGGACCGGCAGGCGTTCCTGAAGGCGTTCAACCGCGCGTTCAGCAGGGACGGCTTCGACATGGTGGTCGCGGGCTCCGGCGGCAGGACCGCGGGTCACGCCTACGGCTACCTCATCGACCGCTCGGGCGACTGGTGGCGCGGCCTCGGCGCGGATGAGCCCTGGGACATGGAGGAACTCACCGTGTCCGGGCGGGTGTTCGCGCTCGCCGAGCTCACCGTACGGCCGCCGTACCGGCGGGTCGGGGTGGCGGGGCGGCTGCTCGAAGCGCTTCTCGCCCGTACGGACGCGGCGCTCGCCGTCACCCGCGTCGACCCCCGGAACGCGGGCGCGACCGCCTCGCTCACCTCCTGGGGCTGGGTGCGGCTCGGCACGGCGGGGGCGGACGACGCGCACGTGCCGTCCGTCGGCATCGGCCCGGCCACCGAGGTCTGGGGGCGGGCCCTGCGG
>NZ_JAIUKE010000834.1 GCF_020176795.1 Streptomyces sp. 8L
CCCGCCCCCCCCCGGGCCCCCGCCGCCCCCCCCCGGGGCCCCCCCCCCCCCCCCCCCCCCCCCCCCCCCCCCCCCCCCGGGGGGGGGGCCCCCCCGGGTTCTCGTTCGGGGTGCCGAAGGCGCTCGGGGTGCCGAAGGCGCCGTACGAGCGCGGCCACGCCGCCGCCGGTCGCCCCCGCGTCGCTGCTACGAGCCCGGCGCGGGGCCTCGTAACGGTGTGCGGTCCACCATCACCCGAACGGCGGACACGTCACGCGGCCGGACGGCGCCCCTCCTCCGCCACACTGGCGCCCACATGCCGCAACACCGTGCGGCGGAGGAGGGTGCACGATGGCGATCTCGGTCTCTCTGTTGCTGCTGCTCGCGATCATGGCGGTGATCTTCGTCCGCAGCGGCGGGCTGAAGATCTGGCACGCCGTGGTCTGCATGCTGCTCGGCTTCATGCTGGCGAGCACGAGCATGGCGTCCACCATCAACAACGGCGTATCGGCGACCGCCGACATGGTCAGCAGCATCAGACCGTGACGGCCGCAGGCACCGTCCGGGCAGGCCCGGGGGGGGGCCGGGGGCGCCCCGCGCGCCGCCCCCCCCCGCCCGGGGGGGGGGGGGCGGGCCCCCGCCCCCCCCCCCCCCCCCGGCCCCGCCCCCCCCCCCGCGGGGGGCCCCCCGCCGGGCCCCCCCCCCCGCCCGGCCGCGAACCACCCGGGAGCGGGGCGGAGTTCAGCTCGCCGCGGGCTCCCCGACCAGCTTGTCGCCCGCGATCCCTGCCTTGTCGGGGCTGTAGTAGTCCCTGATCCCCGTGGCCCAGACGGCGGCCGTGATCCGGTCGTCCTCGTCGGGGCCGAACGCGTCGAACAGCGCGTGGATGTTGGGCACCGGGAAGCCGATGGCCGTCATCAGCGCGGCGAACACGGGGCGGGTGACGTATCCGTCTCCCGCGAGGTCGCCGAGGCCGGCCAGGGAGGTGGCGAAGTCGTCGAGCGCGTCGTCGAACCGCTCCGGGTTCAGGACACAGGCGGTGTACTCCTCGAAGCTGATCCTCCCGTCGCGGTTCTCGTCCAACTCGCGCAGCAGAGTCTCCCAGTACGTACCGAAGGCCGCCACCATGGCGGCCTTCGCGTCCTCCTCCGCGTCCGGCACGGCCTGGACGACACGGTCCGCCATGAGGTCGAAGTCGTCGGATTCGAGAATGCCGTTGCCATTGACGTCGAACAGATCGAAGACCACTCTGACGCGGTCGATCGCTTCGCTGCGCATGGTGTGCTCACCCTCCGTGAGGCTCGGACTGGCCGCCCGCGACCAGCCGTTCCACTATGCGGAAGGCACGGGGCCTTCATCGAGACGCCGGATGCCGGTTCACCGGAAGGAATGAAACCGGCCCTGCGCACGCATGATTCCCCTATCGGCCGTACACGCGGGGCGAGTTGAGAGCCGTGTGCCGGGTCGCCCCCCGCTGCCGGTTCGCACGCCCGCCGGGTCGCCCCCGAGGAGCGAGGTCGGGCGTCAGTGGAGGCCGGGCAGTTCCCCGAGCCTGCCGGCGCGGAGCGCGTCCGCGACCTCTGCGGCGCTCGTCAGGCCCCGCTCCTCGATCTCCTGGGCGATACGGCGCCGGTACAGCTTCTGGAAGGTGCCGAACAACTCCTGGCCGCTGACATCGGGGTCCGCCGCGATACGCGCCACGATCTGGCCGCGCCAGAACTCGGGTGTGCGTGCGGCCTCCCGCAGCGCGGGGTCGGGGGTGTCGTCAGCGGGTCGGTTCATGCCCGCATGCTACGGGCTGCCCGGACCGCCGCCGCGGGCCGCCGGGGTCTGCTGGGAGTCCGAGGGCCGCCGGCGGTCCCCGGGGAGCGACGCGGCCTGGCGAGGAGGCAGCCGTGCGGACAGGTCCGAACCGCAGCTGGACGCGGGCGCGCCCGCCGGGCACGGCGGGGCGTGCCGCCGCGTGCCGCGCCCGCGCGGGCACGGATCAGGCGTCCGGAGCGCCCTCCCCGCCCCCGGAC
>NZ_JAIUKE010000835.1 GCF_020176795.1 Streptomyces sp. 8L
CCGGCCGCCGGGGCGGGGGGGGGCCCCGGGCCCGGCCCCGCGTCCCGCGCCCGTTCCGCGCCCGCCCGGCCGGGCGGCCCGCGCGCCCCCCGCCCCGCCAGGCGCCATCTGCCGTCCACGCCCTGGCTGTTCGCCGCACCCGGCCTGGTGGTCGTCTGCGTGTTCATCCTGTATCCGTTCGTCTCGACGCTCGTCGACTCCTTCACCGACCGCCGGGCGCTCGTCGCGGGGCAGTGGGTGGGCCTCGCGAACTTCACCGAGATGCTGCACGACGACATGTTCTGGATCGGCCTGCGCAACAGCGCGCTGTACATGGTCGTGGTCGTGCCGGCGCTGGTGGTCCTGCCGCTGCTGCTCGCGCTGCTGGTGGCGAAGAAGATCCCCGGCATCGGCTTCTTCCGCAGCGCCTTCTACACACCGGTCGTCGCGTCGATCGTGGTGGTCGGGCTGATCTGGGTGTGGATGCTGGACGACCGCGGGCTGATCAACGCGGTCCTCGACGAGGTGGGGATCGGCAAGGTCGGCTTCCTCAGCGACCAGTGGCTGCTCCTGCTGAGCGCCATGTTCGTGACGGTGTGGAAGGGCCTCGGGTACTACATGATCATCTATCTCTCGGCGCTGGCGAACGTGCCCCGGGAGCTGCACGAGGCGGCGTCCGTGGACGGCGCGGGCGCGTTCCGCCGCTTCGTCTCCGTCACCGTCCCCGCCGTGCGCTCCACGATGGTCCTGGTGGGCGCGCTCTCCTCGGTGGCCGCCTTCAAGGTCTTCTCCGAGGTCTATCTGATGGCGGGCCCGAACGGTGGCCCCGCGGGCGAGGACACCACGCTGGTCATGCTGGTGGAGCGCACCGGCACCGGTCTCACAGGACGCGTCGGGTACGCCTCGGCCCTGTCCGTCGTCGTGTTCGTCATCACCGTCGGGCTGATGCTGCTGGTGCTGCGCGCCGACCGCAAGGAGGACGCATGAGCTCCGCCACCGGCCCCGGCGCCGCCGCCCGCTCGGGACGGGCCGGGCAGCCGCCGACAGGACGGCCCGGAGAGCCGCCGACGGGACGGCCCGGGATGCCGCAGAAGAAGGCCCGCTTCACCGACGAGAACGGGCGCCGCGTCGCGCCGTGGGAGCTGGCCGTACGGTACGTCCTGCTCGTCGCCGTACTCGTCCTGACGGTCGGCCCGTTCGTCTGGCAGCTGGCCACGTCCCTCAAGGGGCCGACCGAGGACATCTTCAGCACCCCGCCCGCGTTCCTGCCGGCCCATCCCACCCTGCACAACTACACGCGCGTCGCCGACACCATCCCGGTGTGGAGCTACGCGCTGAACTCCCTGAAGGTCGCGCTCGCCAACGTCCTGACGAACTGCGTGGGCGCGGCGCTGGCCGGCTACGCGATCGCCCGGCTGCGCTACCGGGGCCGCAAGCTGCTCACCCTGGTGTTCATCGTGGCGATGCTCGTCCCGGTGGAGGGCATCATCATCGCCCAGTTCCAGACGATGCGGTCGCTGGGCCTCAACAACACACTGCTCGGTGTGCTGCTGCCCGGCTGCGTCGGCGCGATGAACGTCCTGCTGATGCGCAACGCCTTCCTGCACCTGCCGCGTGAGGTGGACGAGGCCGCCGTCATGGACGGGGCGAACGCGTGGCAGCGCTTCTTCCGGATCGCGCTGCCCTCGGTGCGCGGCACGCTCGCCGTCGTGGCGATCTTCTCCTTCATGGGGTCGTGGGACGATTTCCTGTGGCCGCTGATCGTCCTCAGTGACTCGTCCAAGTTCACCCTCACCATCGGGCTCAACTACCTGCACGGCACGTTCGCCGACGACCAGCGGCTCGTCGCGGCCGGCACGATCATCGCCGTCGTGCCGCTGATCGTCCTGTTCGCCTGCCTCCAGCGGTACTTCTTCCGCGGCGTCGGGGAGGGCGCGGTCAAGGGCTGACGAATCGCCCTGGCCCGGCCCGTCCCGTCGCCCCCCCGATCCGCGCTCTCCACGCCGTCTCCCCCACAC
>NZ_JAIUKE010000836.1 GCF_020176795.1 Streptomyces sp. 8L
CAAGGCTAACGGCCCCCCGCCCCCCCCCCCCCGCCCCCCCCGCCCCGCCCCGCCCCGCGAGGCAGGGGCGGAACCGGTGACCGGTCCCGCCCCTGCCCGTACCTCCTGCGCGTGCCCCGCGGCTCAGCCGGTTCCAGGGCTCAGTGGCCGCCGGCTCCGAGGTCTACCGGCTCGGTGTCCGCCCGGGCTCAGTGGCCGCCGGCCGCCTCCACGACCGGCGCCGAGGGGGCCGTTCCCCGCGCCTCCGCGCTCGGGGCCTCCTCCTGCGCGTTCCGCGCGTCCCGCGCGTTCTCCGCTGTCGTGCGGTGGCGTCCCAGCACCGTCAGGGCCACCAGCGACGCCACGGCCACCACGGCCGCGCCGATCCAGAGCGCGGGCCGCGTGCCGTCCACGAACGCCTGGGCGCTGCCGTAGCCTCCGCGTGCGGAGAACACCGCGCCGAGCGTCGCCACCCCGAGCGCGCCGCCGACCTCGCGCAGCGCGTTGTTCGCACCGGACGCGATGCCCTGGTCGCCCTCCCGCACCCCCGACATGACCAGCGCGCCCGCCGGGGCGAAGTACAGCGCCATGCCGACCCCGCTCAGGATCAGAGCGGGCAGCTGCGTCCCGTACGAGACACCCGGGGCGATCACCGCCGCGAACCACGCGAGCCCTGCCGCCTGGAGCGCGAGGCCCGTGCCGACGACGAGCCGCCCGCCGAAGCGGTCGTGGAGGACGCCCGCGATCGGCGAGACGACCAGCGGCATCGCGGTCCACGGCAGCATCCGCAGGCCGGCCTCGGTGGGCGAGTAGCCGAGGACGCCCTGGAGGAACTGGCTGAGCAGGAAGATCGAGCCGAACATCCCGACGAACATCAGCAGCGACGCCGCGTTGATGCCCGCGAACGTCCGGTTCCGGAACATCCGCAGCGGCAGCATCGCGTTCGGATCAGTGCTCGAATGCCGTACGAACAGGCCCACGAGCACCGCGCCCAGAATCAGCCCGAGCAGGACGCGGGCGCTGGTCCAACCGTTCGAGTTGGCGGTGACGAGCGCGTACACGATGCCGAAGAGGCCGGTGCTGATCAGGACGGTGCCGGTCACATCGAGCCGCGGCCTGGGCCCGCGCGACTCCGCGAGACGGAGCCGGGCGAGGGGCAGCAGGACGACGCCGACAGGAACGTTCAGCCAGAAGATCCACTGCCAGGACAGGTGTTCGGTGAGGCTGCCGCCGACCAGGGGCCCCGCGGCGACCGCGAGCCCGGAGAACGCGCTGAAGATGCCGAGGTACGCGCCCCTTCGCGCCGCGGGCACCGCCGCCGTGAGAAGGGTGAGCGCGAGCGGCATCATGATCGCCGCGCCCACGCCCTGCACCGCGCGGGCCGCGATCAGCGGACCGACGCCGCTCGACAGTGCCGCCGCCGCGGAAGCCGCCGAGAAGGTCGCTATGCCGGCGACGAACAGTCTGCGCCGGCCGAACCTGTCGCCCAGCGCGGCCCCGAACATGAGCAGGACGGCGAAGGTGAGCGTGTACGCGTTCACCGTCCACTCCAGGTCGTCCAGTGATCCGCCGAGGTCCGCGCGGATCGAGGGAAGCGCCGTGGTGACAACGAGGTTGTCGAGCGCGGCCATGAAGCCGGCGACGGCCGTGACGGCGAGCGCCCAGCCGGCTCGGCGCCTGCCGGGCTCCGCAGGCGTGGGTTCTGTGGGTGCGGGCTCCGTGTGTGCGGAGGTGTCTGTACTGCTGGTGGTTCTCTCGTTCATGCCGATCCCCCAGATCGATTGACGAGCGTTGTCTGCGTGACGTGCGTGATGTATGTGCTGTACGTGGCACATGCGCCGTACGTGGCGTAAGTGCCTGGCGTATGTGCCGTGCCTGGCGTGCGGGGCCCGTATGGCCGCGTCGCACATAAGAAGTGATTGATCAATAACTTTCGCGGGCATGAGTCACCGCGGCGAGGCGCTGCCGGACGAGAGGACCGACCGACTCCACCGGCCGTCCCCCGATC
>NZ_JAIUKE010000837.1 GCF_020176795.1 Streptomyces sp. 8L
CCCTCTGCCGGCTCAACCGCCGGCCCGAACAGCGCACCGAGAAAACCCCGGCCAGGAGCGCGACCAGGGGCGCCGTGGCGGTGGCGAGGCAGGAGCTGCGGGTTATCCGGCCAGTCGCAGTGAGGGCTGGACATCCTCGAGGGGAGCGTCTTCACCACCGTCGGGATCCGGGTCGAAGTCAGTGCCGGTGCGGCCGTCGCGCACGCGGGGCGGGCGGATGTCACCGACCGGGAAGTTGATGGGCCACACGTGGGTGTCCGGGGCCTTGAGGTGGTTGGTCATGTGGGCGAGGGACTCGTAGCCGGCCAGCAGCGGGTGGATGAGCAGCGTGCCCTTGCGCTGGCGTTCGCTGATGATGCCCTTGTCGCGCAGCTGGCTGATGGCTCTGGAGACGGCGGACTGAGACAGCCCGAGGCGCTCCGCGATCTCCTGCTGACGAATGTGGACCAGGCCGCCGGGCTCCTGGCGCGCGGTGAGCACGTCGAAGATGTCCCGGGCGGTGGCCGACAGGCAGGCGTTGGGGAGGACCTCGAACAGCTGCGGGTTGTGGAATCCAGGGATCGTGCTGCTCATCGCGAGGTCTCCTTCTTCCCGACCGTCGGAATCTCGATCTGGTGCTCCAGCAGTACCTTCTGCAGCGACACGACCAGCTCCCGATGGTGGTCACTGCCCCACCCGTAAGCGTAGAGCGGGTTCAGCCGGTACAGCCCGCGCTTCTCCTTCCACGTGAAGTTGTGGCGGGAGAGCTCCCCGATGGCCTTGCTGACCTTGGTCTGCGAGCAGCAGAAGTGCTCGCCCAGCTTCGCCTGGGTCGTCTTCACCAGGGCCTGCCGGTCGTGGTGCGTGACCAGGTAGTCGAGCACGTCCCGGGCCACCGTGGTGAGCCGGAACTTCCACAGGTTCGCCTGCAACACGTCCGAGACGCTGGAGTGGTTCGTCCCGTAGAAGGCGTAGGGCCGGCGCTTGCGGTCGTAGGTGAACGTCCCGCCCTTGGACAGCTCCTTGAACTTGTTGAGCAGGGCGGCAGCCGATTCGAGGCCGTTGACGTCGTCCCGCTCCGGGGCCGGGACGGGAGCCAGCGGCGGCGTCCGCAACGGCGCCGGTGCACTGCTTCTCAAGCGCTGAGCCACTGACTTCCCTCCATGATCATTGAGGCGCATAACATACCTCATGAGTGATGTTATGCGCGAGATCCATTCACCCTCGGCGTGTCCCTAGCCAGGGACGATCTAGTCGGCTAGGCCGCATACATCTCGGGCTCCGCGACCACGATCTATGCGTGAGGGGGAATAGAACTTCCGCGTTTCCGCAGGTCACGGTTCCGCGCCTATCTGATCTTTAGAGACCCACCCCCTACGGCCCGCACTGCGCCCCTCCAGCCGCTCCATGCAGCGGCGAGGATGCGGCCGGGCGGGGGATGCCGCGGATCCATCCACCGGCACCCAGCCAGCTGCTGCGCCTCGGTGCCCGGACGGGGCTGAGGCGGCTTCGCGTGCGGCTCTGTGGACCGGGTGCGGGTCGTGGGCGGCAGCAGCGGAGCTGCGTCTCGGGTGGTGCCGGCCGTAACGCTCAAAAGCGAGGAAGCGTGGCTGGGGCCGGTGGACGGTTCCGCCGCCCGGCCCCCAGGGGGCCATTCGGCTCCGGTACCTCCGCACGCCGAAATTCAGCCTTTCCCAATTCCTTGCGCGAGTGGGGTAACCGAATTCCGGCGTTGACCTTGCATCAAAAGCCGCGCCCCGGCCGGGTGGTTGGGGGGGTGTCCCGTGTTTCCGCCAACGGTACATGCTGCATCAACCTGATGCACGCGGTACACTAGAACCCCACCCCAACGAGCGACCTACCCCCTCGCAGCCAGCCCGGTCCGCGCCAGCGGGCCCCAAGGGACTGGAGGCGCAGCCGGAAGGACCGTCAAGCGGGGGAGCGCAGCGGGCCCGCCCGCGCCGCCCCCCCCGCCCCCCCCCCCCCGGCCGGGGGGCCCCCCAGCC
>NZ_JAIUKE010000838.1 GCF_020176795.1 Streptomyces sp. 8L
GGGTGGTTGTGGGGTGGTGGGCGATGGTGTCTGCGTCGGTGTCGAGGTCGATGGTGTGGATGCCGGTGGTGGGGAGGTCGGTGTTGAGGCCGTGGTGGGTGACGAGGAGCTGGGCTGCTGAGTCGGTGAGCATGTAGGTGAGGCGGTCGGTGGGGTAGGCGGGGTCGAGTGGGAGGTAGGCGGCGCCTGATTTGAGGATGCCGAGGAGGCCGATGGCCATGTGTGTGCTGCGGTGGACGGAGAGGGCGACGAGGCGTCCGGGGCCGGCGCCGAGGCTGATGAGGTGTCGGGCGAGTTGGTTGGCGGCTTCGTCGAGTTGCCGGTAGGTGAGGGATTCGTCGCCGTAGGAGACGGCCACGGCATCCGGCGAGGCCGCGGCGTGTGCGGCGACGTGGTCGTGGATCGTGCCCTCCCACGCGGGGACCCCCTCGGTCACCGCCCACTCACCGACCACCCGCTCCCACTCACCCTCATCGAGGAGGGACAGCGCGGACAGGGGCCGGTCGGGAGTCGCGACGGCGCTGGTGAGGAAGGTGTTGAGGTGCCGGCCGAAGCGCGCGATGGTCGTCGCGTCGAACAGCTCCGTGCTGTATTCGGCCAGGGCCCGCAGCCCGCCCTCGTGCTCCTCGAACTCCAGAGTGAGGTCGAACAGCGCGGTGTCCCGCTCCAACGGATAGTCGCGGACGCGGACACCGCCGAGTCCGGGATGCATGCCGGGCGCGTTCTGGAGTACGACCATGGCTTGGACCAGCGGTGTGCGGCTCGTGTCGCGCTCCGGCTGTACCGCCTCCACCAGACGCTCGAACGGCACGTCCTCGTGGGCGAACGCGTCGAGGACGGTCTCCTTGACCTGCCCGAGCAGGGTGTCGAAGGACGACCCGGGATCGATGTCCGAGCGCAGGACGACCGTGTTGACCAGGAAGCCGACCAACTGCTCCAGGCCGCCGCTCCGTCCGGCCGACGCCGTGCCGACGGAGATGTCGCGCTGCCCCGTGCAGCGGGCGAGGACAGCCTGGACGGCAGCCGTCAGCGCCATGAAAAGCGTCGCGCCCTGAGCACGTGCCAACGACGTGAGCCCGTCCACCACAGCGGGTGGTACCTCGAAGCCGAGGACGGCGCCACGCGACGAGCGCACCGCCGGGCGCGGTCGGTCGGTGGGCAGGTCGAGGGGGGTGATGCCGTCCAGGCGCTCGCGCCACCAGGCGAGCTGCTCCTCCAGCAGACCGCCCTCCAGCCGCGCACGGTGCCAGGCGGCGAAGTCCGGGTACTGGACGGCGACATCGGGCAGGCGCGACGCCCGGCCCTCGGCGTGGGCGGCGTACAGCTCGCCGAGTTCCCGCGAGACGACCCCCATCGACCAGCCGTCGGTGACGATGTGGTGCATCCCGAGGACGCAGACGTGCTCGTCCGGGCCGAGTCGGACGAGCAGCACGCGCACGAGCGGCCCGCTCCGCAGATCGTAGGGGCGCGACAGCTCCTCCTGGGCGACCGCGCGCAGCTCCTCCTCGCTCGCCGCCACCGCGGAGTGCCATGCGGGCTCCAGCACGGGGTGGACCATTTGTACGGCCCGGCCGTCCACCAGGTCGAAGGTGGTGCGCAGCGCCTCGTGCCGGCTGACGAGACCACCGACCGCGGCGCGGAGGGCCGCTGTGTCCAGGGAGCCGCTCAGCCGCATGCCGACAGCTGAGTGGTATTCCGTGCTGCCCTCGTTGAAGTCTTCCAGGAACCAGAGGCGTTGCTGACCGAAGGACATCGGCAGCGCTCTGTCGCGCGCGACCACGGGGACCGCGGGGAGCGCCGGGCGGCCGCCCGGCGCGTCCGCCTCGATGGCGGACGCGAGTTCCGCGATTGTCGGGGCTTCGAAGAGGAGCCGCGGGGAGAGATCCATGCCCAGCGCCTGTCGTGCGTGGGAGATGATCTGGATGGAGAGGATGGAGTCTCCGCCGAGTTCGAAGAAGTTGTCGTGGATGCCGATG
>NZ_JAIUKE010000839.1 GCF_020176795.1 Streptomyces sp. 8L
CGCCCGCAACACCCCCAGCATCTCCCGCAACTCCGTCAACGCCTGCCGGCCCATGTCCCCGACCAGCGCCGCGTTCTTGACCGCCTTCGGCGGGTCCTTCAACGCCACCGCCTGCAACGCCGCCGCATGCACCACCATCAGACTCACGCGGTGCGCCACCACGTCATGCATCTCACGCGCGATCCGCGTCCGCTCCTCCGTACGCGCCCACTCCGCCCGCTCCTCCGCACGGTCCGCCAGCAGCGACAACTCCTGCTCCAGACTCCCCGCACGCTCCCGCAAACTCTCCATCAGCCGCCGCCGCGCCCCCACATACATCCCGAGGAGCACCGGCGACACCGTCAGCCCCACCGAGATCAGCACCGCCATCAACGGCACCAGCCACGGCTCCGACCGGAACGTCGGGTCCCCCATGTCCGATCGCGTCCGCACGAACGCCGTAATGGCCGTCGCCGCGAACCCCATCCCCGACAACGACGCGATGATCCGCCGCGGCGCCTCCGACGAGGCCAGCGTGTAGAGGCCCACAAGGCTCAGCACGAACCCCATGTCGAGCGGCGTCACCGCCACCGAGAGCAGCACCGGCACATACGGCCACCGGCGCCGCACCAGCAGCACCCCGCCCACCACCAGCCCGAAAAGCACACTCAGCGGAACCGGCACGACAGGGGTCCCCGCGGACCTGCCGCCCTCGACCGCGCACTCGAGCGCCGACACCAGCGCCAGCCCCACATCAAGAGCGACACCGCGCCGCCGCCCCCACCACCAGTAGCCGCGCGCGGTCACACTCGCGGCCTCCCGGTTCGCCCCCGTCATGGTCATGCGTCCCAGACTAAAGGGGGACGCACCCCGTTTTCCGGTGACCGACCGGTATGTAGCAGGTCACATGTTCGACAGAACAGATCCTCGTTAACTCGAACTGGTGAACAGAACGAGCGAGCCCGCCGGAACCGAACATTCCGGCGGAAGATCGCGACATGACACTACTGAACGGCAAATACGCCGACTTCGAGGTCTTACGCACCCAGGTGGTCACCCTCAGACAACAGGGCCTCAGCCGCCGCCAGATCCGCGACCGCACCCACATCGACAACAACGACCTCCTCAACCGCCTCCTGGACGGCGAACCCGCCCCCGCCTGGACCCGCCGCCCCAACGCCAAGGACGACCTCCGCGAGCGCGCCCGCGAACTGCGCCTCAAGGGCCTCACCTACGACCAGATCCAGGCCGAGCTGGGCTGCTCCAAGAGCTCGATCTCCCTGTGGGTACGGGACCTGCCCAGACCGGCCCGCCGCGATCCGAAGGAACAGGCGTCCCTGGCCGCGCGCAAGCGCTGGGACCACGAGCTCGCGATCAGGGACGAGGAGCGGACGCGCACCAAGGAAGCCGCGAAGGCCGAGATCGGCCGGCTGACCGACCGCGAGCTGTTCATGGCGGGAGTAGCCCTGTACTGGGCGGAGGGCTCGAAGGACAAGACGTACGCACGCCGGGAGCGCGTCGTCTTCATCAACAGCGACCCCGGCGTCATCAACCTCTACCTCGCCTGGCTCGACCTCTTGGGGGTCGAACGTGGGCGACTCAGATTCCGGGTCTCGATCCACGAGTCCGCGGACGTGGAGGCTGCGGAGCAGTACTGGGCGGACCTCACACGCACGGACACGTCGGCGTTTCAACGGGCAACGCTCAAGAAGCACAACCCGAAGACGGTCCGGAAGAACGTCGACGAGGGCTACCGGGGCTGCCTCATCGTCGTGGTCCGGCAGAGCGCCGAACTGTACCGTCGCGTCGAGGGCTGGTGGTCAGGCATGACGGTGGAGGGCGCGCGGCGAAACGCGTAGGGTGTCGCTCGCGATCCCGGGTTGCTCTGTCGGTAGGGGCGACTGGACTTTGAATCCAGGTACGACGCAGGTTCGACTCCTGCCCCGGGAGCCTCCAGGGTTCGGGCCCCGACCGTCCAGCGGTC
>NZ_JAIUKE010000840.1 GCF_020176795.1 Streptomyces sp. 8L
GGGGCGGGGGCGGGGGCGGGCTCCGCTTCCTGGCTCGCGGACGCGGTCGGCTCCGCCGTTGCGGCGGGTTCCGGCGTGGCGGCGGGTTCCGGCGTCGGCTCGGAGGCGGGTGCGGAGGCGGCCTCGGGCTCGGGAGCGGCCTCGGGCTCGGGCTCCGCTTCCTGGCTCGCGGACGCGGTCGGCGTCGGGGTCGGCTCCGGCGCGGGCTCCTCCGCCGACGACGCGGCCGGCTCCGTCGATGCGGCCGGCTCGTCCGGTTCGGCCGGCTCCGCCGGCTCTGCGGGCTGCGGCACCTCCGCCGCTTCCGCCAGCTCGGCCAGTGCTTCCGCTTCCGCCGGCTCGGCGGCCTCCGCGGCCTCCGCGGCCTCCAGTGGTTCTGGCGACTCGACCGCTTCCGCGATGTCCCGGTGGGTTGCCTGGGACGGGACCTTCGGCGTGGCTGCCGGGGCCGGGCGCGGCTTGTCGAAGGCCGCCGCCACCAGGTCCTCCGCCGCCTCTTCCGGGGCCGGGCGCGAGGGGGCCGGAACCGTCGGCGCGGACGCGGCGGGCGACTCGGGCGTCGCGGAGCCGTCGGAGTCCGCGGAGCCGCTGGAGTCCGAGGGCGATGCCGCGGGCTCCGACGTAGCCGAAGAGGACGCGGGCTGCCCGGCCGACGACGAGCGGTCCGCCTGCGGCGGGACCGCCGCCGTGGCGGACTTGTCGCCGCCCTGCTCCTCGGGGCCGCGTGTGTCGGCTCCGTCGCGTCCGAACACCTTGCGCAACAAGCTCCGAATGCCCATGAGGGAGCCCTTTCAGCTGAGTTGGGGGTGCCGGTGGGAATCGGGAGGCCCCCGGACGGGCCCCCGAACGACCCCACATTTCTGGCCAGGGCGGATACGTAAGGTTAGCCGCCGTCCCGGCCGGCCCCCAGCCTCGCCCTGCGACAGGTCGAGAACTGCCCTTCCGGGTCGCCCGTGTACGACCACGGCACACGCACCGCGCGGACGCCGAGCAGCGCGAACGCGTCCGCCGCCAGGGCGTCGAGGCCGGCCAGGCACAGCGCGTGGACCAGGTAGTTCAGCTCGCCGACCTCCTCCGGCAGCAGCGCTCCCCAGCCGCGTCCGCCGAGCCACCGCTCGTGGGTGCGCCGCGCCTCCGCGACGGCGAGTTCGTGGCGCCAGTGCTGGCCGGCACCGTACGGCGGGGGCGTGCCGTGCGCCGCCGCCGACTCGACCACGTACCGGTACTCCTCCACGCGCGCGATCTGCACCAGGACCGGCAGCGGCGACCCCCTGGGCGCGACGGCGGCGGCGTCCCGGGCGAAGCCGTACATACGGCCGTGGGTGCCGTGCCAGCGCGCCGAGAAGTACCGCATCAACTGGGTGTGGCCCTCCACGTTGTACGGATCACGCCGCCGCAGCCCGTCCCACCAGCGCTGGAGTTCCGGGCCGCGCACGCCCTTCCCGTACAGTCTGGCCACCGTCAGCAGCGAGGCCCAGGGCGCGGGGTCGCGGGGGCCGGCGTCCGCCGCGCGCAGGCAGGACCGTACGACGGCGTCGAGCCGCGACTCCGGCACGGCGCTTCCGCCGCCGTCCGGCCGCGCCCCGCCGCCCAGGGCGATCGCCGCGTCGAAGGCCCGTACGACCTCCGTGGCCGCGCGCAGTACTGCCGCGTCCGGGTTGCGGGGCTCGGCCTCGGCCCACGCCTCGGCGACGGAACCCGCCGCCGCCGCGTGCGAGAGGACACGCAACCGGTGCGAGCGGCGCGCCCAGTTGTCACCGGTCTCCGCGAGCAGGTCTCTGGGGCCCTGCCAGCGGCCGATCACGAGGTCCTGGCGTGCCTCGGTCAGCAGCGTGTCGCCGAAATCCGGGTCGAAGTCCGGCGGGGCTCCGGGGGAGGCGTCGGACGGCGGGCAGGGCGGCGCGGCACCCTCGCCGCCATCCGTGGAGGGCGCGGGGCGCACCGTCCAGCCG
>NZ_JAIUKE010000841.1 GCF_020176795.1 Streptomyces sp. 8L
CGCCCCCCCCGCCCGGGGGCCCGGGGGGGGCCCGGGGCCCCCCCGGGGGGGCCGGGGGGGGGGGCCCGCCCCCCCCCCGGGGGGGCGGGGGCCTGACGGAGGACGGGCGCCGGCCGGTACGGGCTGCCCGGGGGCAGTGCGTGGCCGGACGTCGGCCGCGGGCCGGTGGGGCAGCCGGCCGCCGCGCGGGCGGCCGGTGCTGCTCACCGGTCAGTAGCGGTAGTGGTCCGGCTTGTACGGGCCGGCCACGTCGACGCCGATGTAGGCGGCCTGCTCGGGGCGGAGGGTCGTGAGCTTCACGCCGAGCGCGTCCAGGTGCAGACGGGCGACCTTCTCGTCGAGGTGCTTGGGCAGCACGTAGACGTCGACCGGGTACTCCTCCGGCTTGGTGAACAGCTCGATCTGGGCCAGGGTCTGGTCCGCGAAGGAGTTGGACATCACGAAGGACGGGTGGCCCGTCGCGTTGCCCAGGTTCAGCAGGCGGCCCTCGGAGAGCACGATGAGGGTCTTGCCGTCGGGGAAGGTCCAGGTGTGCACCTGGGGCTTCACCTCGGACTTGACGATGCCGTCGATCTTGGCGAGGCCGGCCATGTCGATCTCGTTGTCGAAGTGGCCGATGTTGCCGACGATCGCCTGGTGCTTCATCTTGGCCATGTCCGAGGCCATGATGATGTCCTTGTTGCCCGTCGTGGTGACGAAGATGTCGGCGATGCCGACGACGTCGTCCAGCGTCGAGACCTGGAAGCCGTCCATCGCCGCCTGCAGCGCGCAGATCGGGTCGATCTCGGTCACGATCACCCGGGCGCCCTGGCCGCGCAGGGACTCCGCGCAGCCCTTGCCGACGTCGCCGTAACCGCAGACGACCGCGACCTTGCCGCCGATGAGGACGTCGGTGGCGCGGTTGATGCCGTCGATCAGGGAGTGGCGGCAGCCGTACTTGTTGTCGAACTTCGACTTGGTCACCGCGTCGTTGACGTTGATCGCGGGGAAGAGGAGGTCGCCGTCGCGGTGCATCTCGTAGAGCCGGTGGACACCGGTGGTGGTCTCTTCGGTGACGCCGCGGATCTCGGAGGCGAGCTTGGTCCACTTCTGCGGGTTCTCGCCGAGCGTGCGGTTCAGCAGGGTGAGGATCTCGCGGAACTCCTCGCTGTCCGCGGTCTCCGGCGCGGGGGCCTTGCCCGCCTTCTCGAACTCGACGCCCTTGTGGACGAGGAGCGTGGCGTCGCCGCCGTCGTCGAGGATCATGTTCGGGCCGCCGGTGGGCGAGTTCGGCCACGTCAGGGCCTGCTCGGTGCACCACCAGTACTCGGCGAGGGACTCGCCCTTCCAGGCGAAGACCGGCACGCCCTGCGGGTTGTCCGGGGTCCCGTTCGGGCCCACGGCGATGGCCGCGGCGGCGTGGTCCTGGGTGGAGAAGATGTTGCAGGACGCCCAGCGCACGTCGGCGCCGAGGGCGACGAGGGTCTCGATCAGCACGGCCGTCTGCACGGTCATGTGCAGAGAGCCGGTGACACGGGCTCCGGCCAGAGGCTTCGCCTCGGCGTACTCCTTGCGGATCGCCATCAGGCCGGGCATCTCGTGCTCGGCGAGGGTGATCTCCTTGCGGCCGAACTCGGCGAGCGAGAGATCGGCGACCTTGAAGTCCTGTCGGTTGGCGACAGTCGTCATTTCGGGCTGCTCCTCGTAAGGGTCGAGGGTGGGTTGCGTGCGGCTGGCTCTGTCGGCGCCGGGCATACGGATGCCCGAGCCTACGCGGCGCAGTCCGTCGGGCCCCTCTCTCCCTCGGGCGGTCCGCCCCGCGGGACCGCCCCCCCGCCCTAAGCAGCGCCGGCAGGCGCCCCCCCATATCATTGTGTTATAAAAAAAATACGCTGCCGCCCAACACAATGGGGTTGATATAGGTGGT
>NZ_JAIUKE010000842.1 GCF_020176795.1 Streptomyces sp. 8L
CGCCCGGCGCGGCGGGCCCGCCGGGGGGGGGGGGGGGGGCGCGCGGCGCCCGCGCCCGCCCCCCGCCCCCGCCCCCCCCGCGGCGGGGGGGGGGCCGCGCCCCCCCCCCCCCCCCCCCCGCCGTGCGCGCCCTCTGAGTACGGCTTCGGGCCGGCCGGGCTCCCATACGGGTGGTCCGTCCGGTCCGAACGTGTGAATTTACGTCTTTCTGTTAGGTGCGGTGCCCGCCCGTCTCGATCATTGCCGGGTTGGACGTGCGCACGGAAGGACGTATGTGAGTACTCAAGGTGGAACAACGCGGACACGAAACGCTCTGTTCCGCACGAAATCGGTCGAGCGGTCCATCCGGGACACCGAGGAGCCCGAACATCAGCTCAAGAAGTCCCTCTCCGCGCTCGACCTGACCGTCTTCGGCGTCGGTGTGATCATCGGCACCGGTATCTTCGTCCTGACCGGCCAGGTCGCCAAGGAGAACGCGGGCCCCGCCACCGCCCTCGCCTTCGTCGTCTCCGGCATCGTGTGCGCGCTCGCCGCGCTCTGCTACGCCGAGTTCGCCTCGACCGTGCCGGTCGCCGGGTCCGCCTACACCTTCTCGTACGCGTCCCTCGGTGAACTCCCCGCCTGGATCATCGGCTGGGACCTCATCCTGGAACTGGCCCTCGGCGCCGCCGTCGTCGCGGTCGGCTGGTCCGGCTACATCCAGTCCTTCCTCAGCAACGCGGGCTGGAACATGCCCGCGGGGCTGACCGGCACCCACGACGGGCACTTCGGCTTCGACATCCTCGCCTGCGCCCTCATCCTCGTCCTGACCGGCATCCTCGTCGTCGGCATGAGGCTCTCCTCGATGGTGACCAACGTCATCGTCGCCGTGAAGGTCGTGGTGGTGCTGCTGGTCGTGGTCGTCGGCGCCTTCCTCATCACCGGCTCCAACTACTCGCCCTTCATCCCGCCGACCGAACACCCCTCCGGAGTCAGCGGCTTCGACGCTCCGCTCATCCAGGTGATGGCCGGCTTCACCCCCGGCAACTTCGGGATCTTCGGCATCTTCAGCGCCGCCGCGATCGTGTTCTTCGCCTTCATCGGCTTCGACATCGTCGCCACGGCCGCGGAGGAGACCCGCAGGCCCCAGCGCGACGTACCGCGCGGCATCCTGGCCTCGCTCTTCATCTGCACCCTGCTGTACGTGGCGGTGTCCATCGTCGTCACCGGCATGCAGAAGTACAGCAAGCTGTCGGTGGACGCGCCGCTGTCCGACGCGTTCAAGGCCACCGGGCACCCGTTCTGGTCCGGCGTCATCAGCTTCGGCGCCGCCGTCGGCCTGACGTCGGTCTGCATGATCCTGCTGCTCGGCCAGAGCCGGGTGTTCTTCGCGATGAGCCGCGACGGGCTGCTCCCGGCGGCCTTCTCCCAGGTCCACCCCCGGTTCGGCACGCCCTACCGGACGACGATCCTGCTGGGCGTCGTGGTCGCCGTCGTCGCCGGGTTCACCTCGATCTCCGAGCTCGCCAACCTCGTCAACATCGGTACGCTCGCGGCCTTCGTCGTCGTCGCCATCGGCGTGATCATCCTGCGCAGGACCCGCCCCGACCTGCCCCGGTCGTTCCGCACGCCGCTGGTCCCGTGGGTGCCGATCGCCTCCGTCGCCGCCTCGCTCTGGCTGATGCTCAACCTGACCACGGAGACATGGCTCCGGTTCGCGATCTGGATGGCCATCGGCTTCGCCATCTACTTCCTGTACGGAGTCCGGCACAGCCACGAGGCCCGGCGGCACCCGCCCGTACCGAGAGGACCGGACAGCGCGCCTCCGCGCGCCTGAGAGGGTCCGCGCCGGGCGTACGCCCCGCGCCCGTCACCGGCCGGGGGCAGGCCCAAGCGGGCGGCGGAAGCGGGGGGGGCGGAAG
>NZ_JAIUKE010000843.1 GCF_020176795.1 Streptomyces sp. 8L
GTTCTGACGGCGCCGGGTCCGCCCCCGGCGCCGTCAGAACGTGGGGCGGACCGCGCCGACCGGCTCTCCGTGGCCGAGCACCAGCTCGGTGGCGATGGCGCGCAGCGTCCCGTCGCCGTCCACGATGACGCCGAGGCGGCGCAGCGCCGCGACCATCACCACGGGCCGGGACCGCTGGGAGCCGTCGGCGATCTTGAGCGCCACCGCGGACCCGTCGGGCAGGCCGAGCGCGTACACGCCCTCGGCGCCGTCCTTGACGACGGCACCCGGCAGGGCGCCCATGATCCGTGTCACGTCCCGGCCGGTGCCGCCGACGTACCGCGGGTGCGTGTTCATCGCGCGGGCCACGCGGTGTTCGAGGCTTCCCTCCGGCGCCGAGGCCAGCCGGCCGAACGCCCGGGCGAGCCCCCGGAGGCTGATGGCGAACAGCGGCGCGCCACAGCCGTCGATCCCGGTCGCGGCGACCCGCTCGCCCGCCAGCTCCTCCAGCGTCTCGCGCAGCACCACCTGGAGCGGGTGCTCCGGGTCGAGGTACGTGGCGGTGTCCCAGCCGTTCGCGACACAGGTCGCCAGCATCGCCGCGTGCTTGCCCGAGCAGTTCATCGTCAGCGGCGAGGGCTGCCCCCCGCCCGCCAGGTACGCGCGCAGCGCGCCCTCGCCGATCGGCAGGGCGGCCGTGCAGCGCAGCGCGTCGGTGCCGAGACCGGCCGAGCCGAGTATCGCCCGTACGCCCTCCAGGTGGATGTCCTCCCCGGAGTGGCTGGCGCAGCCCAGGGCCAGGAGTTCGCCGTCGAGGCCGAGCCCGGCGCGGAGCATGCCGAGCGCTTGGAGGGGCTTGTTGGAGGAGCGCGGGTACATGGGGGCGTCGACGTCCCCGATCCGCAGGACGTCGGAACCGTCCGGGCCGGTCGCGAGGACCGTCCCGTGGTGCACGGACTCCAGGAAATCCCCACGCCAGACCTCGGCCACCACGGTGTGCATCGGATACGCCCGCCTCTCCAGTTCGAGTCAACTGTTGACAGTTACCACTTGAAATCGAACCTGTCGAATGTGGGGACGATTTCGACGGGGACCCTTGACACCTGCCGAAACACACCTGTCAACTGGCGACTGTCAACACTTCGACCATCCACACTTCGGTGATCCAGAGGAGGCGTTTCCCGTGAGTGAGACCCTGCAACGCGGCCTCGCCGTCCAGATCGCCGAGGTGCTGCGCGAACGCCTGCTCGGCGGCCACCTGCGACCCGGGACCCGGATCAACGAGGTGGTGCTCGCCCGGGAACTCGGCACCAGCCGGGGCCCTCTGCGCGAGGCCGTGCGGCAACTCGTCAGCGAGGGGCTGCTCGTCCACAACCCCAACCGCGGAGCCACGGTGTTCGCGGCCGAACCCGACGACGTCCGGGCCCTGTTCGAACTCCGTACGGCGCTGGAGACGGCATCCGCCCGGCTCGCCGCGGAGCGCCGCGACGACAAGGACATCGCCGCGCTGCGCTCGGCCTGCGCGCGGGCGCGGAAGACCATCCAGGGCGGCCGGCGCTTCGTGCACCGCCTCGACCTGGACTTCCACCGGACCCTGACGGACACCGCGCGAAGTCCGCGCGTCGCCGAGCAGTTGTGGCGGGTGCAGCAGCAGATCATCCTGCTGCGCAGTCCGCTGGACGTTCCGGCGGCCCACACGGCCGGCTCCCTGGACGACCACGAGGAGATCACCTCCGCCGTGGCGGACGGTGACGGCGAGCGCGCCGCCGCGCTCATGGACCTCCACCTCGGCCGGGTGCGGGCCCACATGGCGAGCGCTCCCGCAGCCGCGGCCACCACGGCCGCCACCGCCCCCGCCGCCCCGGCCCCCCCCCCCCCCGGCTGACCGCCCCTGACGGGGCACGCCCCCCCGGCTG
>NZ_JAIUKE010000844.1 GCF_020176795.1 Streptomyces sp. 8L
CGCCCCCCCCCCCGCGCCCCGCCGCCCCCCCCGCGCGCGGGCCGCCCCGGCCCCCCCCCCGCGCGCCCGCCCCCCCCCGCCCCCCCCCGGGGGGGGGGCCCCCCTCGTCCGTGGCGGCACCGCCGGTCAGGACGTGCGCACCGTACGAGCACGACCCGCGGAGCGACCCTCCGCCCGATCAGGCCCGCCATCACGCCTGCGGTGTGCCACACGGCCGTACGGCAGGCCGGCGGCGGCGCGATCACCTACGCGAGCAGCCGCTTCACGACGCCCGCGACGCGGCCGCCCTCGGCCCGCCCGTCGACCCGGGGCGTGACGATCTTCATGACGGCACCCATGGCGCCGCGCCCCTCCGCACCGCCGGCCTTCGCCTCGGCGACGGCCTCGCTGACGATGGACTCCAGTTCGTCGTCGGTCAGCGGCTTCGGCAGGTACGCGGCGAGGACCTCGCCCTCGGCCAGCTCGCGCTCGGCCTGCGCGGTCCGGCCGCCCTTGGCGAACGCGTCGGCCGCCTCGCGGCGCTTCTTCGCCTCCCTGGCGATCACCTTCTGCACCTCGTCGTCGTCGAGCTCCCGCGCGGCCCGGCCGGAGACCTCCTCCTTCGTCACGGCGGAGAGGGTGAGCCGGAGCGTCGCGGAACGCAGCTCGTCGCGGGCCTTGATGGCGCCGGTGAGGTCTTCCTGGAGCTTGGACTTGAGGCTGGTCATGAGAACAAGTGTGGCAGGCGGTACGAGCGGCCGGCCGCCGAATTACGCGGCGGGCGGTGAGGCGGCCGGCCGAGGGGGCACGGGTCCGGCCGCGTGACCGGCCTCACGCCGGGTCTGCGACGATGGGCGTATGCGCGCACGCTACGGAGTCCCCTTGTCCATCGCGGCGGCCGGCGCGGCAGGCGTCGCCTATGCCGCGGGGTTCGAAGTCCGCTCGTTCAGACTGCGCCGGGTGACGGTGCCCGTCCTGCCGCGCGGCATGCGCGACGTGCGGGCTCTCCAGGTCTCCGACATCCACATGGTGCGCGGGCAGCGCAAGAAGCGGCGCTGGCTCCAGTCGCTCGCGGGGCTGCGCCCCGACTTCGTCGTGAACACGGGCGACAACCTCTCCGACCCGGAGGCCGTACCGGAGGTGCTGGACGCGCTGGGACCGCTGATGGAGTTCCCCGGCGTGTACGTCTTCGGCTCCAACGACTACTACGGGCCGAAGCTGCGCAACCCGGCGCGCTACCTCCTGGAGAAGTCGCAGGGCAAGCACGGGCTGAACGGCAACGCACCGGCGGTGCACGCGCTGCACAACCCGTGGGAGCCCATGCGGGACGCCTTCGACGCGGCAGGCTGGACGAATCTCTCCAACACGCGCGGCAGGCTCAAGCTCGACCAGTACGAACTCGCCTTCACAGGGCTCGACGACCCGCACATCAAGCGGGACAGGTACGAACAGGTCGCGGGCGGCCCCGAGGCCGACGCGGACCTCTCGGTCGGCGTCGTGCACGCCCCCTACCTGCGCGTACTCGACTCCTTCACGGCCGACGGCTACCCGCTGATCCTGGCCGGTCACACACACGGCGGCCAGCTGTGCATCCCCTTCTACGGCGCCCTGGTCACCAACTGCGACCTGGACACGGACCGCGTCAAGGGACTGTCGACCCACCGCTCGGCGGGCCACACCTCGTACCTCCACGTCTCCGCGGGCTGCGGCACGAACCGCTACACCCCGATCCGCTTCGCCTGCCCCCCGGAAGCAACCCTCCTGACCCTGACGTCCCGGGCGGCGTAGGGCCCCCGGCCCGCGGGGGCCCCCCGCCCCCCCCCCCGCCGCGCCCCCGGGGGGGGGCGGCTCGACGCCGCGGTCAGCTGTCTCGCGGAACGCGGCTGGGCCGGGTCCACCGTCACCGTCGTCGC
>NZ_JAIUKE010000845.1 GCF_020176795.1 Streptomyces sp. 8L
TAGCCGCGGGGGCCCGGCGCGGGGCCGGGGGGGGGCCCGCCCGCCCCCCCCCGCCGCCGCGGCCCGGCGGGCGGGGGGGGGCGGGCCGGCGCCCCCCCCCCCGCGGTGGGGGTCAGACGTCCAACTGGTCCGCGACCGCGCGCAGCAGGCCGGCGATCTTCTTGCCGTGCGCCTTCTCCGGGTAGCGGCCGCCCTCCAGCGTCGGGGAGATGCTCTCCAGCAGCGTCGTCAGATCCTGCACGATGGACGCGAGCTCGTCGGGCTTGCGGCGCTGCGCCACCGCGACGGAGGGCGTGGGATCGAGAACGGTCACCGAGAGCGCCTGATCACCGCGCTGTCCCGCCACGACGCCGAACTCCACCCGCTGGCCCGGCTTGAGATCCTCGACCCCCGCGGGCAGCACCGACGAGTGCACGAAGACGTCACCGCCGTCGTCGTCGCGGGAGAGAAAGCCGAAGCCCTTCGTGTTGTTGAACCACTTGACCTTGCCGGTAGGCACGTCTGTCCTTGTCCTCGAACTGGTTGGGAGCGCGCTGGCCGCGCACAAGTGACAAGAGAAATCGCTCTGGAGAGCACTACAGCGGGTCCACCGACCCGCCTGCGCCCAGGCTAGTGGGCCGGAGACCGGTGACAAGACGGCAAAGCCGCCGAAGAGGCCGACGGCCGGTCGCGCCGCGGAGAGCTCCGCGCCGCGGTACCGCCGAAACCCCCCGACGGGTGGGAACTACCCTGGTGCCGTGACTGCTACTCCTGCATCCGCTGCTCCCGCGTCCGGCACGACCGCCACGGCCGGGGCCGTCGGCACCCCCGGCACCGGCGGCCGGAGCGCCGAGAGCCAGGGCCCGGGACCTGGCGACGGACTCGTGCGCGCCGGCGGGATCGTCTTCATCATCGGTGCCGTGGCCACGCTGATCACGATCGCACCGCTCTTCCTGCACACCAAGCCGTTTCCGACGGTGGCCTACCTCGTCTGCATGCTGATGGCGGTCGGCTTCGTGCTCGCGGCAGCGGGTGTCCTGCGGTCGATCGGCGCGCAGCGCCGCCAGGCCGCGTCCTTCACCGCGGCTGCGGACGCCGGGACCACCGGAAGCGGCTCCGGCGCCTGAGGCCCGGCCGCCGGGCCGTGCGCGCCGCGCCGGTCCTGCTACCTCTGCGCGGGGCCCGGGCGCGCCGACTCCCGCGCGAACGAGTCCAGCCAGGCGGGGAACGCGGTCAGGTCCTTGAGGACGACGTCCGCGCCCGCCGCGCGCAGCTCCTCCTCGCCGCAGGGCCCGGTCGGCACGGCGACGGAGAGGCAGCCGGCCGCGCGCGCACCGCGTACGTCGCCGGTGTGGTCGCCCACGTAGACGCTCGCACCGTGCGCGCGCAGCGCCTCCGCCTTGCGCTCCGCCCACAGCCAGCCGACGACGGCGTCCGGGGTGATGCCCAGGTGCGTGAGGTGGAGTTCCGCGTTCGGCTGGTGCTTCGCCGTCACCACGACCGCCCGGCCGCCCAGCGCCTGGACGGCCTCGACGGCTTCGCGGGCGCCGGGCGTCGCGAGCGTCGGCTCGATGGCGAATGTGGGATACATCTCCCGGTAACGCTCGCCCACCGCCTCGACCCGCTCGGGCGGGAACCACACGGACAGCTCCTGTTCGAGCGGCGGGCCGAGCCGGGAGACGGCCAGGTCTGCGTCCACGTACACCCCGGTCTCGGCGGAAAGCGCCCGGTAGGTGGCGTGGATACCGGGCCGCGAGTCGATCAGGGTCATGTCGAGGTCGAAGCCGACGGTCAGCGGGGCGGGTTCGGGCAGGCCGGGGGCGTGGGAGGACATGCCCCCCATTGTGCAGGGACCGAGCGGGGACGGTACGGGGA
>NZ_JAIUKE010000846.1 GCF_020176795.1 Streptomyces sp. 8L
CGGAGACCCTCGATGGCACCCACCCTCACCCCACCCACCCCCCCCCCCCCCCACCCCGGGGCCGCCTGGGACGACGCCTGGCGGCGCGCCCTCGTCGCGGCACCCGAGGCGTTCCAGGCCGACCGCGTCCGCAACCTCTGGGCCGGGACCTGGCGCGCGGACGGCCGCTCGCTGCCCGCCACCAGCCCCGTCGACGGCACCGCTATCGCCGGGCCGCCGATGCTCGGCCCGGACACCGCGAGGCAGGCGGTGCGCGCCTGCCTCGACCAGCACAGGGGCTGGCGGCACACGCCGCTCGTCGAGCGCAAGGCCCGCGTCACGGCCGCGCTCGACGCCCTCGACACCCACCGGGACCTGCTGGCCCTGCTGCTCGTGTGGGAGATCGGCAAGCCCTGGCGGCTCGCCCGCGCCGACGTCGACCGTGCGATCGACGGCGTTCGCTGGTACGTGTCAGGGATCGACCGGATGGCCGCGGGCCGGGCCCCGCTCGAAGGCCCCGTCTCGAACATCGCCAGCTGGAACTACCCGATGTCCGTGCTCGTCCACGCGATGCTCGTCCAGGTCCTCGCGGGCAACGCGGTCATCGCCAAGACGCCCACCGACGGGGGAGTGGCCTGCCTGACCCTCGCGTGCGCGCTCGCCGCCCGCGAAGGGCTGCCGGTCTCGCTGGTCAGCGGCAGCGGCCGGGAGCTGTCCGCAGAACTCGTCGGATCGCCGGAGATCGGCTGTGTCTCGTTCGTCGGCGGCCGGGACACCGGCGCCGGCATCGCCACGGCCGTGACCGACCTCGGCAAGCGGCACATCCTGGAACAGGAGGGCCTCAACACCTGGGGCATCTGGAACTTCAGCGACTGGCCGTCGCTCGCCGCCGTGATCCCGAAGCTGTTCGACTACGGCAAGCAGCGCTGCACGGCCTACCCCCGGTTCGTCGTGCAGCGGTCGCTGTTCGCGGAGTTCCTCGACGCCTACCTGCCGGCCGTACGGTCGGTGCGGGCCGGCCACCCGCTGGCCGTCGCCGACCCGGACGACCCGCTGCCCGAGCTGGACTTCGGCCCGCTCATCAACGCGGCGAAGGCCAAGGAACTGCGCGACCAGGTGGCAGAGGCGGTCGACCGCGGCGCGGTCCCGCTGCACGAGGGCACCCTGCCGGACGCGGCGTTCCCGCCCGGCGGGTCCCGGGACGCCTACCTCGCGCCCGTCACCCTGCTGGAACCGCCGCCCTCCTCCCCGCTGCACCACGCGGAGCCGTTCGGACCGGTCGACACGATCGTGCTGGTCGACACGGAGGCGGAGCTGCTGGCCGCCATGAACGCCTCGAACGGAGCGCTCGTGGCGACGCTGTCCACCGACGACCCCGCGACCTACGCCCGGCTCGCGCCCCAGGTGCGGGCCTTCAAGGTCGGCCACGGCAAACCCCGCTCGCGCGGTGACCGCGACGAGCTGTTCGGCGGCTTCGGACACGCCTGGCGCGGCGCCTTCGTCGGGGGCGAGCTGCTCGTACGGGCCGTCACGGCGGGCCCGGAGGGGGAGCGCCTGCCGGGCAACTTCCCGGACTACCACCTGATGCCCTGAATCACCCGGGGCGCCACCGGCCCTGGGGGGCGGGCCCGCCGGTCACGGCCCGCTCGGCAGGCCACGCCTGACCACCACATATAGGGGTGAGAGGCACTCGAAACCCCTGGTATTGTTGACCACGTCACCGCGACGGGAACGCTGCGGAAGACCACTCGTCCGGGTGGCGGAATGGCAGACGCGCTAGCTTGAGGTGCTAGTGCCCTTTATCGGGCGTGGGGGTTCAAGTCCCCCCT
>NZ_JAIUKE010000847.1 GCF_020176795.1 Streptomyces sp. 8L
ATCTGGACGAAGACCGCCGACGACATCCTCGACACCCTCGCCGCATACTGCACACGAATTAACGACTCAGGACACTAGTTCCACGTGAGCTTCTCGGTGGAACTTGCCGGTCACGGCCTGGTCGAAGCACCGGCACGCCCGGATCGCGGGCGGCGAGACCGGCTTCCGGCCGACGGACGACTGGAGCGAACAGTCGGCATCAGCACGGCCGGACGTGCTCCCGATCACCCAAGGGGGCACGTCACGCTTCAGACCGCAGGGCTGGGGTTCGTAGCCCCGACTAGAAAGTACTGGCTGGGGTTGTGTGGGCGCGCGGTACGTGCGCACGGCACGGCCGACCCGAAGCCGCGCGTTCCCGGAACCCTCGACGAGCGATCATGCTTGGGCATCGTTGGAGGTCAGATGATGGGGAACTCCTCAAAGGCGATGTCAAGCTTCACGACCGATGACTACCGGAGCACCCCTTGCACACAGCCCTGACAGGCCGGACCATCGTCATGTCTGGCGGCAGCCGAGGCATCGGCCTCGCCATTCTCGTAGCTGCCGCCCGGCAAGGCGCCAACGCCGTGTTCCTCGCGAAGACGGACGAGCCGGACCTCCGGTTGCCCGGGACCGTGCACACCGCAGTCGCGGCGATCGAGGAGGCCGGTGGCCGCGCGGTGGCCGTCGTCGGCGACGTCCGCAACCCAGAGGATGTCGATCGTGCCGTTGCAACGGCCGTCGACACTTTCGGCGGCGTCGATGTCTGTGTCAACAACGCCAGCGCGATCTCGCTGTTGGGTACCGAAGATCTATCGCCCAAGTGGTTCGACCTGATGCAGTCGGTCAACTCCCGGGGCACCTTTCTGCTGACCCGGGCGTGTCTGCCGCATCTGCGCAAGTCCGATCACGCGCACGTGCTCACTCTGTCTCCACCGCTCAATCTGGCTCCGCACTGGCTGGGAGCGCACCCTGGCTACACGCTGTCGAAGTACGGGATGACACTGCTCACCCTCGGCTGGGCGGCGGAATACGCCGAGGTCGGGATCTCGGCGAACTGCCTCTGGCCGCAGACGACGATCGCGACTGCTGCCGTGGTCAACGTACTGAGGGGACGGGAGCTGGCCTCCCGTTCGCGCACTCCGGAAATCATGGCCGACGCCGCCACCATCTTGCTGAACGCTGCCCCCTCCGAACAAACTGGCGGCACGCTCATTGACGCAGACGTCCTCGCCGCGGCCGGAATCACCGACCTGGACGGCTACGGCGGCAGCGACGATCCCGAGCTCGACCTCTTCCTCGACCCGCTTCCCCTGCACCAGGAAGGACCCTGACGGTCGCGCAACCGAGACCCTCGGCATGCCTGGCAGGCATGGATCGCAATCTCGTCCGGCGAGAGGCTTCCGCGCGTGGTGCGACCACACCGCCCTGGCGGCTGTCCGAGTCGCCCATGGCGTGCACGGGTCGCGCCGAGAGCCGCCCCGGCACGAGCCGCAGCACCCGGACCCTCTCCATCACCACAGTCAACTCGGTGCAGATGGCAGCGGACGCTCACGGTGGACAGGGCTGCGCCATAGAACCTCTCTTCCAAGGTGGCAGTGACAGAACGTGAGCTGGCCGCTCCTGCACAACGATCAAGCCCCTGGTAGACGACGGTCTCGACCAAGACCACCCGTCTCCGCCAGGAGCTGCGCGTGCTTGTCCACCCCTCCTCGATTGGTCTGTCCGCATAGTCGGGTCTGTACGGTCTCCGGCTCTGTTCCGTAGTCGGTGGTGACGGCCGGTGGGCAGTTATTGAAGCAGGATGCGGTGT
>NZ_JAIUKE010000848.1 GCF_020176795.1 Streptomyces sp. 8L
CGCAGGAGCGGGGCCGGGGGCGGGGACGCCGTGACGACCCCGCAGCCGCAGCCACGCGCTCAGAAGAAGCGGCAACAGCCGCAGCCGGCCGACCCGTTCGACCTGATCCGGCGTCACCTCTCGCCGAAGCTGGCGCTCACCGGCTCCTTCGCGGGCCGGGGCGCCACCGAGGCGTCCGCCGACGGCTGCCGGGTGACGCTGTCGGACGGGCGCACCGCGCTGGACTTCGGCTCGTACGCCGTGACCCTGCTGGGCCACCGGCACCCGGCCGTCCTCGCCGCCGTGCGCGCGCAGCTCGCCGCGATGCCGCCCTCGACGCGCAGCCTCGCGAACCCCTTCGCGGCGCGCGCGGCGGCCCGGCTCGCCGGGTACGTCGCGGACGCGGGCACCGGCGAACGCCCTCTGCCGAAGGTGTACTTCGGGCTGAACGGCGCCGACGCCGTCGAGGTCGCCGTGAAGCTGGCGCGCCTCGCGACCGGCCGGGGCCGGGTCCTCGCGGTGCGCGGCGGCTTCCACGGCAAGTCGCTGGGCGCGCTCGGCCTCACGCACAGCCCGCTGTACAGGACCGGGCTGCTCGGCACCGGGACGGACGTCGTCCACATCGACGCGGGCGACGCCGACGCCGTACGGCGCGAGGCGGCGGACGGGCCGGGCGTGGCCGCGGTCGTCTTCGAGCCGGTGCAGGGCGAGAACGGAGCCGCCGTCCTGGAGCCCGACGTGCTGCGCCGGTGGTGCGAGGACGCGCACGGGCAC
Source organism: Streptomyces sp. 8L (assembly GCF_020176795.1). Lineage (GTDB taxonomy): Bacteria > Actinomycetota > Actinomycetes > Streptomycetales > Streptomycetaceae > Streptomyces. The sequence continues at coordinate 754 of NZ_JAIUKE010000848.1, forward strand.
GGCGCGTTCGCCGTCGCGGACGAGATCCAGTGCGGGCTGCGGCGCTGCGGTGAGCCGTCGGTCGCGCTCGCCGCGGGGCTGCCGGTGGACGCGGTGCTGGTCGGCAAGCCGCTCGGCGGCGGTGTCGTACCGCTGTCGGCGGTGGTGTGCGCGGAGGAGATGTACGAGCCGCTGGCGGCGGACCCGTTCCTGCACTCCGCGACGTTCGGCGGCCACCCGCTGAGTTGCGCCGCGCTGGACCCCGCGCTGACCGCGATCGAGGAACTCGCGGGACACGGAGCGGTGTTGGCGAGCGCGCTGGACGGCGCCCTGACCGAACTCGCGGCCCGGCACCCCGGCGTGGTCGGCGCGGTGCGCGGCCGGGGCCTGCTGCGCGGCATCGACTTCACGAGCGCGCGGGCCGCGGGGGCGGTCGTGGTCGAACTCGCGGGCGCCGGGCTGCTGGTGTCCCCGTGCCTCGGCCGGCCCACGACCGTACGGCTGCTGCCGCCGCTGGTGAGCACGGAGGCGGACGTGGCCAGGGCGGCGGAGATCCTCGACGCGGCGAGCGCGGTGGCGGGACGCTCCGCGCCGCGGGCACCCGCCGCCCCTGCGCCCGCGAGCCCGCCCGTACCACCCCCCGCGCCCCGTACCGGTATCGCACGGCAGGAAGTGAGCGACTGATGCAACCCCCCGACAGCAACGGCACCAACGGCGCCAACGACACCACTGACATCAACGGCAGCGACAGCAGTAGTGGCGACAGCGGCAACAACATCGGTGTCAACGGCCGTGAAGACCTCGCGCGGGTCGTCCGTACGGCCATCTCCGGCGTACTGGGCGTCGAGCCCGAGGACATCGACGACGCGACCGACCTGCTCGACGACTACGGCATCGACAGTCTGGAGCTGATGGAGGCCGGCGCGCGGCTGGAGAAGGTGCTCGCCATGAAGATCCCGGTGTCGGACCTCACCTCGGCGCGGACGGTGGGGCAGGCCATCGACCTCCTGGCCAGGCGGCTGGCCTCCACGCCCTCCCCAGCCCCCACG
>NZ_JAIUKE010000849.1 GCF_020176795.1 Streptomyces sp. 8L
GCGTAGGAGAGGGTACGTACGGGATACGGGGTGCGTGCGAGTGGGCGCGTACGGAAGGGGCGTACGGGCGGGCGGGCCCCGGCTCAGTTCCTCTCGTTGCGCGCGACCGCGTACGCGACCATCGCCGAGTCCAGATAGGCGCGGACCTCCACGATCAGCGCGTCCGGGCCCTCGCCGTCGAACCGGCAGATCCAGCAGTACTCGTTGTCGAAGGGCGCGCCGTCGTTCGTCATCGACGTCGCGAGCAGTTCCACGATCGCGGTGTCGCCGTCCTCGTAAAGGCGCTGGAGCTTCAGCCGCACGCCCTCCTTCATCACCCGGGCCAGGCGGTCGAAGGTCGCCTCCCTGAACGCCTTCTTGCTGAAGTACGTCCCGCCCAGCGGCTGGGTCCCCATCACGGTCCAGTGGACGTCGTCGGAGACCCGGGCGAAGAACTCGCCGTGCGTCGCCGGGTCCTCCAGCCTCGAGAACAGGTGGATACGGTCGTCGCGCAGGTTGCCCATGTCGGACCACTTCCTTCCACCCTCCACCGTAGACGGGGAACCCGGCGCGTCGCCTGCCGCCGGAGGGGCGCCCGCCGCGCCCCTCCCGCACGTGCTGTCACGGGTCCTCGGCTCAGACGTAGTCCTCCAGCCTGGCGACGGCGTAGCCCTGGTCCGTGATCCGCTTGAGCAGGTTGCGGACGTTCTCCACCATCGTGGCGCCCCACTCGGACCGGCCCTGGAAGTGCGTGAGGATGATGTCGCCCGGCTCGAAGTGCGCCTCGTCGCGCCAGTCCATGTGCGTCGGGAACGCCTCGGACTCCCACAGCGGGAACGCCTTGATCCCGCAGGACTTGGCGATGCGCAGGGTGTCGCCGTTGTAGTTGCCGTAGGGCGGGCGGAACAGCGTCGGCCGCTTGCCGTACTCCTTCTCCAGCTTGTCCTGCTGGCCGCAGATCTCGTGCTTCTGCTGGGCGTAGGTGCGGCCGGGGAGGTAGGGGTGGGTGAGGGTGTGGTTGTTGAGGGTGGCGCCCGAGGCCTGCACCTTGGTGAAGTAGCCGTAGTCGTCGCTGATCAGGTAGTCGCTGAGGAAGGCGCTGTACGGGACGTGCAGGTCCGACATCATCTTGATGAACTGCGGCTCCTTCTCCGAGCCGTCGTCGATCGTGATGAAGACGATCTTGTCCTTGGTGGGGACGCGCGTGAAGACGGGCGGCAGGTCCTTGTCGCCGTCCTGGGCCTCGAACCCCGCGCGGGTGGGGATGACCGGCTTGACCGCGGGCGGCGGCGGCGCGATCAGCGGCGCCTCGGGCAGGCCCCACGCCTTCGCCGCGGCGAGCCGTGCGGCCGCGGTGCCTTTGACGCGTTCGGCGTACGAGGAGAGCGCGCCGGCCGCGTCGGCCGGACGCTGCCCGTGCGGCGCCCCGGCCGCGGGCTTCGCGGGCACGGGCCGGAGGGCGGGCCCGGGAGGCGATACGGACGCGCCGGGCGCCCGGGAGGGCGGGACGGCCCCGCTCGGGGCGGGGCGCCCGGACGGGGACGCCGGGCCGGAGGCGGACTCCGTTCCGGTCGGCGCGGACGGGGCGTTGGCCGACGGGGACGTCGAACCGGATGACGGGGACGTCGAACCGGATTCCGACGGGGTCCCGGAACCGGGTGCCGTCGCGGACTTCGAACCGGGTTCCGTGGGCCCACCCGGGGCCCCCCCCCCCCCCCCCCCCCCCCGTTCCGCCCCGCCCCCCCCGGGGGGCCCCCCCCCCCCCCCCCCCCGGGCCCCCCGCG
>NZ_JAIUKE010000850.1 GCF_020176795.1 Streptomyces sp. 8L
GTAGGACGCCGCCGAACAATTGTTGAGTATGTGGGAAGGGTCTGCACGGTGTGCAGGCCCTTTCCGCATATCCAGACCCGTTTTCCGGGGCTTTCTTCTTCCGTTCCTGGGCTTTCCATCCGTCTTGCAGGCGGATGCGGACCGATGGACCATCGGGGCATGAGCCGCATCGACCACGTGATCCGTCCGGTACGCCCCGACGAGTGGCGGCAGGCCAAGGAGCTTCGGCTGCTTGGCCTCCAGGACCCCGCCGCGCCGGTCGCGTTCCTTGAGACCTACGAGCAGTGCCTGGCTCAGCCCGACTCCTTCTGGCGGCAGCGGGTGGCCGAACGCGCCGGCCTGGTGCGGCAGTTCATCGCCGAGGCGCCCGGAGAGAGCTGGGCGGGCTCCGTGACGGTGCTGGTCGAGGAGGCGGGCAGCCTGGACTTCATGGACACGGTGATCCAGCAGCGGCAGGGGCACGTCGTCGGGGTCTTCGTACGTCCCGAACACCGTGGGACCGGGCTGCTCGGGGAACTGATGACGGCCGGGCTCGACTGGGCGTGGTCGCTCGACGGTCCGCCGCTGGAGCGCGTGCGGCTCTGCGTCCACGAGGAGAACCCGCGTGCCCGGGCCGCCTACCGCAAGCTCGGGTTCACGCCGACCGGGCTGGTGCTGCCGTTCGCGATGGACGACAGTGCCAAGGAACTGGAGATGGCCGTCGCCCGGCCCGCGGGACGGTAAGAGCCTGGGGGCTTCGGTGCCCCCGGCCTACGGGGCGTCCGTGAACGTGTGACGGGGCCAGCGGGTCCGGCCCTGTTCCCGTGAACGCAGGAGGGCCAGCGTGGGCAGCCCCTGGGCGTCGCCCCTGGACAGCAGATCCGGCAGCGCCGGGAGGGGCGCCACCGCCGCGACGTCGTCGAGGACGAGAGACATTGGTGGGTCGAGCCGACCGTCAGGTGACCTGGCGGCCATGCGGCGGCCGTGCTCGACCACGTGCGAAGCGAGAGCCGTGAGCAGCGGCATCGCGCCGGGTTGGGAGCGGGGGTCCTCAATGGGCTCACCCACCACGTACAGTGTGCCCCCTTCCGCGGCGAACGACCCCAGTGAGACGGCATCAGTTCGGTTGAACGTGACCGCGTCGCGGATGTGCACCGAGGAGAGCGACGCCAGCGCGCGTGCCGTCAACTGCTGTGCGGCGTCCCGGCGTTCGGGATGCGCGGTGAGGGCGCTCTCCAGCAGCCCCGCGTAGCCCGCCGCGGCCTTCGGGTGGGTGCGCAGCACGCGTACGGCGTCCTGCGCGGCGGAGCCCTGGGCCCAGCGGTGCACCTGGCGGAACGGGCGCCCGTCCACCGCCGCGGCGTGCAGCCAGCAGCGCAGGAGGGTTTCCGCGGTGTCCGCCATCGCCGCGTCGAGCGCCGCGTGCGGGCGTACGGGGGCGAGAAGGGCCAGGGCACGGTCCGCGGCCGAGGCGGGGTCCTCGCAGCCGGCGGTCGGTGACCAGCGGAGCCGGGCCGGGGTCTCGCACAGGTGCCCGGGGTCGTAGATGAGGACGGGGCCGAGTTTGGCCCGTGCGTCCTTCGTCTCGCTCCAGACGGCCGGGTCCGAGGTGATGACGAGGACGGGGCCCTCGGCGTCCCTGATGGCGGCTGTGGCTGTCGGCCTGCGGGTGGCGACGTCGCCGTACTGGACCTGCCGCGAGGCGCGTTGGCCCGGGAGCGGGACGGCCGGCACCGCGGGCGGCTGGTGGCCGGGCGCGGGGCTCTCGGGCGTCGGGAGCCCG
>NZ_JAIUKE010000851.1 GCF_020176795.1 Streptomyces sp. 8L
CTCAGGACGAAAGAGACTCAATAGGGCCATTCGTGTGATCAATCTCCTTCTACTGGCCAACACGGGATGCGCCACCTTGGTTTGTATTGGAAGATAAATATACCGCCGAACAATTAAGGGCGGGCGAGCCGTAAAACGAGAAAATTCAACGGGAGAACTAATATGGAATCGACGATTGGTAACCTCGACTATGCTTCGCTGTTCAAGGCCGCTCCAGTGGCTCTCGCCATCTTGGATCAAAAATTTCAAATCGTCACTGCCAACGACGCGTACTTGAGGGTCACCGGCCGTCGCCGACAAGAGCTGGTCGGGCGGGAGTACTTCGATGTTTTCCCGCCCGATCCGTATCTCGAGGATGACCACAGAGCGCGAGCACAACGCCAAACGCTTGAAGCGGCAGTAATTTCTGGTCGGCCCAGCACGATGATGCTGCACTATTACCCAATCCCGCGAAATGGTAGATCTGAGGATTTGGAACCACGCTGGTGGAATGTTACAAATCAACCTATTCTTGATGATGATGGTCGGGTGCGATTGATCATCCGTCGAGTCGAGGATGTGAGCATCTTTGGCCATTTCGAGCAACGCGGTAATTCTTCCTTGCCCATGGGGCGTGAGTCCATTTCCGGACTGTTCACATATGCGCATGAAATGCAACGGTCGGTTGACCATCTGCAGCAGTCTGTGGCGAGCGCTCATGCGACGGCTCTTGCATTTCAGCAAGCCATGCTCACTACTCCGGATCTAGAAAGTCATTCAAACGTTGTAGTCCGCTACCAACCAGCGGCGCATGGCCTGAATGCCTGCGGTGACTGGTATGATGTGGCGAATGTACCCGACGGCTCCCTGGCGTTGATGGTAGGAGACGTGGTAGGCCACGGACTGGCAGCCGCAAGCATGATGGGCATGTTGCGTAGTGTACTGAACGCCGCCATTCGAACCGGTGGTGGGCCCGCAAGCGCCCTGGAAACGCTGGACCTCTATGCGCAACATCAAGAGGATGCAGTGGCCACCACTACGATCGCATGTCAAGTTATCCCTAAAAGCCAGATACTGATTCACAGTGCAGCTGGTCATCTTCCACCGCTGCTCATGCATTCCGACGGCACGTCTATTTATTTGCATGAGCCCAATGATCCACCGCTAGCTACTAGAGCCGGGCACACCTATAGTTCTCAGAACATCACGCCGTACACGTCTGGCGACTTACTGATTTTGTACACGGACGGATTGGTAGAGCGACGAGGAGAGGATATCGACGTGGGGCTGGCCAGACTGGCGGCGACGGCGCGAAACCTCGTTGGTCGGCAACTTGACGAACTCGCTGACACACTCCTCTCCCGAATGGCTAATCCTATTGGCCAACGCGACGACGTCTGCTTTTTGCTCGCCCGACTGAAGTGAATATCCTGGCCAGCTTGACCCGCTCAGGGGGTATTTTTTGGAAAGTGTCGCATCTTTGCCTGTGCTGGGTATGCAGGGCTCCGGCGTGGTGGGGATGTGTCCGGTTTGCGGCCATTCAAGGCTGAGGATGGCGAGAAGGCGTCGGGGGTCGCGGGCGTTGCCTCGCAGGTTTGCCGCGGGGTTGGTGACGCCGGTCAGCTTCATGGCGCCGACGGCCAGGTTGTGCCAGGTGGCCACGGCGCGGGGCGCGTTGCCGGTTCGCAGTTGGGAGGCGTCCTCGGCGAAGGTGGTGTCGCGGACGTGGTGCAGGACTTCGATGCCCCAGCGGTCGCGGACTAGCCTCAATGCCGTGTAGT
>NZ_JAIUKE010000852.1 GCF_020176795.1 Streptomyces sp. 8L
CCCCCCCCCGCGGCGTGGGTGGCGGGCTCCCCGGGGCCCGCGCCCCCGTCTCAGCCTCCCTGGCCCGGCATGTGCTGGGTCGCGCCCGGGATCTGCGGCATGGGCTGGGTGGCGGCGGCCGCCTGCGCGTTGACGTTGGCGAGCCGCGTCTCCTCGTCGAACTCCTCGCTGGTGGGCGCCGGCTGGGCGACGGTCTTGAAGACGCCGGTGAAGTCGCCGAACGTCTGGCGGCGCCAGGGCGTGATGGCGTCGAAGGTGACGGCGCCCTTCCCCGACAGGCCGTTCGCCGCCGTGATCGCCTCGATGAGACGCAGCGGCGAGGTGTGGTCGGAGACCTCGGAGAAGATACGGCCGCCGACGGTCCACGGCGACACGACGAGGCACGGCACCCGGAAGCCCGCGCCGACGGGCAGGCCGCCGCCGGGCGTGCCCTTCGGCGAGGACAGGCTGACGTACTCCTCAGGGAAGAGCGCCGGGTCCGGGACGGGTGGCGCGACGTGGTCGAAGAAGCCGTCGTTCTCGTCGTAGTTGATGACGAAGACCGTCGAGTTCCACAGCTCCTCGTTCGCGGCGAGGGCCTCCAGCTTGGAGGCGAGGAAGTACGCCCCGGCGGCCGGTGTGTTCGGCGGGTGCTCGTCGGAAGGGTACGGGCCGTCGGGGAAGAGCCACGTCACGTCGGCCAGGGTGCCGTTCGCGCAGTCCTCCTCGAATCCGAGGTAGGGCGTGCCGGCCTTGGCCGGGCTGTTCGGGTCGCCCGCTCCGCCCGGCGTACCGTCGCCGAAGAGCGTGCCGTTGAGCATGATCCGGTTGTAGAGCTCCGGCGGCACGAGTCCCGGCTGCTTGAAGTTGGCCCACCAGCTGAAGTAGTTGTAACTGCCCGAGCTGGTGTACGTCTTCACCGTGTAGCCCGCGTCGAAGAGCACTTCGGGGGCCGACTTCCACAGCAGTGTGTTGGGCTGCACGGTCTCCAGGATCGGGCCGCCCTGCTTGCCCTGCGGGTCGTTGGTGCCCGACATCCACACGGCCCGGTTGGGGAAGGTGGGTCCGAGCACCGAGCAGTGGTAGTTGTCGAGCAGGGTGAAGCTCTCCGCGAGGGCCCAGTGGAAGGGGATGTCGTTCTTCTTCAGGTAGCCCATCGTGTAGGAGCCCCTGCCGCCGCCGTCGGAGGCGAGATGGGTCGTCAGCCATCCGTCCATCGCGCCGTTGTTCCAGGCGGCGTGCTGGTCGCGCCAGTCGTGCGAGAGCGAGGGCACGGCGGCGGCTCCGGTGGTGACCGTGTCCATGTGGAAGGGCTCCAGGTAGCCGTCCGGGTTGGCCGGGTCCGGCTGCTTGAAGACCGGGTTGCCGTTCGGCAGCTTGGCCGCGGTCTTGTCGGCGAAGCCGCGTACGCCGGGGAACGTGCCGAAGTAGTGGTCGAACGACCGGTTCTCCTGCATGACGTACACGACGTGCTTGATCTGGGAGAGGTTGAAGCCGCGCCGGTCGGCTCGGGCCGCGCGGGCCAGCTGCGCGGGCAGGACGCCGGACATGCCCGCCGCCGCGGCGATCGTGGCGGCTCCGGCTATGAAACCGCGCCGCGAGGGGCGGAAGCTGCTGGCTCTTGTGCTGTTGTCGGGCATGCGGGTTCTTCCCTGCACTTTCCTGGTCGCGACGGGATCGAGGTCATGGACGGGCGGTCGGCGGCGGGGCGTTGTACGACGGGAGGTCGTGGACGGCGGGGAGCCATGGACGGCGGGAGGCGGTGGATGGTGGGCGG
>NZ_JAIUKE010000853.1:0-468 GCF_020176795.1 Streptomyces sp. 8L
GGCGGGACGGCCGCCACCCGGGCCGGCGGGGCGGCGCGCCGCGCCTCGGAGACCGCCCGCGCCGGCGGGGTGGCCGTGGGAGAACCCGTCCGCGTCACGGAACTCGTGAGCGGGCCCCCGGTGCTGGTCGCCGCCGTGGCGCGGCTGACGCGGGACATGGTCGCCGTCGACACGCTGGAGGACGCGGAGGACCTCGTACGCGACCGGCCCGAGCTGACGGCGGTCACCGCCGACGGCGACGTCCTCGGCGCGCACTTCGCACACGGCGGGTCCGCGGGCGCGCCCAGCCTCATCGAGGTGCAGGCCTCCGTCGACGAGGCCGCGGCCGAGCTCGCCGACCTCGGGGTGGGGGGGGCGGGGGGGGGGGGCGCGCCGCGCGCGGCGGGCGCGGCCCGGCCGGGCGGCGGCGCCCGGGGGGGGGGGCGGGGGGGGCGGCGGCGGGCCCCCCCCGCGGGGCGGGGGGCGGGG
>NZ_JAIUKE010000853.1:476-1736 GCF_020176795.1 Streptomyces sp. 8L
CCCCCCCCCCCCCCCCCCCCGCCCCCCCCCCCCCGCCGGGGCCGCGGCGGGCGCCCCGGCGGGGGGGGGGGGGGGGGGGGCGCCCCCCCGGCCCCCCCCCGCCGCCGGGGGGGCCCCCCCCCAGGACGGCCTGCGCCGCCCGGGTCGAGGAGCTGGGCGAGCGGCGGCGCGCCGCCGACCGGGAGAAGTCCGCGGTCTCCGGGCAGCTCGGCCGGCTCGCCGGGCAGGCGCGCGGCGCGGCGGGGGAGGCGGAGCGTGCCGCGTCCGCCGTGGCCAAGGCCACCGAAGCGCTGGAGCGGGCGAGCGCCGACGCCGAGGAACTCGCGGAGCGGCTGTACGTCGCGGAGGAGTCCGCGGGCGACGACGGGGAAGGTGCCGACGAGCCCGACCCCGCCGTACGCGACCGGCTCGCGGCGGACGGCGCCAACGCCCGCCAGACCGAGATGGAGGCCCGCCTCCAGGTCCGCACCCACGAGGAGCGGGTGAAGGCGCTCGCAGGGCGCGCGGACGCGCTGGACCGGGGCGCGCGCGCCGAGCGCGAGGCACGGGCGCGCGCCGAGCGGCGCAGGGCCCGGCTGCGCCACGAGGCCGCCGTGGCGGGGGCCGTCGCGGCGGGCGCGCGCCAGCTGCTCGCCCACGTCGAGATCTCCGTCGCACGGGCCGAGCGGGAGCGGACGGCCGCCGAGGCCGCCAGGGCGGAGCGGGAGCGCGAGCTGGCCGAGGAGCGCGAGAGGGGCCGCGACCTCAAGGCCGAGTTGGACAAGCTCACCGACTCGGTGCACCGCGGCGAGGTGCTGGGCGCCGAGAAGCGGATGCGGATCGAGCAGCTGGAGACGAAGGCCCTGGAGGAGTTGGGCGTCGAGCCTGCCGGGCTGGTCGCCGAGTACGGTCCGGACCAGCTCGTACCGCCGTCGCCGCCCGCGGAGGGGGAGACGCTGCCCGAGGACCCCGAGCACGCACGCAACCGCCCCAGGCCCTTCGCGCGCGGCGAGCAGGAGAAGCGGCTGCGCGCCGCGGAGCGGGCCTACCAGCAGCTCGGCAAGGTCAACCCCCTCGCGCTGGAGGAGTTCGCGGCGCTCGAGGAGCGGCACAACTTCCTGTCCGAGCAGCTGGAAGACCTCAAGAAGACGAGGGCGGACCTGCTCCAGGTGGTCAAGGAGGTCGACGAGCGGGTGGAGCAGGTTTTCACCGAGGCGTACCGGGACACGGCCCGCGAGTTCGAGGGCGTCTTCTCCCGGCTGTTCCCCGGCGGCGAGGGCA
>NZ_JAIUKE010000854.1 GCF_020176795.1 Streptomyces sp. 8L
GGGTGGGGCGGGCGGTTGGGTTCTGTGCTGCTCCAGCCGAGGCGGGGGTCGCCGTGCGGCCCGCCGGGGCTGACGGGTCCGCCGGGGGCGGGTTCCTCCTGCGGGAGTGCGGCGGCCGGTGCGCCGTGCTCGGCGTGGGGGGCCCGCGCCGCGTCGTGGGCCGCCGGTCCTTGCGGCCCTTGCGGCTCCTGCGTGCCTGGTGCGTCCTGTGCCCGGTCGTAGCCGTGCGGGTCCTGCGGCCCCCGCGTGCGCGGCAGTTCGGCGTGCGTGTCTGTCGTTGGTGCGCTCTGCACTGTTCCGTGTCCCTCCCGTGCCCGCGGTGCGTCGTGTGCGGGCTCACGTCCCCCGGTCCGCGGGAACAGACTGCCAAATGCGGGCGGGAATCGGGTAGCGGGGGCGAAGATCGTGGCGTGCCGTCGGCATACGGTCACGTAGCTGTGACGGTTCGTGAACGGTGCGGAGGTTTCGTGCGGGAGTGCCCCGGCCGCGTGGCGTTCGCGGGTCGGCGGGCGGGCCGCCCGGCCCGGTTCCGCCTGCCGCGCCACCGCATAGGCTGTGCGCAACAGCCAGCTTCAGCAGGGGGCAACCGCCATGACGACAGGTCGGCTCGGGCAGCAAGCCGCGCCACCGAACGCGGCCTACGCCGGGCAGGTCGTGCGATTCCCGGACCCGGTGCGGGCCGCTCGCCATCCGGCGGGCGTGCGCGTGGACGGGGGCGGTTATCCGGACTTCACGCCGTACGCGCGTGCCGCCGCGGAGATCGCGGAGCCGCCGGAGGGTTTCGGCGTCGACGAACTGCGCCTGACGGACTACTTGTCGGCGAACGCGGCGCTGAGCGCGTCGGGGCACGAGCTGTGGGACACGATCCCCGCGGTGGCGACGCCGCACGGCTGGACGTGGCATCACGTGGCGCGCTCGCGCCGGCTCGTGCTCGTACCGGTGGAGGTGAAGGCGCTGCTGCGGCACCACGGCGGTCTGGCGACGGCGCCGGTGGACCACGCGAAGCGGGGGACGCGGCCGTTGCAGGAGACGCGGCCCGCGCACTTCGGGCTGCCGAAGGCCGGTTGGGCGGTGAGCGAGCAGCTGGTGGCGGCGGCCGAGGAGGATCTCGGGTACCGGTTGCCTGAGGCGTACCGGTCGTTCCTGAAGGCGGCGGGCGGTTGCGCGCCGGTGGGGGCGGCGCTGGACGCGGAGTTGGGTCTGCTGGTGGACCAGCCGTTCTTCACGGTGCGTGACGAGGCGGCCGTCAATGACCTGGTGTATGTGAACAAGTGTCTGCGGGATCACCTGACGAAGGACTTCCTCGGGGTGGCGTTCGTGCAGGGCGGGCTGCTGGCGGTGAAGGTGCGCGGTGAGCGGCCGGGTTCGGTGTGGTTCTGCGCGTACGACGATGCCCGTGACCAGGACGGGTGGTCGGTGCAGGAGCGGGTGGAGCGGCTGCTGCTGCCGTGCGGTGAGGATTTCGACGCGTTCCTGCTGCGGCTCGCGGGCAATCCGCCGGAGCTCGCGACCGTGGCGAACCTGATGGTCGACGGCGGCTTCGCGCGCGCCGTCCCGGTGGAGGGGTGAGCGGGCGATGGTGACGTTCGCGCAGGCGCAGGAGCGTGCGGAGGAATGGGTCAACGGTGATGTGGCCGCGTTCCAGCACCGGGTGGTGCGGGTGCGGGAGTTCGACCTGGGGTTCGTGGCGTGGTCGGAGGACCGCGAGGGCGGGCCGGTGGGCGG
>NZ_JAIUKE010000855.1 GCF_020176795.1 Streptomyces sp. 8L
CCCAAGGCCGGGAAGTTAGTGATCTGCCTTTGTTTGCAAGGCATTTGGTGTCCAGGTCGTGGCTGTGTAGAGACCGGGGCCGATCTTGTGGATGAGGCCGCTGTCGGCCCATGGGGAGAGTTGCCGATACATGGTGTCCAGCCGGATGTCGCCGAAGCGGGCGGCGATCTCTGCAACTCTCCACAGGCGGGTCGGGTCGTCGTGGAGCAGGACGAGGATGCGGTGCCGTCGGCGCTGGGCGGGGAGGGCGTTCCGATCGTCGCGCGAGACCGCGGGTAGCGGCGGGTGTTCGGGGCCGGCTTCGAGGACGGTGACGGCGAGCTGGGTGACGGTGCGGCTGCGGTCGGGGCGGCCGTCGTTGCGTCGCTCGCTGTAGCGGGACATCGGGGACTTGACCTTGCGGGTGCTGACCCGGCGCCGACGGGACGGCAGGAGCCGGGCCAGGACCCGTCGGCCGATCAGCCCGGGGCCGCCGGCCTCGTCGGGGACGATGCCGGCGGCCTGGACGACCTGGTCGCGGGCGGTCTGGAGGGCCACGGTGAAGCAGCAGCGGTCCGGGTCGGTGCCGGGTACGGACTCGGCGGCCTCCACCATCACCGCCCGCAACGCCTGGTAGAGCGACAGCAACGTCCACATCTCCTGGTCAAGTCCGGCCGGATCGTTTGAGCGCATCACGTGTCCGTGCAGGATTGTGTGGCGGAGCGCGTAGTACGCGCTCTCGTGTTCCCAGCGCTCGTGGTAGAGGCCGATGAGGGTGGCAGCGGGATGGCGGCGGGCGTCGGTCAGGGTAGTGGCCAGGCGGTAGGAGCCTGTGAACACGCTGCCGTCGTCGCAGGTCACCGTGATCTCGGCGTCGATGACGCGGACCTTCACGGTGCCGATCACCGAGAGGTAGGAGCCGTCGGCGAGGCGGGTCAGGACCGGGGTGCGGCGGTTGTTGCGGAGCCGGCCCAGTACCTGCGCGCCGGTCGCGGTCACCGCCGTGAGGAAGGCGTTGCCGTCGAATCCCTTGTCCCACAGCACCAGCATGTCCGGTCTCAGCAGGTGCAGCAGACGGCCGGCATAACTGGTCTCGCCCTCGTCGGTGGGGCCGAACACCGCGCCGATCAGGGACCTGGTCCCGGTTTCGACCAGCGTCATCAACTCCAGGGTGGGATAGCCGTGATGCGCCGTCCGTCCCAGCCAGGCCCGGTTACGCGGCGAGTCCGGTACCCGCAGCGAGCTGCAGCCGTCGAACGACACTGTCCGGTAGCCACCGAACCGCACCCCCGGCGTCATCGGGCGGGCCAGCGGCCCGGCGAGTACCTCGAACAGCGCCCGCATCGGTGCGGTTCCCAGCCGGCGCCGCAGGTCCCGCACCCCCTTCGCGCTCGGCGAGGCCACCGGCAGCCCCGCCAGGCCGCCGACCAGCTTGTCCCACACCAGCCGGTAGCCGACCTCGGGGAACAGACACGTCGCGAGCAGGAAGTACACCCCGACCCGGGACGGCAGATCACGTAGCCGCCGCTGCACCGTCCGTGTCTCCGCCAGCACCGCATCGACCAGCTCGAACGGCACGATCGACGTCAGCTCCCCCAGATGCCCCGGCGCGAAGCGGCCCGCGGCCACGGTCACCGTACGGGTGATAGCCGTCAGCGGCGACGGCAGGACAGAATGCAACAGCAACGGAGCTCCTCAGGTACAAGCTGTCTTGGTCGACTGCCTGTACCAACGAGCTCCGTT
>NZ_JAIUKE010000856.1 GCF_020176795.1 Streptomyces sp. 8L
CCTCATGCCAGCCATACCCACAGCCCCTGGGCCCTCGATCTTACGAATGACCGAAGCAACCCAGAAAGAAAGTAGGACCCCCATGGGACGCCGCATCGACCGCCTCATCGGCACCCCCGAAGCCCGCGCCGCCCACCGCCAGGCGAAGCAGCACCTCGCCCAGGTCACCGACCGGGACCGCGACGAGACCCCCGACTACTACGCCGCCAACCAGGCCGTCATCGACGCGGAGCAGCAGCTCCCGAAGTGGCGCCGCTACCCGACCGGCCCCGCCAGGGGCACGCGATGATCGGCGACCCTGCGGACCACGACCCCAACGCAGGCCGCGACGACTGCCCACACTGCGGCTCCACCGACATCGTCCCCGTCTGGGACGACCACTTCCCGAAACCACACCTCGTATCCCGCAGATGCACCGAATGCACCCGCATCTGGCACGAAGAGGCCTAGACACCCCACCCAGACAACCCATTAAGGAACCCCGCATGAACACGAAGCACCGCACACCCGAACAGATCCGCGAGGACCGCAACGCCGCCCGCCGGGCCCAGCGCCGTCAGGAAGCCCGACTCCGCATGGGCCGGCACGCCGCCAACACCCTCGTCACCTACGGCACCTGGACCGACGGACGCCCCACAGCCACCGCCCAGGACGTGATCTCGAAGACCGACGCCATGTACGGCGGCTACCTGAAGGGCGTGCCGCTGACTGAGGCCGAAGCTGAGGTCGCGCTCGGGTTCGGGCTGGACGTGTCCGCGTCGTTCGTCGACGACCAGCGGCCGGTGCGTGAGGCCGCTCGCAGCCTCCTGGCCACGGCCTGACCGCGCTCCCTGCCGCCCCGCCCGCCGGGACGGCTCGGAGCACGACCAGACCCCACCAACCACGAAAGGACCCGCCATGGACACCCCCCAGACCGATACCGCGCAGACCCCACTCGACCGCTTCGAACAGCAGCACGCCAACCAGCCCATTGAGGACTGGCAGGACGTCGACCACGAGATCTACCAGAACCTCCACCTCACCGCCTGACCACCCACAACACCCGAAGGACCGACCGCCATGACGCAGACCAACCAGCCCTGGCCCGACGGAGTCACCGCCCGCTACCTCACCACCGCCGGAGCCACCGTCGACATCACAGGTGGTGGTGACTCCACCGGCTACCACTGCACCGCCTGCCCCTACAGCAGCGGCCCCTACTGGACCGAGCGCATCGCCCACGAGCACGCCCAGAAGCACGCCGACACGTGCCGCGCACTACCCCGCCCCACCATCTGACCGCCACCACGACCCAGAAGGGACACCCACCGACATGACGCAGACCCCGAACATCCACGAGTGGACCGGTACCACAGCCGATGCAGCCTTCGATCTCCTCAGCGCCGCCCGGCAGCTCATCGACGCACATCTGAAGGCCCTCGCGCCCGGCGACGACGAAGCCCAATACCGCCTCAGGGAGACAACCCCAGTCGCCATCAAGATCTCCCTCGACCTCACGACCCTCGCCACCTCCGCCACCGAGGTTCAGGCCCTCAACGCCTCCCTCCACCACAACGACTGACCCCTGCCGCTACGGCACCCACACCCCCCAGAAAGGACACGGACGGCCATGACCACCGCCCCGACCCGCGGCGCCACGACGCCGGTCCCCGTCTTCGTCGACGGACTCGACGCCCTTGCGCCCCGCACGCCGGGGCAGCCCACCAACCCCGAGAC
>NZ_JAIUKE010000857.1 GCF_020176795.1 Streptomyces sp. 8L
CGGCGTGCGCCGAGCGGCGGCGGGCCTCGACCGTCGCGTCGAGCACGGCGGGCAGCGCCTTCGCCGGGTCGTGCGCGCTGTACCAGTAACTGGCGAGGCGCGTCGTGCGCTCATCGGCCCGTACGAGCGAGGGATCGGCCTCAAGTGCGCGCGCGTAGCGGCGGTTGATCCGGGACCGCTCGCCCGGCAGCAGGTCGTCGCTGACGGCCTCGCGGACGAGCGAGTGGCGGAAGCGGTAGCCGTCCCCGTCCGCGGTGGGCAGCAGGATGCTGGCGCCGACCGCGATCCGCAGGGCCCCGATCAGGTCGTCCTCGGACAGCTGGGCGACGGCGAGCAGGAGCCGGTACTCGACGGTGGTGCCGCCCTCGGCGACGATGCGCGTGACGCGCTGCGCGTCGTCGGGCAGCTGCTCGACGCGGACGAGCAGGAGGTCGCGCAGCGAGTCCGTGATGTGGTCGGCGCAGCCGCAGTCCACGGAGCAGGACAGCTCCTCGACGAAGAACGCGTTGCCGTCCGAGCGCCGGAAGATCCGGTCGACCAGCCCGGGCTCCGGCTCCTCGGCCCGGATTCCGGTGAGCTGGCGGCACACCTCGTCCCGGGTGAAGCGCTCCAGCTCGATATGGCGCACGGAGCGCAGCCGGTCCAGCTCGGCGAGCAGCGGACGCAGCGGGTGGCGCCGGTGGACGTCGTCGGAGCGGTACGTCGCGACGATCAGCAGGCGGCCCCGGCGCAGGGTGCGGAACAGATAGGCGAGGAGGTGGCGGGTCGAGGCGTCGGCCCAGTGCAGGTCCTCGATGACCAGGACGACCGTGCGGTCGGCGGCGACGCGCTCCAGCAGCCGCGCGGCGAGCTCGAACAGCCGGGCGGTGCCGTTCTGTTCGAGGGACTCGGGACGGGGCTGGCCGAGTTCGGGCAGGATGCGGGCGAGTTCGTCCTCCTGGCCCCCGGCCGCCGCCGCGAGTTCCTCGGGCAGCCTGCGGCGCAGCGAGCGCAGCGCGGTGGAGAACGGCGCGAACGGCAGGCCCTCCGCGCCGACTTCCACGCAGCCGCCGACGACGACCACCGCGTCGGCGGCGCACGCGGCGTCGGTCAGCTCCTCCACGAGGCGGGTCTTGCCGACCCCGCCCTCGCCGCCGATCAGCACGGCCCCCGGCCGGCCCGCCGCGGCTGCGGCGAGAGCCTGCCGCGTGGTCGAACAGCCGCTGGAGCGGTTCCACCCGCCTTCCCGAGCCGTGGCCCGCGCCGCGGGGCGCCCCCCGCCCCCCCCCGCGGGGGGGCCGGGGGCCCCCCCGGGGGGGGGCCCCCCCGGGGCGCGGGGGGGGGCCCGGCGGGGGGGGCGGGCGCGGCCCGCGCCCGGCGGGCCGGCCGGGCGAGCCGCTCGGCGTCGGCCGCCCTGAGCAGCTCGGCGTGGCGGATCTTCTGGAGTTCGTGCTCGAACATCGGGGGACTCCCTCGCGTCGGTGGGTCTTCGGCTTCTCGCGATGCCTCAACCCTCGTCCGTGAGGCGGCCCCGCCGCATCGGGCGACTGCCGCATGCCGGCGGGTGCCGGGGGACCTCAGACGGGGACGCCGTGACGCGGAGACGGCTAAGGGGTCCTGCACGCCTAAGGGGTCCTTTACGCCTCAGGGGTCCTGCACGCCTCAGGGGTCCTGCACGCCTCAGGGGTCCTGCACGCCTCAGGGGTCCTGCACGCCTC
>NZ_JAIUKE010000858.1 GCF_020176795.1 Streptomyces sp. 8L
GGGAGAACTGCATGCACGGTTTGAAGCGGCGGGGACTGGAAACGGAGCGGCAGCCACCGCGCCAGTCCCCGACCCTACTGAGTGTCTGTCTGACATCCCGGCGTGAGTGTCGTGGGGCTCGTCCCTCGTGGCAGCTAGGAACACGGCCGCTGAACGTGGCCAACCGCAGGTCCAGCCCCGGCGTTTTTGGCGGAACGATGCCGAGTCGATGCACCGGCCCGGCTTGTTATCTGGCGGGCGCCGCTGTCGGCGGCGGCGATGTCTCCTGATGTGGCTGGTCTCGCCACGCACGACACGCCGCGCGGCGTGCTGCAACCCATGGATCGCTCGCGATCTGGGGAGGCAGCCGAGTCCCTTCATCGATCACCGCTCCCGCCAACTGCCGTGCGGTCAGGCCGGTGGTGTTTCTGAGGTCTGCTCCGCTGAGGTCAGCACGCAGAAGGACGGCGTCGTCGAGCAGGGCACCTCGCAGATCGGCTTCAGCCATGAGCGCTTGGTCCAGGCATGCTCTTGCGAGGAGTGCGTGGCGCAGGTCGGCCTTGGTGAGGATGCTGCCACTGAGGTCGGCGCCCCGTAGATCAGCACGGCAGAGGACCGCCCATGTCAGTAGCGTCCGGGTGAGGCGGGGCGGGGCGTGGAAGTCGTAACTGCGGAGCGAGATTCCGGTGAGCTGCGCGGACCGAAGGTCGAGTCTGCGGGCTTCTTGCCGTTGCGGGCGGCGAGCGAGTACCTCTGTGGCCGCCCTGATATCAGCGGACGGCTCTGTCCCCCACGCCGGTAGCGGCCTCGATGAGCTGTCTTCGTCCAGCGAGGGAGAGTCGCTCCTCCTGGTGTTCTCACGGATGAAGGCCGACAGGACGCCCACCACGGTGGCATGTTCCTGGGAGGACTCCACCATGACCTGCTCAAGTCCGTAGATTCCGCCGAGCCGTTCTGCGAGTTTGTCGGAGGCCAGCTGTCCGACAGATCTGCTGAACCGATCGGCCACCTGTCCACGCCTGGATAGCTGGTAGGTGCGAGCGGTATACGCCAGCCCGAGCAGCACGGAAGCGCCGGCGAAACCGGCCAGAAGGGTCTGACGCACGGCATTCATGGCGTCGGCGCGATCCTTGCCGCGAAGTCCCCCAACCGTGTCACCGGCCATCCACGACGACATTGGCCCCAGGACCACCATGATGCCCACGACAAAGGCAGCTACCCCTGCCACTACCTTGGCAGAACCCTGATGACGACGTATCAGGCGAGCGATGCACGATCCGAAGCTTGCGAGAGGGCGATAGGCCATGTGGCCTATTCCACCGCACGAACGCTCCACCGAGCCGGGTTGAAGCTCGGAGGGAATGGCGGCCGCAGGACCGAGCTGCGGTGAGGGGACCTGTCCCCGGGTGGTGGACACCTCTGAGCCGGCCCCGGCAGGGGCCGAGTAGGAGGCATCTTTTATGGTGATGAAGGTCTACTCGCCCGAGTTCAAGGCGGACGCCGTCGCGCTGTACCTGTCGGACCCGAGCCACACCTTCGAGGGCATCGGCAGGGACCTGGGTATCAGTCGCGAGACGCTGCGCAACTGGGTACGGGCCGAACGGGCCCGCCGCGGCGGGGGCAGCACGACGAGCCAGGGTCCGTTGCAAGATCGCTTTTTGTCCGGGTTCATCCGGTGAGGCCGAGGGCGATCAGGGGTCTGCGGCAGTCGCG
>NZ_JAIUKE010000859.1 GCF_020176795.1 Streptomyces sp. 8L
GGTTTCCAGCAAGGTCGTCTACGTTGACATGCCCTCGCACCCGTTGGCCAGTCTTTCCGCGATCTTGCTTGTCTGCCCCGGGCGAACTGCCCGATCACCACCTCGGACAGGGCCTTATCGGTGGCCGGGGCGCCCCGCCGGGACCGCGCAGACAGCTCGGTACCGGGCACCGGGAGTGGCCCGAGGCCGTGTCAGAGTGGTCCGCATGATCCCCGCGAAGAAGCCCCAGCGGCAGTGGCTGCTCAGCGGTCCCTCGCCATCCTCACGATCGGCGTCCCCAGGCTCCTCAGCTCGGCCCGCTCCCTCGCCGAGAAGGCACCCACCCGCGGCGCTAGGGCCTGTCCGGCGGATCATGGGATCGCTCTACGTGGCGCTGCCATTTCCCTCTTTGGCCTCCAAGCGGGCTGCGGCACAGCCGTAGGGTTCTCGCTGTGACAGTTCACCGAATGCCCGCCGCGGAGGTTCCAGTCTCTGTCGAGCTGGTGCGCCGTCTGCTCGACGAGCAGCACCCTGACCTGGCGGACTTGCCGGTCGACGTGCTGGCCAACGGCTGGGACAACCTTGTGTGTCGGCTTGGCGAGGAGTTCCTCGTCCGGTTGCCGCGGCGCGCCATGGCCGCCGAGCTCGTCGCGCACGAGCAGCGGTGGTTGCCGGAGTTGGCCAGCTGCCTGCCATTGCCTGTGCCGGCGCCGGTGCGTATCGGTCAGGCGACTGCTCAGTACCCGTGGTCCTGGAGCGTCGTGCCGTTTCTCCCGGGCCGGATCGCGGCGCGATCGGCGCCCGACGACCCCTGGTCGGCCGCGGTGGCACTCGGCGGATTCCTTGACGCACTGCACATCCCAGCCTCTTCGGAGGCGCCCGTCAATTCGTTTCGCGGTATTCCGCTCGCCGGACGCGCCGAGGGCGTCCTGACCAGGCTGGCGCACGTCGATCCGGCCGACCGCGCCACCGCACTGCGAGTCTGGGAGACGGCTGCCGCTACGCCTGTTTGGGACGGGCCGCCGCTCTGGTTGCACGGGGACCTGCACCCGGCCAACATCCTTGTCGACCGCGGCCGGATCAGCGCCGTGATCGACTTCGGTGACATCACCTCCGGCGACCCCGCCAGCGACCTGTCCGTGGCCTGGATGCTGTTCACCGCAGAGCAGCGTGCCGCCCTTCGACAGGCGTACGGCCACGCGGACGACGCGACCCGGGAGCGGGCCCGCGGGTGGGCGCTTGCCCTGTCCCTGGTCTTCCTGACGCACTCAGCGGACAACCCGCTGATGCGCAGCATCGGCGAGCGCACCTTCCGCGCAGTGCTGGAGTAGCCGTCGTCCTCCAGGATGAGATCGCCTCGCCCCACGGCGATTGATGCCGCACTCGAGCATGCCGAGCCTTGTAGTCCTCCGCGTCGAACTTGGGCGGCCGACCGCCGCGAGAGTCGAGCTTCTTGCGGTTGCGGGCCTGGTCGGCCTTGTCCGGGATGGTGCAGCAGATACCGCGTCGGCGCAGGTAGGCGCGGTTCTTGCGGGACGCGTACGCCTTGTCGGCGCGGACCCGGTTGGGCCGGGTGCGGGGGCGGCCGACGCCCAGGCGGGTGACACGGACCTTTTTCAAGACGGGTTCGAACTGCGGGGAGTCTCCGCGCTGTCCAGCCGTGATCACGATGGACATGGGCTTCTGGCCCTGCTCGATGGCCA
>NZ_JAIUKE010000860.1 GCF_020176795.1 Streptomyces sp. 8L
GGCCCTGTCTCACTTTCGGTGGTGACGGAGGGTGCTGTCATCCGAGGAGGATGCGGTGGCGGAGCAGGGTGAAGCCTGCTCGCCCGTGCATCTGGCGCGCGATCCGTTTGGTCTTGGTGTTGACGCCCTCGGTGGGGCCGTTGCTGTAGGGAAGCGTGAGCCCGGCGATCACGGCGTCGAGGTCGCGGTCCAGGCCCCGGGTGAAGGCGTGCAGGTGAGGCAGGTCGGCCGCTCGGATTTGGGCGATCCAGGAGGTGAGCGCGTCGGCATTGTCGGCATGCCGGCGCCAAGAGCGGGGCGAAGTCTGCGATCGTCTCGGCCAGGTTGGGTCATCTCGGGGCAGGCCGCGGTGAGCTTGGCCAGGAGTTCGTGTTGCTCGGCCTTGAGGTTGTCCGGCCTGGTGAGGAGCATCCGGGCGAGGCGGCGCGGGGAGATGTGGCTGCGCTCGGCGTCCGCACGGCCCTGGTTGATGTACTTGTACAGGAGGTTGAGGCAGCCGGTGAAGCCGAGGGCTTTGATCTCGTCGAAGAGGTGCCTGACGGGGACGGCGGGGTCCTCGTCCCGGCGTTTGCGCAGGTGGTCGCGGTAGGGGTCGACGAGGCCGGCGCGGTATTTGGGGACGCGGAGCATCCGCTCGGGCCGGTCGGCTCGGGCGTAGCGCTTGTCGGTGTTCAGGGCCAGTTGGAGGCGACGGGCACATTCGAGCAGGCCCACGCCTTGGTCGAGGAGACCGTGGACCTGGTGCCAGCGTTCCAGGGTGGTCTGTGCGCGGGGCCCGTCGTAGATCGGCGCGTCCAGGACGGTGGCCCAGCACGTGCTGTGTGCCTTCACCTCGCTCAGGGCTGCTTCGCGCAGGTTGTGCCACAGATGCCAGCGGTCAGCGACCTGCACCGCGTCGGGCAGAGCCCGGCGGATCGCCTGCGCATAGGTGGCCGAGCCGTCACGGCAGACGACCTCGACGTTCGGATGCCCGCGCAGCCACGCTTCGAGGGTGTCGGCGGTGCGGTCGGGCAGCACCTCGATCCGCTCATGGGTCCCGGCGTCGATCACCACAGTGGCGTAGCGGTACCGCCGGCGCAGAGCGAAGTCGTCGACGCCGATCACACGGGGCGTCCGCCCGGTGGGCAAGGGGATGTTCAACACGGCGCGCAGGGCCGTATGACGCGAGACGCCTACCGCGAGCACCGTCAGCAAACGTGATCCCGCCCGGCCCGCTAACTCCTTGACCACGGCCTTGACCTGCCTGGTCAGACGGGCCGTGCGCCGTTGGTATCGCTCCAGGACGCCGGGCACCTGCTCGCGGAAGGTGTAGCGGCAGCCGGACGTAGGACACAGCAGACGCCGCACCCGCACGCGGACCACAACCCGCCGGCCGTCGAGCGGCACGTCGGCCACCGTCCGCAGCTGATAGCCGTGCACACGCCCCGACGAGGCCCCACAAACCGGACAGACCGCGTCACCCTGCGGAGTTCGCGCGCGCACCTCGATCCGCTGCCCCTCGTCGACCACATCTTCGACGACCAGCGGGAGTAACCCCGAAAACACCATCTGGACAAGCTCGTTGACATCCCTCACGCCAACAATAACGACCCCCACGACTCTCCGTCACCACCGAAAGTGAGACAGGGCCG
>NZ_JAIUKE010000861.1 GCF_020176795.1 Streptomyces sp. 8L
CCCTCATTCCCCCATTCCTCCCTTTCCGCGTCTCCCACAGCCTCTTCCCTCCTCTCGCCTTCTCTCTTTCCCCCTTCCCCACTTCCCTTCTTCCCCTTTCAGGAACAGGAGACCCCGGTGCCGGTCCTTCCAGGAGCCGAGCCGTTCCGTCACGAGGGCGGCGATGTCGGTGTCCTTCTCTGCCATGGCTTCACGGGTTCCCCTCGGTCGCTGCGTCCATGGGGGGAGTATCTGGCGGACCGCGGGTTGACGGTGTCGCTGCCGCTGCTGCCCGGACACGGCACGCGCTGGCAGGACATGCAGCTGACCGGGTGGCAGGACTGGTACGCGTGCGTCGACCTGGCCTTCTCCGAGCTGCGGGAGCGGTGCGAGCGGGTCTTCGTCTTCGGCCTGTCGATGGGCGGGGCACTCAGCCTCCGGCTCGCGGCGAAACACGGCGCGGAGGTCGACGGTCTCGTGCTGGTCAACCCTGCGGTACGGGTGCACGGGGCGGCGGCGCACGCGCTGCCGGTGGTGCGCCACCTGGTGCCCTCG
Organism: Streptomyces sp. 8L; assembly: GCF_020176795.1. GTDB lineage: Bacteria > Actinomycetota > Actinomycetes > Streptomycetales > Streptomycetaceae > Streptomyces. The sequence goes on from NZ_JAIUKE010000861.1 coordinate 535, forward strand.
ACCAAGGGCCTGGTCAACGACATCGCGAAGGGCGGGGCCGACGAGATCGGCTACCCCAGGGTGCCGCTGCACGCGGCACACTCCATGCGGCGGCTGTTCGCGCTCGTGGACGGATCGCTGCCGCGGGTGACGCAGCCGCTGCTCTTGCTGCGCAGCAGGCAGGACCATGTCGTACCGCCGTGGGACGCCCAGCGGGTGCTGAGCCGGGTGTCCTCGACGGACGTCCGAGAGGTCGTACTGGAACAGAGCTACCACGTGGCGACGTTGGACCATGACGCGGAGCGGATCTTCGAGGAGGCCGCGGCGTTCGTCGCGCGGATCGCTCCAGGTGTCGGACAGAAGGGGAGGACGGGTGGCTGACCACGAGGCGGAGCCCGAGCCGCAGCCGCTCGACGAGGACGCGGCCTGGGCCGCGATCGTCGCGGGCTACGGCGAGGAGCCGGCGGATCCGCCGGGCACGAAGCCGTTCAAGTCGGTGGACGATCTGGCGTCGCTGGACAGCAAGAGCGGCAGCGCGACGCAGGAGCCCGCGGAGGAAGCGCGGGAGGAGAAGGAAGAGCCGGCGGACACCGCGACCGACCCCGCGGGCCAGGACGGGGCGCCGCCGCGGGCGCTCGGCGGCTCGGTGGTCTTCGCGCCGGGCGTCGGCGTCCCGGTGCCCGTCGGCCCGCGCGACGTGGAGCCGGTGGAGGACCCGGACGAGGGCCACTTCGTCCCGCCCGAGCCGCCGCCGCTGCCGGAGTCGGACGCGACGGCGAAGTTCGCGTGGCTGGGCGCGATCGGCGGACCGGTGCTCGCGCTGCTCGCGGTGGTGTTCCAGTGGGACATGACGTGGTGGCTGACGACGCTGTGCGCGGGCGGATTCCTGGGCGGCATCGCGACGTTGGTGGCGCGGATGAAGCAGGACGACGATGACGACGAAGGGGGCGGGGGCCCCGGCCGGGGCGCGGTGGTCTGACAACGGCGGTTCGGCCCGGGGCCCGGCGTCCCGGCGCGGGGGGCGGGGGGGGGCCCCCCCCCCCCCCCCCCGGCGGCCGGGCGCCGGCGGGCCGGGCGGCGCGGGGGGGGCGGGGGGGGGGGGGCGCCCGC
>NZ_JAIUKE010000862.1 GCF_020176795.1 Streptomyces sp. 8L
GGTGACAGGCGTCGTTGATGTTGTATGCGAGATGTCAACTCCCTTGTTGCAGTGGTGTTTTCAGGACTCTCGGCGCTGGTCATCGAGGATGTGGTGGATGACGGCCAGGTAGTCCGGGTGCTCGCCCGGACCCGTGATGTTCCGGTGCCCTGCCCGGTGTGCGGGGTACCGACGGGGAAGGTGCACGGGTATCACGTCCGGACGGTGGCGGATGTGCCGGTCGACGGTCGGCAGGTCGTGGCCCGCATCCGGGTGCGGCGCCTGGTTTGCTCGGTCCTGGGCTGCCGGCGACAGACCTTCCGCGAGCAAGTCCCTGGGCTGATCGAGCGCCTTCAGCGCCGCACCACGCGCCTGACCAGCCAGGTCTCGGAGGTGACCAAGGAGTTATGCGGCCGGGCGGCCTCCCGTCTCACCCGGTACCTGGCCACGCCCCTCTCCTACGCCACCGCCCTGCGCCTGCTGCGGCGCATCCCCCTCCCGACGGTGCGCGCCCCACGGGTGATCGGGGTCGACGACTTCGCCCTGCGCCGCCGCCACCGTTACGCCACGATCATCATCGACGCCGAGACCGGGGAGCGCGTCGATGTTCTGCCCGACCGCGAGGCAGCCACGTTGGAGGCATGGCTGCGCACGAAGAAGGGGGTCGAGGTCGTGTGCCGGGACGGCTCGGCCACCTATGCCGAGGCGATCCGCCGGGCACTGCCCGACGCAGTGCAGGTCAGCGACCGCTGGCATCTGTGGCAGAACCTGTGCGACAAGGTCCTGGCCGAGGTCCGGGCCCACGCCCCCTGCTGGGCCACCGTCAACCCGCCCCGGCCCGGCGGCATCCACGAGCAGACCATCCGCGAGCGCTGGCACAAAGTCCACGCCCTCCTCGACTCCGGCGTCGGCCTACTCGAATGTGCCCGCAGACTGAGCCTCGCCCTGAACACCGTCAAGCGTTACGCCCGCATCCCCGAACCGTCCGCCGATCGCATCACCCCACGCTACAGGCCCACGCTGGTCGACCCCTACCGCGACCACCTGCGTCAACGACGGGCGCAGGACCCGGCCGTGCCCGTCACCCACCTCCTCGACGAGATCAGGGAACTGGGCTACACCGGCAGTGCCAACCTGCTGGTCCGCTACCTCAACCAGGGCCGCGCCGAAGGCCACCGTCCCGTCACAACTCCCCGCCGCCTCGCCCGGCTCCTGCTAACTCACCCCGAGCACCTGTGGACCAAGGACACCGATCTGCTCGGCCTCCTCACCGCTGCCTGCCCGGAGATGACGGCACTCGCCCGGCTTACTGGCGAGTTCGCCGCGCTGTTGACCCCGGCCCAGGCCAACCACGACGCGCTCACCCAGTGGATCACTACCGTCCGTACCGCCGACCTGCCCCACCTGCACAGCTTCTGCAACGGCCTCGAACTCGACCGCGCCGCCGTGAACGCCGGCCTCACCCTGCCCCACCACAACGGCCGGACCGAAGGCGCCAACACCCGAACCAAGAAGATCATGCGACAGATGCACGGCCGAGCAGGATTCGACCTCCTCCGACACCGCATCCTGCTTCAATAACTGCCCACCGGCCGTCACCACCGACTACGGAACAGAGCCG
>NZ_JAIUKE010000863.1 GCF_020176795.1 Streptomyces sp. 8L
CGGCTGCCTCGCCGAGACCCGCCTGCCCATCAGACCCACCTGAACAACCCACCGACATCACGAGTTCAACCTCAGTAACGACTACACCGGCTCGAACCTGGCGGATCTGGGCCGGAGGCGGTGCGCACTCGTCGCCTGGTGGTGGCGGGGAACTCCTTGGCCGGTATTTCGAAGCCGTTCGGGAGGCCACGAGGAAGACCTACGGCGTACTCGTGGCGATGCCGCAGGACACAGTCGGGCTCCTACTCCAACGAGCGAGTCGCAGTGAACACGGGAACCACCCGTTCTCAACTCCCCAGTCGTGCACGGCCAGTGCCCGGGCGGGGATAGGCGCATCGACAGTCGAACGGTCCGGGTGGGGCGGAGCCGCCGTAGTACTCCGAGCCGGGGAAAGCCCGCGCACATGGGGAAGGGCGGCAGCGGTATCGAGAAGGGAAGGAGACTGCAATGAGCCTTTTCCAACCCCCCGGTCAGCGACATGCCGGCGGATGCTCGTGTTGACCTGGGGCGGAGTCTTGACCAGCAGAATCGTGGGCGGCTACGGCAGCCTGCATGCTCAGCTGGGCACGGCCAGCGCCGCTGACAGCCAGGTTGGAAAAGGCTCAGTAACTGGACACACCACATTTGGGGGTGCATAAACGACCTCGATCATTCTTCACATCGTGTTGACGATAAGTCCAATGTGTGTGAAATAATTGAGGGCGCCGAAAATGAGAAAAGCCAATCCACCAATGATCCAGGCGATCGCCGTGACAATTACGGACCAACCTGCGCGTTTACGCAACGCCAGTGGGAACAATAGTGCGCCGATCCCAATTAGTACATAAAGCATCGAGATGAAGCTCGCCTCGAGCAGCGGATGATTTGCGAACTCTCCCGAGATCGGCTCCTCCGGTGGCGCGGAAAAGAGCATATATTTCCAACCTGCTGCAGCGATGCTCCAACAGGCAAGGCCAAGTCCGAAAACGAAGAGCGAGATTGGTCCGGCAAGCTGCTCGATAGTGATACCGCGTTTCTCCGCATCCTCCAGGGTAGCACCACGCTTCCACAGGAAAAGTGCACCGGCGAGCAATAGGGACCCGAAAGCGAGCGATGGCTCACCAAAGATCACATTATCGAAGGGGAAGCCCTGTCCGGCGAGCGGCCATGTGAGGGTCATGTCCAGACCGGTAGCAAAGAGGATCAGTCCGAGGGCTCCGAAAGCGAGGGCCCAGCCATCCGTCACGATGGGTTTCTTGCTACTGAGCTGGTAGCCGAGCGCTACAACAAGCAACAGCCCTACTCCCACTGCGAGTGACATAATGGTGTTGTACAGCGGCATACGGGTCCAGTCGATCTTCAGACCTGCTGTTGGCGGCATGTGTGAATGCGATGTAATCAGGATCTCCATTGATTGCATGTAACGACAGTAGATGTGGGGGTCTCCCCTTGAGTAGTGGACACGCGGATACTGGATCTGCTTGATCTGGGAAGCGAGAACACCGCCGATGGCGATGAAGGACTACTCGGACGAGTTCTAGTGTCCTGAGTCGGTAGTTCGCTTGCGGTTATAGGGTGGGGCGATGCCTGGTCCGAAGCCGTTGCCGCTGGAGTTG
>NZ_JAIUKE010000864.1 GCF_020176795.1 Streptomyces sp. 8L
ATCCATCACAACAGGTCAACGGAACAAGCGATCAAAGGGACACGCCACCGGCGAGTGAACCTGACCAGGCCCTACTAGAACCCAAGCAGCATGCGCGGGGGCCCCTATGGGTTTCGTCAACCGGTAGGGGTGGGTTGGGGTTCGTAGAAGGTGCCGTCGCGGAGTATCGCGAAGAGCACGTCGGCTCGTCGTCTCGCGAGGCAGGGGTGGGCTTGGGTGTGGTGCTTGCCCTGGTTGATCTTCTTGTCGTAGTAGGTGCGGGAGGCGGGGTCGGGCAGGGCGGCGAACGCGGAGAGGAAGAACGTTCTCTTGAGCTGCTTGTTTCCGCGTCGACAGGGTTGTTCTCCGCGGATCGAGGAGCCCGAACTGCGGGTGGTCGGGGCGAGGCCGGCGTAGGAGGCAAGGTGGGCGGCGGACGGGAAGCCGCTGCCGTCGCCGACGTCAATGAGGATCCTCGCTCCGGTCCTGACGCCGATCCCCGGCAGGGATGTCAGGACCTTTGAAAGAGAGTGGTTGGCCAGCAGTTCCTCGATCTTGGTAGCGAGGATTTTCCGCTGGTCGAGCACTGCCTGGAGGGAGGCGGCGAGGCTGGGGACGATCAGTGCGGCGGCCTCGGTGCCCGAAACGATCACGGTCTGTTCGTCCAGGGCGGTGAAGATCTCGTCGACCAGGCGCTCGGGCATCCTGGGGGCCATCGGGCGTATGAGGGTGATCAGTCGTCGGCGTCCGGCCTTGCGGATCTGGGCGGGGGATCCGAAGCGTTCCAGCAGGGTCAGGACGGCCGGGTGCTGGATGCGCGGGCCGACGACTCGTTCCAGGTGCGGGTGGATCTGGGTCAGCAGTCAGCGGAGCCGGTTGGCGACCCGGGTGACCTCGCCTGCGAGGTCGTCGTCGAAGCCCACGATCATCTCCAGCTCGGCGACCGTCTCGTCGGTGAACTCGATGGACCGCAGTGTGTGCGGCATCGCCCGGGCGGCGTCCGCGATGATGAACGCGTCCCTCGCGTCGGTCTTGGCCTCGCCCGGGTAGAGGTCGGCGATCTGCCGCATCGTCAGTCCGGGCAGGTAGGCGACTTTGCAGCCCGCGTCCCGAGCCACGGCCAGCGGCAGAGCCCCGATGGACGCGGGCTGGTCGACGACCACCAGTACGGTGCCGTGCTTCGCGGTCAGCTTGGCGAAGACCTCGCGGAGTTTGGGCTCGCTGTTGGGCAGCCGCTTGTCGAAGGCTTTCTCCCCGGCCGGGGTCAGCGCGGTGGCGTGGTGTTCGCCCTTGCCGACGTCCAGGCCGAGGAAGGCGCCGATGTCACTGGTGTCGATCACAAGCACTCTCCGGTCGTACGGTCCCGGCCTCATCTGCGGCACCAGTTGCCGGCATCCAATTTACGAAGAACCTCCCTGCCTCCCGGAGGAGTTGGTGGTCATGCCCCTCATCAGCGGTCTACCAGTACCTCCGGGAGCGGTGACACCACCCCCCAGATCATGATCAACAGGGGGGTGCCCCTATCTCTTTCGTCAAGGGGCGGGCCGGTTGATTGGTGATGTTTCAGGTGGCTTGGGGGACGGCTTGA
>NZ_JAIUKE010000865.1 GCF_020176795.1 Streptomyces sp. 8L
TCGAACAGCAGCATCTGCGAGCAGCTAAACTCTCAATCACGGCATGAGCCCCTGTGCCCACACTCCGGGGGACGCCTCATATCGGCGCTGCACCCTCCCTGGTGCAGCGCCGATCGCGTTCACGAGCCTGTCGGTATCACCAGGGGCACCGACTTGTTCTAGCTCTCCAGAACAAGCGCCTTCCGCCCGAGCACCGCGTACATCGTTCCCCTGGAGGGGAAAGCCGCAGGTAGCACGGTGCGTACGGGCATTCCCGGGGTGGAGCTCCGCGTGCCGCCCGCCCGGGGGCCGGCCGTCGCGGTAGGAGTGGGGGATGACGTACGACTTCGGCCACTACTTCACCCGGGAGCTGAGCAACCGCTTCGGCCCGGACCCTGACAGCTGGCCCGCGACCGCGGAGCGGGTGACCCCGTTCCTCGCGATCGTCGTGGACGCCCTGGGCGTGGACGAGGGCCTGCGCTGGTTCGAGGCGGCCCGCACGGCCCACCTGCGCGTGACCGAGGCGGAGCGTGACCGCAGCTACAACTTCGGCTTCGCCCGCTACCTCGACTTGGCGACCGGGGCGCACGAGGACGTCACCCTTCCCGTGATGGCGGCCTTCGAGGCTCTGAAGGCCGCGTACACGGTCGCCCGCCACGAGGACAGCACGGACGTGTACTTCGAGTACGCGGCGCAGGCGTGCTCACGTCTGGGCGCCGCACGCCGCGAGCGCGTGCAGCAGCTGGAGCAGGGCCGGGAGAGGCAAGCGGCCGCTGCACAGTGAGGCCCGCCTTGCTGCACGAGCAGCACCCGTGTGCCGCCCGGGTCGGGCGATGCTGCACCGAGCGCGGGACGGACCGGTACAGCACCCGGTCTTGCACCCTTCTGCTGCCCTTGCACCCTTCACCACCAGGAGCAGCAGCACGTGCAGCACAGCGGGCAGCAGGCCGGAGGGTGCAAGGCGGCGGCTGGTGCCGGAGACCTTCGCCGGGAGACCGCCGGGGGCCGTGCGAGCGGGCCGGGGTCGGGCGGCGTCTTGCACCCCAATGTTGTTAGGTACTTGTAGTACCTATGTGCGGGTAGAACTCTCTCCCCCCCCCTGAGAGCGGAGCTCGCGGCCGGGGAGCGAGAACGCCAGCGCCGGAGACGAACTGCGGGACGTCGGCCGGCGCACTGCGGAGGCCCCGTGGTCGCACGAAGCGCTGTACGCCGCTGTGATGGCGTGAGAGGCCCGCGATCGTCGCTCGGGAGTCCGGAAGAGTCCGGAACGGCTCAGAGCGCCACAGGGAGCCGCACAGCGCCGGGAAGGATCATCTGCGCCCCGGGCTGAACGCGCCATGGCGCGTCCCGTCCGGCCGTGCGATTACTGCGCACCCGAGCCATGGACCGCATTGCCCATCCGCGACAGCGAGGTTTTCCACAGCCTCGACTACCGGTACCTCGCCTGCGGCGGATGACAAGCGCGCACCCGTCATCAGGTCAGTCAGTCCTAGTAGTGCTTGGTCAGGTTGGTATCGGCTCTGGCATGTTGCGGTGACAGGTGGGGCAGGCGCCGGTCCAGACCGCGA
>NZ_JAIUKE010000866.1 GCF_020176795.1 Streptomyces sp. 8L
AACTCCAGCGGCAACGGCTTCGGACCAGGCATCGCCCCACCCTATAACCGCAAGCGAACTACCGACTCAGGACACTAGGGCGGCCGACCGCAGGTAAGTTCGGAGAGGTCGTCTTCCAGGCCCGCACATCGACCAACCGGCAGGAGCCAGCCCGTGCCCCCTCGCTCACCGTCCCCCGATCCGTGGGCCGAGGCCGTGCGGCGCGCGACTGCCGCCACTGCGGCCGATCGGCCGGGCGGGATGGACGAGCGGTGCTGGGACGACGTCGCGATGCGTGACATCGTCGCCGTAGTCCTCTACGCCCTACACCTGCGCAAACTTAGGCCGGTCGAAGCGATCGGCTGGCCGTCGGTGCTGTGGCAACTGCGCGACGACGTACGGGTGACCGAGCTGGTCACCACCGTCCTGCCTCACGCCGGACATGACCTGGCCCGTACCGCCGCGCCCGGCGATGCAGTGAGCGAGTGCTGGCGGTGGCTGACCCGGACATGGGATCCGGGCGCCCCGGTGACACCCGCCCACGGCTGGGTACCGGACACCCCGGAGCCCCGGTGGGGCGGCATGACCCGGGGTATCGGCCGTGGCCTGCCCGACCCCGCGGTGGAGGTCTGCACCCCGTGGGCGGCGCGCGTCGTCCAACGGCAGATGATCATCGAGAACGAGGGGCACCACCTCTATTCCCGGGTCAAGATCATGACAGGCGCGTTGAGCGGACACCGCGGATACGTATTTGACGTCGGCTGGCATTTCGATGACAAGAGCGAGACGGTCGACGGGCCGGCCAGGTACGTGCTCGACCTCGACGACGTTGAAGAAACCGAGGACATCGACGCAGATCAGGTGGAGGCGTGCGCCGATCTGCGCTGGTCGCGCCGCCCCGAAGGAACGCTCAAGGACGGCCCTCCCCGGGGGTGGAACGATCCGCTTCCGCCGGCCAAGACCTGTGAGGAGGACCTCCGGGAGCTCCTCGACCGGGCCAGCAATCCGGAGGCGGTGCCCGACCAGCTGTGCCATGCCATCGTCGGCGCTCACAGCCATCACCACCTGGAGCTGGACTGGCAAGCCCGCCCCGCCCCTCAGCGGGTCACCTGGCGCGTCCTGTACCACTGGTATCAGCTGACCGAGCAGTACGCGGACGACCAGCGCGCCGACCTCTACGAGGTCGTCGTCACCCACCACGTCCACGACGACAACCCCACCCACCACCTCGCCCTCAGCGAGAACGACCTGCCCGGCCTGATCGCACGGTGCACCACCGGGAAGTGAGCCCCGAAGAGTTCGACACCTGTCTCGCTGAGGAGTACCAAAAGGCCGGCGTCACGCTGCCCGACGCTCTCCTGAGTGCGTGGCCTTCCCGGAGCAGCAGGCGGTGCTGTAGGTAGTTGGGAGTGCGCCAACGCCTGGTGCGCCCACTCCGTGGCCGAGCCCATCAGGGTGCCGCCAGGCCAGTGGCGGGCGGAGGGGGTCTGTCAAAAGAGCGGCCCTGTCTCATATTCGGTGGTGACGCAGAGTCGTGGAGGTCGTTGATAGTCACGTGAAGG
>NZ_JAIUKE010000867.1 GCF_020176795.1 Streptomyces sp. 8L
CCGAGGTTGTTCAGTGCCTGGCCTTCGCGGTGGCGGTCGCCGGTCTCCCGGCAGATGGCCAGGTCCCGGGTGTGGGCGTTGATGGCCTCCTGGAACCTGCGCACCTCCTGCAGGGCGAGGCCGAGGTTGTTCAGTGCCTGGCCTTCGCGGTGGCGGTCGCCGGTCTCCCGGCAGATGGCCAGGTCCCGGGTGTGGGCGTTGATGGCCTCCTGGAACCTGCGCACCTCCTGCAGGGCGAGGCCGAGGTTGTTCAGCGCCTGGCCTTCGCGGTGGCGGTCGCCGGTCTGTTGGAAGATGCCGGCCGCGGCGGTGGTGAGGGTGATCCAGTCGTCGAAGTGGCGGCGGCGGTCATACTGGTGCGTTCGGCGTCCAGCCAGGCCAGGGCTGCCTGGCGGCCGGTGAACGCCTCCGAGCGGGGGCGGTCGGGGCGGGTGTCCAGGTGAGTGCCGGCGGCTTCAGCGGTGGCGAGGTAGTGGTCGAGCAGCCGGGTGGCGGCCTGTTCGCGCCGGTCGGGTCCGGCCTGCCGCCGGCCGTGTTCGTGGGCGTAGAGGCGGACCAGGTCGTGGATGCGCCAGCGGCCCCAGCTCCCGGCGGCGGGGTCGACAAGGTGGGCGCGGGCCAGGTCACCCAGGAGTTCCCCGGCCGTGTACGCGTCCACCACCGCCTCGTCCCGGGCTCCGGCCGCTTCTTCCCCGGCCTCGTCGGGGTGGCCGGGGCCGAGGAGGTGGGCGGCGGCCAGAGTGGAGACCTCGGGGCCGGCATTGAGGGGCAGCAGACGAAACAGCTGGGCCTGTGCGTCGGTCAGGTACTGGTAGGACAGGTCGAACGCGGCCCGTACCGCCTGGCCGGCATCCTGCCGGCCCGTGCCGGTGCGGCGTATCCGGTCCAGGCGGGTGTGCTCGCTCTGCAGGGCGTCCGCCATCGCTGACAGCGGCGGTCTGGAGGGGTCGGCGAGGCGGGCCGCGATGATCCGCAAAGCCAGCGGCAGCCCCGCACACAGCCGGGCCAGCCGCAGCGCTTGACCGGCGTCGTCCTCCACACGGGTGTCCGCTGCGCCGTGCGCCACGCGCAGGGCCTGGCGCAGCAGGTCGACCGACGACTCCTCGTCCAGGACGGTCAGTTCGTGCAGGCGGGCGCCGAGGTCCAGGGTATGGCGGGAGGTGACCACCGCCCCGGTGACCTGGTCGGTGGGCAGCAGCGGGCGGGCCTGGTCCTCACTGCCGGCGTTGTCCACGACCACCAGGACCCGGCGCCCCTGGCCCGCGTAGGCGGCCAGCACCGACCGGAACAGCGAGACACGGCCCGCTTCGGTGTCGGGGACGTGCTCGGCCGGCATGCCCATGTCCCGCAGCCAGCCGCCCAGAACCTGGTGCGCACCCAGCCGCCGCTGCGGTTCGGGGTCGTAGCCGTTGAGGTCGGCGAACAGCACCCCGCCGGGAAACCACCCCGGCATGCCGAGCGCGCGGGTCGCAGCCTGCACAGCCAGCTCGGTCTTGCCCACACCCGCAAGCCCCGCCACCGCCGCCACCAGCACCAC
>NZ_JAIUKE010000868.1 GCF_020176795.1 Streptomyces sp. 8L
AGCGGCGAAGTGGATCACTGTGCTAAACGTCCATGATCGTTCTCACCGATAACCGCTGTACCGATGTTCCCCGAGGCCGCTGACGATTTGGTGTTCCTGACCCTTGAGGCGTCCGATCTTGATGAGGACGGTGTCTCCGGCCCTGTACATGGAGGTCTCCTATGCGGTGGTGGTGATGCGGTCGAGTCGGAAGCTGCGGGCGGCGTCGCGGAGGTGGTCGTGGGCTTTCACGTACCAGTCTCCGGCCTTGGAGCGGCGGACTTCCAGGGGTTCGATGATGCGGGTGGTGGTCTCGCCGTCTGCGGCCCGGTAGGTGATGGTGAGTCGGGCGCGGGTGGTGAGGCGGTAGCGGAGGTGGGAGAGGGCGCCGAGGGTGGCGTGGGCGAGGGCTTGGCCGGCGTGTGCGGCGGTGGTGAGGGTTCGGGTGCGGCGCATCGCGGGCCTTCCGTTGGGGTGTGGCACCACCGTACCCGTTAAGCATTGTGCACGCAATGCTTAAGAGGTAGAGTGGTCACCACGAACCCCACCCCCGCAGCTAAGCATTGCTCCGGCAATGCCGAATGGAGGAAACTAGCGTGGACAACGCCCCCACGCGCCCGCGCGGAGCCCCCAGGTCCAAGCGGCGCTCCCCGAGAGGACCCCGCCCCGTGGCCCGCGACCCGCGCACCCAGCACCACCACGACAACCTGATCGCCGCCACCGCGTTCCTCCGCGACCAGGACAAGCCCGAACTCGCAGGGTCCATCGACTACGTCCTCGGCCCCGACGGGCCCGCCTTCCTCAAGGACCTCGCCAACCCCTCCGGGATGAAAGTCCCTCTGACCATCTCCATGCGCGACTCCCGCGTCCGCATCATGAAGGACCAGACCTCTCCCGTGGAGCGCGACAGGATTCTCAACGCCGGCTTCGAGGCGTTCCTCGCGGGCGAGTTCGACCTGCGCAAGGAGAAGGAGGACCGGACGCCCCTCACGGCTAGTGGTGACGTACGGCGTGTCCTGACGACCAACCCGGACGCCGACCTCCAGGCCCGAGTGTCGCAGCGTTGCCGCGACCTGAAGGAGGCCGGGAAGGCGACGGTGCCGCGGCTGAGTCTGGGCACGGTGGCCGCGGCGGTCCTCTACCAGCATTTCGGGCTGGGCCCGTACGCGTCGGACGACGGCGCATAGACGTCTGCCGCGGGCGGGCCCGGTAATGCCGACAGTCGGGCCCGTGACCGCGGCATCTCGCACAACCACATAGGAGACCTCACATGGGCACCGTCCCCGAGGCCCCCGCCAGCATCACGGCGGAGGGCACCACCCCGCACACCCAAAACCAGGCTCACCCGACCGTCTACGAGCTGATGGCGCGCGTCATGGGCGACGTCAGGAACGTCAGCAAAAACGGGCAGAACAAGGCTCAGAACTACAGCTTCCGCGGTTATCTAGGGTGAGTGATTCCCTTCAGGTACGTGAGGCAAGTAGGGTGGATCTCTACTTGCCTGCACGATATCTGGG
>NZ_JAIUKE010000869.1 GCF_020176795.1 Streptomyces sp. 8L
GTACAGCGTCGCGCGCCGTTCGCTGCCGAGGGAGCGGGAGGGTGGGTTCTTTCTCCGGGTTCTTTACGGGGTGGGCGCCCGACTCCCCGGCTGCCACAGCACCGGGACCCAGATTCATGGCATTCGGTGGCTCGGCTCCCACGCCCCGGGGCACGTCGTAGACGTGGGCATGACTGCTGAACGTGCCGTCCGCGTGCCTGACCCGCTCGACGAGGTAGTAACCGTACGCGGTGAGTTCACGCAGCGCCTTCGCGACGGCGTGGCGGCCCTGGGGGCTGGTGTCGGCCATCTTCCGGCCGTCTTCGCGCCAGCCGTCGGGTCTCGACAGGAGGTCGGCCAGCAGGCCGCGGGCCGTGTAGGACAACCGGCGGTCCTGCAACACAGTGTTTGGCAGGACAGTGAATCCGCGCGTGTGGCGGCTACGATGGATCTGCATCGGGAGGGTTGCTCCTTGTGCCGGGCCCCGGAGCGTTGGCGCGCTGCCGGGGTCACCTATTGAGTTCGTCGTGACAGAAAGTACCACGGCGATCACGCGTGGTTGCCCGTGACGGTTTCGCTCCACCGGGATGGGAGCTGAGCAGCAGCGCGCCCGGCCGCGCACGGCACCTCGCGGAGGGCACCAGGGCCCCGTCCGGGCCCGGTCGGGCATCCCTCGCCATCAGAAGATCCAGGCCCCCGCCACAAGTACCGTGCCGGTTCCGCCCCTTGCTCGACCACGAGAAGCCGTTTCAGGAGCATGCCGTGGACAACGAGATTCAACTCATCAGCGACGAGGACGGGCTGACGGTCGTCGGGAACGAGGCAGATGTTGAACGCTTCCTCGTCTCCGAGGGGCTACCGTCGAAGGACCTCGGGCGGAAAAGGTTCAAGTCCATCTTCGCGACCGGCGCTTCAGCCGCCCAAGCAGGCGCAGAGGTTTCCGCCAACTCCGCACGCTGGGTGAAGCTGACCCCGGAATCGGCGAAAGCCGTCAAGAAGTTCGGGTTGCGGAAAACTCCGAATCGGGTCTCAGCACCGGTGTATTGAAGCGGCAGAAGGGGCAGAAGGGCCAGATCGGCGGATTCGTGGAGTTCGCGCGGGCTCCCCGGTCATTCCTGACCAATCCGGCACTGCTTGCGAGTGCCGCGGGACTCATGGCACAGCTTGCGATGCAGCAGGCCATGGACGAGATCACCGACTATCTCGCCGTGATCGACGCGAAGGTCGACGACGTGCTACGCGCACAGAAGGACGCCGCCTTGTCCCGGATGATCGGGGTTGGGTTCGTCATCGACTAGGGCGTGTATCGAATGTGCCGGTCACAGCCACTCGTTGATGGCCGCTACGAGGACGGTCGCCTCGTAGCGGACCGCCAGTTTGTCGTATCTCGTGGCTACGGCCCTGTGGCGCTTGAGGCGATTGATGCCGCACTCGACCGCATGCCGAGCCTTGTAGTCCTCCGCGTCGAACTTGGGCGGCCGACCGCCGCGAGAGTCGAGCTTCTTGCGGTTGCGGG
>NZ_JAIUKE010000870.1 GCF_020176795.1 Streptomyces sp. 8L
GCCCCGGACGCCTCAGGCGTCCAGCACCTGCCCCGAACGCCGCACGACGGGCGGCTGGACGCTCCACGGGAAGTTGATCCACTCGTCGGTGCGCTTCCACACGTACTCGCACTTCACGAGGGACTGCGACTTCTCGTAGATGACGGCGCTGCGGACCTCGGCGACGTGCTCCACGCAGAAGTCGTACACGAGCTTCAGGGTCTTGCCGCTGTCGGCGACGTCGTCGGCGATCAGGATGCGCTTGTTGCTGAAGTCGACGACGTTCGGCACGGGCGCCAACATGACGGGCATCGCCAGCGTCGTCCCCACGCCCGTGTAGAACTCCACATTCACCAGGTGGATGTTCTTGCAGTCCAGGGCGTACGCGAGACCCCCGGCCACGAAGACGCCGCCCCGGGCGATGCTGAGCACTATGTCGGGCTCGTAGCCGTCGTCGGCGACGGTCTGCGCCAGCTCGCGGACGGCCGTGCCGAACTGCTCGTAGGAGAGATCTTCCCGGGACTGGCTCACGCCTGGCACTCCAAAGCCTCAGACATCGGTCCGGTGGAAATTGAGATAGGACCGCGAGGCCGTCGGGCCCCGCTGCCCCTGGTAGCGCGACCCGGCCGGCTTCGACCCGTACGGGAACTCGGCCGGCGAACTCAGCCGGAACAGGCAGAGCTGCCCGATCTTCATCCCAGGCCAGAGCTTGATGGGCAGGGTCGCCATGTTCGACAGCTCCAGCGTGACGTGCCCCGAGAAGCCCGGATCGATGAACCCGGCCGTCGAGTGCGTCACGAGCCCGAGCCGCCCCAGCGAGGACTTGCCCTCAAGCCGCGAGGCGATGCCGTCGGGCAGGGAGATCACCTCGTACGTCGAGGCGAGCACGAACTCCCCCGGATGCAGGATGAACGCGTCGTCGCCGTCGGGCTCCACGAGCCGGGTGAGACCGGCCTGCTCCACGGCGGGGTCGATGTGCGGGTACAGGTGGTTCTCGAAGACCCGGAAATACCGGTCGAGCCGTACGTCGATGCTCGACGGCTGCACCATCGAGGGATCGTACGGTTCGAGGCGGACGCTGCCGGAATCGAGCTCGGCGCGAATGTCCTTGTCGGAGAGAAGCACGCCCCGAGGATACGCAAAGTGCGCGGGCCGCCATGAACCGGCCGCCCGCGCACTCACCAAGACGCCGCTGCGCCCTAACCCTGCCGCTGATTCCCCAGGGCCACCGGCACCGAACTCCGCAGCCGGGCACACCGCGGACACCGGATGAGCCGGCCGGGCCCGATCCTCGCGGCGTCGAGATGCTGCAACGGGAACGACGCGGTGCTGAACACATGCCCTTCGGCACAGCGGACGACGGTGCGCTCCATCAAATCCATCAGGTCCCTTCCCCAGAACGCGGACGAACGCCACATTAGGGGATGACCAGGACAACACCACGCCCGGCACTCCGACACTCCACGCTACGCCCCAACTCCCCCACACCACACCCGCATCC
>NZ_JAIUKE010000871.1 GCF_020176795.1 Streptomyces sp. 8L
CTACATGGCCGTCATGAGCCTCGACCCGACCGGCGCCGGCCGCAAACGCTGGACCATGCGCTGGAAGGGTGCAATGAACGCCTTCGACCTGGCCTTCGACGGCCGCTTCACCGCTGGCCAACTCCAGCCACACCAAACCCACTTACATCGCAGGCTTTACAGACCCGTGCCTGGCGCACCTCACCGCCGCCCAACGGACGCAGGTCCGCGACGTACTGGACTCGGCCGATCTCACATGAGCCGGCCGCCGAGGAAAGGCCCGAACCCGACCATGCCCGCACCACGTCCCGCCCACCGGAGCACGTCCGAGCACGGAGCGCCCGAGCACGGCACGTCCGAGTACGGCGTGCCCGATCGCAGTACGCCGTCCGACCTGCTCGCGCCGCGCCCCCGCACGGGTGGCGGGCGCACCGTACTGGCCGCCGTCGCCCTCACTGCGGCCGGTGCGCTGCTCGCCGGGTGCGGCGCGGCGACCGGCACCGGCGCACGGCCGTCACGGCTGGCGGAACAGGGCCCGCTGTCCACCACCGCCGGCGCCGGCGGCGCGGCCAGCCGGGACGCGCCGCGCACGGTGCGGTCCACGCCCACTACCACGCCCGCCCCGGCCACATTGCCCGGGGTCGGCCCGAAGACCCTCTCCGAGATCCCCGCCGGCAGCGACCAGGTGGTGCTCGTCACCGGTGCCGGCCACGACTCTTCGACGTCTCGGGTGCGGCTCTTCCACCGCGACCCGGTCACCGGCTGGACGGCGGCGGGACCGGTCTGGCCCGCGCACAACGCGCTGCACGGCTGGAGCGCCGACCACCACGCCGGCGACCTCCGCTCGCCGATCGGGGTCTTCACCCTCACCGACGCCGGAGGCCGGTTCCCGGACCCGGGCACCGAACTCAGCTACGACCACGCGCCGATCGGCTTCCAGTCACCGGGCACCGGCTTCCACGGCGAGTCGCTCGCCGACTCCTTCGACTACGTGATCGCGATCAACTACAACCGCAAGCCCGGCACCACCCCACTGGACTGGACCCGCCCGCTCGGCGCGTCCCGCGGCGGCGGCATCTGGCTGCACGTCGACCACGGTGGGCCCACGCACGGCTGCGTCTCGCTGCCGAAGGCGGTGATGAAGACGCTGCTGGGCACCCTGGACCCCGCCCAGCACCCGGTGGTGGTGATGGGCGACGCCAAGGCGCTGTTCGCCTGAGCGGCGGGCCGCCGCTCAGGCGAACCGCGTCCGGGTCGCCGCCGAACCGCTCGGTGTAGGAGGCGAGATCCTCGTCGGTGATCTTCGCGAAGAGTACCGGCGGCACGCTGGACGCGGTGCGGGGAGCGTGGTCAGGGCGCGGGCCTGCTCGGCGGTGACCCAGGACGCGGTGTCGCCGGCAGGGGGTCTGTAAAGCCTGCGGCTCTGTCCCGTAATCGGTGGTAACGCTGTGCGGTGATCACTGGAGGAGGATGCGGTGGCGGAGCAGAGGGAACCC
>NZ_JAIUKE010000872.1 GCF_020176795.1 Streptomyces sp. 8L
CGCGCGGGGGGGGGGGGGGGGGCCCCCCGCCCGCGGGGGGGGGGGGGGGGGGGGCGCCCGGGGGGGGGGGGCGCGGGGGGGGGCGGGGGGGGCCCCCCCCCCATCACCGGTGGGCCGGCCGGGTCAGCAGGTCACATAGGCGACATGGATCCAGACGCCGGTGCGCCCGCCCCAGAGGTCGCCCATGTACCAGTTGCCCTGCTGGCCGCGGACGTTGATCTTCTGGCCCTTGTTGACCGTGCCGAAGACCTTGTAGTTCTCGCCGGGGCCGCTCCGGTAGTTCACACCGTTGTCGTTCACGGTGCAGGTCACGAAGGCGGCCTGGTGTGCGGGCGCGGTGGCGGGCAGGGTGCGGGCGGAGCCCGACTCGCTGCTCGCCGCGACGGCCGTCGTGGCACCGGCGAGGGTGAGGACGGCGGCGGTGACCAGAGCCGCCGTGACTGCGCGCGGGGCCCGGGCGCCGGAGCGCTGCTGGATGGATGTGCGGGTCAACTCGGTCTCCTTGATAGGAACAGATCCCCCGTGGCCGGTGGCCAGCGGATGAAAGGGACGACGCGATCGCTCCCGCCGCCACCGTGATCACGTGCTGCCGCCGGCAGGCGAGCGGTGACCAGGAGACGGTGATTACTCCGTGTGTCTCTTCCGTGACTCATTCGACACGGGTCGAGAGGCGCCCCGCCAGAGGGGCCGGGATGGATCACTCGGTCGTGTGGTGGTACACGGTGGTACTCGGGGCTCGACGGCCCTCTCGTGCTCCGTGTGCAGGTCGGAGCACCCCTGTGCAGCCTGGTGTTCGAGTTTGGCCCGTGCCGCGCGGAGCCATGGGGTGGCGCGTTTGTTCAAGACGGGTTCCCGGCCCGTGCCTAGGTTCGGAGGCATGAGCGAGAAGATCAGCGACCTCTTGGAGCACGCGGCGGCCGCCACGGTGCCGGTCGTCCGCGGTATCGACGACGGGCAGTTGTCCCTGCCGACGCCCTGCGGCGCCTACGACGTGCGCGCGCTGGCCGGGCACCTGTACCGGGTGGTGATCAACTTCCAGGCCCTCGCGGCGAAGCGGGACACGGACCTCAGTCAGGAGCCCGTGCGGCTTGAGGGCGACTGGCGGGGCGGCTTCGCCGAGGAGACGCGCGGGCTCGTCGCGGCCTGGGCGGCACCGGGCGCCGAGGACGGCACGACCGGCCGGATGGCCATGCCCGCCCGCACGGTGGGCGCGATGGCTCTCGGTGATCTCATGGTGCACGGCTGGGACCTGGCACGTGCGACGGGACAGCCGTACGACACGTCGGGGGCGCGGGGGAGCCTCGACGTGGTGGGCGAGCGATTCGCCGAACTGGCGCCGACCGCACGGAAGATGGGTGTGTTCGGCCCCGAGGTGCCGGTCGCCGCGGACGCGCCGCCCCTTGAGCGCGTGCTCGGCCTCACGGGCCGCGACCCGCACTGGACGGCGACGGGGGCGGCCGGGGCTTCGGG
>NZ_JAIUKE010000873.1 GCF_020176795.1 Streptomyces sp. 8L
CTAGTAGGGCCTGGTCAGGTTCACTCGCCGGTGGCGTGTCCCTTTGATCGCTTGTTCCGTTGACCTGTTGTGATGGATGGGGAGTTGGCCGCGGTCCGGTGCGATCTGGAGGACTTCGCGGCAGAGATGTTCGAGCCGTTCGCACGGGCGGATCAGCGCCGGTGGGGCGGGGTCTATATGCGGGGACTGTTGCTGGACGGGCGGCGTAAGTCGGTGGAGCCGATGGCCGCCCGGCTGGGTGAGGACGGCAACCGGCAGGCCCTGGCGAACTTCATCACCACCAGCCCGTGGGACGCGGCGCATGTGCGGGCCCGCCTGGCCTGGCGGATGCAGCACGTGATCGAACCGACCGCGCTGATCGTGGATGACACCGGTTTCCTCAAGGACGGGGACGCCTCGGCGTGTGTGGCCCGGCAGTACACCGGCACCGCCGGAAAGGTCACCAACTGCCAGGTCGGCGTCTCGCTGCACCTGGCCTGCGACAACGCGTCGGCTTGTGTCGACTGGCGGCTGTTTGTGCCCGAGAGCTGGGATCCCGGCTCGCCGAAGGCCGATCCGGCCAAGGTCGCCCGCCGCACCGCATGCGGCATCCCTGAAGAGACCGGCCACGTCGAGAAGTGGCAGCTGGCCCTGGACATGATCGACGAGACCAGGTCGTGGGGTATCGATGTCCCGCTCGTCGTGGCCGACGGCGGCTACGGCGATGCGGCAGCCTTCCGGCTGGGTCTGGAAGAACGCGGGCTCGGCTACGTGGTCGGGATCTCCACCACGACCACCGCCCAGCCGGAAGAGGCACGGCCGCACACCCCGCCTTACGGCGGGCGCGGCCCGCGGCCCCAGCCTGCGTATCCCGAGCCGGCCCAGGCGGTGAAGAGGCTGGTCATCGAGGCCGGCAAGCGGGCCGCGAAGCCGGTGCAGTGGAGGGAAGGCTCCCGCCCGGGCACAGGTCGCAGCGGTGTGAAGCGCATGTACTCGCGGTTCGTGGCCCTGCGGATCCGTCCCGCTGGACGCGAGATCCGCAAGAACAACGACGGCCCGGAACTGCCGGTGCGCTGGCTGCTGGCCGAATGGCCCGCCACCGAGCCCGAGCCCGTCCAGTTCTGGCTGTCCAACCTGCCCCCCGACACCCCGCTGGCCACCCTCGTACGCACCGCAAAACTGCGGTGGCGCATTGAGCACGACTACCGCGAGATGAAGCAGGCCCTGGGCCTGGCCCACTTCGAGGGCCGCACCTGGAGAGGCTGGCACCACCACGTCACCCTCGTCTCCGTCGCGCACGCCTTCTGCACCCTCCAGCGCATCACCCGGTCCCCAAAAGAGACGGCGCCGGCCTGAGCCTCTACCGAGTCGCCCGCGAACTGCAGTTACTCCTCGCGGTCTGGACCGGCGCCTGCCCCACCTGTCACCGCAACATGCCAGAGCCGATACCAACCTGACCAAGCACTACTAG
>NZ_JAIUKE010000874.1 GCF_020176795.1 Streptomyces sp. 8L
GCACTGCGGGACCGGGTGCCGCGCTCGTCGCACGACTCCGTCGTGTTCGCGGCGAGCCGGCCTGACGCAGTCCGGGCGGTCGAGGAGTCCGGCCGGGGGCGGGTGCCGGAACTCACACCGATACGGGTGGGGCGGATGGCGGCGAGCCCGTTCGCGTTCCTGCGCGGGTCCGCCGGGCTCATGGCGTACGACTTGACCGGGACGCCGGTCACCGGCGTCGGCGCGCAGATCTGCGGTGACGCGCACGCGGGAAATTTCGGGCTCTACGGCGACGCGCGCGGCCATCTCGTCATCGACCTCAACGACTTCGACGAGACCGTGCGCGGGCCCTGGGAGTGGGACGTCAAGCGGCTCGCGGCGTCCCTGGTGCTCGCCGGGCGGGAGGCGGGCGTGTCCGAGAGCGGCTGCCGGGACGCGGCGCGCGACGCGGTCGGTGCCTACCGGCGCACGATGCGGCTGCTGGCGAAGCTGCCGGCGCTCGACGCGTGGAACGCGATCGCGGACGAGCGGCTCGTGTCGCACGCGGACGCCAAGGACTTGGCCGGAACGTTGCGGAGGGTCTCGGAGAAGGCGCGGCGGAACACGAGCGCCCGGTTCGCGGCGAAGGCCACCCGGGAACACGAGGAGACCCCGGACGCCGGCGCGGGGCGCGGACGGCGGTTCGTGGACGCGCCGCCGGTGCTGCGCCGCGTGCCCGACGAGGAGGCCGCGGCCGTCGCCGCGTCCCTCGGCGCATACCTCGGCACGCTGCCGGAGGACCGGCTGCCGCTGCTCGCGCGGTACGCGATACACGACGTGGCGTTCCGCGTGGTGGGGACGGGCAGCGTGGGGACGCGCTCGTACGTCGTGCTGCTCCTCGACCACCGGGGCGAGCCGCTCGTGCTCCAGGTGAAGGAGGCCAGGCCGTCGGCGCTGGCGCCGCACCTGCCGGCCGCGGGCTTCGCGGTGCCCGAGGTCGCGCACGAGGGCCGCCGGGTGGTCCTGGGGCAGAAGAGGATGCAGGTGGTCAGCGACATGCTGCTCGGCTGGACGACCGTGGGGGAACTTCCCTACCAGGTGCGTCAGTTCAGGAACCGCAAGGGCAGCGTGGACCCGGTGGCGCTGCCGCCGCGCGAGATGGACGACTACGCGCGCATGACGGGCGCTCTGCTGGCCCGCGCGCACGCGCACAGCGTCGATCCGCGGGTGGTTTCCGGGTACTGCGGCAAGAACGGGGAACTGGACGAGGCCGTCACCGGCTTCGCGGTGGCGTACGCGGACCGAACGGAGGCCGACCACGCGGAGCTGACGGCGGCGATCCGGACGGGCCGCCTCGCCGCCGAGCCGGGGGTCTAGGAGTCCCGGAGGGCCGGGCCAGGAGTTCGGAACGGGTCTGGCTGGGTTCGGAAGGGCCGGGCTGGGGGTTCGGAAGGGGCCGGGCCAGGAGTTCGGAAGGCCCGGGCT
>NZ_JAIUKE010000875.1 GCF_020176795.1 Streptomyces sp. 8L
GGGGGGTGCCCCTATCTCTTTCGTCAAGGGGCGGGCCGGTTGATTGGTGATGTTTCAGGTGGCTTGGGGGACGGCTTGAGGTTCGAAGAACGTGCCGTCGCGGAGCATGGCGAACAAGACGTCGACGCGGCGGCGGGCGAGACACATCAGGGCCTGCTTGTGGCGCTTGCCTTCGGCCTTCTTGCGTTCGTAGTAGGCCCGGGATGCCGGATCGGACAGCGAGGCGAACGCGGCCAGGAAGAACGCCCGTTTGAGGTGTTTGTTGCCTCTGCGGGACGGGCTCTCGCCGCGGATCGAGGACCCGGATCTTCGGGTCACCGGGGCGAGCCCGGAATAGGCGGCCAGGTGCCCGGCGGTGGGAAAGGCGGTGGCGTCGCCGATGTCGATGAGGATCCTGGCTCCGGTCCTGACGCCTATCCCCGGCATCGACGTCAGGAGTTCGGAAAGAGGGTGGGACTTGAGCAGCTCCTCGATGTCGGCAGCGAGTTCCTTGCGCTGATCGAGCAGGCCGGAGAGGTTCTTGGCGAGCTTGGGCACGATTACGGCGGCCGCGTCGGTGCCCGTGACGACCACGGTCTGCTCGTCCAGGGCAGTGAAGATGTCCTCGGCCAGGCGCTCGGCCATCCTGGGCGCCTTGGGCCGCAGCAGCGTGACCAGCCGGCGCCGTCCGGCCTTGCGGATCGCCTTCGGGGAGCCGAAGCGTTCGAGGAGGGTGAGCACGGCCGGGTGCTGGATGCGCGGGCCGAGCACGCGTTCCAGGTGCGGGTGGATCTGGGTGAGCAGGCCGCGAAGCCGGTTGGCGACCCGGGTGACTTCGCCTGCGAGGTCGTCGTCGAACCCGACGATCATGTGGAGTTCGGCGATCGTTTCGTCGTCCAGCTCGATCGAGCGGAGTGTGTGCGGCATCGTCCGGGCCGCGTCCGCGATGATCGCCGCGTCGCGGGCGTCGGTCTTGCCCTCGCCAGGGTAAAGGTCGGCGATCCGCCGCATCGTCAGGCCGGGCAGATAGGCGACCTCGCAGCCCGCGTCCCGGGCGACGGCCAGCGGCAGGGCGCCGATCGAGGCGGGCTGGTCGACCACGACCAGGACCTTCCCGTACTTCGCCGTCAGCTTGTCGAGCATGGCCCGCATCCTCGGCTCGCTGTTGGGCAGCGGCTCGTCGACCACACTCTTGCCGTCCGGAGTGAGGCCGGTGGCGTGGTGTTCGCCCTTGCCGACGTCCAGGCCGAGGAACACGGCGACGTCGCGGGTGTCGATCACTTCACTCCTCCTGGGAGGGTTCGTCCTTCCCGGCCAAGGCACGGCGCCGACATCCGGCAACCACGTTACGAAGAGCGTTGCCAGCGGACCGGCGCTCCTGCCCCTATTAGCGATCTACCGGCGCCTTCCGGCCCGGTGACACCACCCCCCGGGTCATGGTCGACAGGGGGACATA
>NZ_JAIUKE010000876.1 GCF_020176795.1 Streptomyces sp. 8L
GCCTTCGGCTCCTGCCGGTGGGCCAGGCCCGCCAAGGAGGGGCGCGACCCGATCGGTCCCGTCGCGCTCGTCACGCTGGCGCTGCACCTGGCAGCCGCCGACGAGTCCGAGCGGCCGGACGTGCTGCTGCTCGTGGGCGACCAGGTGTACGCGGACGAGACCTCGCCCGGCACCCAGGAGTGGCTGGCCGCGCGCCGCGACCTGTCGCGTCCGCCGGGTACGCAGGTCGCGAACTACGAGGAGTACGCCCACCTCTACGACGAGTCGTGGGGCGACCCCGAGGTGCGGTGGCTGCTGTCGACCGTGCCGAGCTGCATGGTCTTCGACGACCACGACGTCATCGACGACTGGAACACCAGCGCCGCCTGGCTCGCCGAGATGCGCGCGACCGACTGGTGGGACGAGCGCGTCGTGAGCGGCCTCATGTCGTACTGGGTCTACCAGCACCTGGGCAACCTCGCCCCGGCGGAGCTGGACGAGGACGAGCTGTACGCCGCGGTGCGCGAGGGGCCCGACGCGACCGCCGCGGTACGGGAGTTCGCGCGGCGCGTGGACCGCGACCCGGCTTACGCCCGCTGGAGCTACCGGCGCGACTTCGGCCGTACGCGCCTCGTGGTGGTGGACTCGCGGGCGGCGCGGGTGCTGGCGGAGGACCGGCGCGCCATGGTCGACGAGGAGGAGACGCGCTGGGTGCGGCGACAGGTTCTCGACGCGCCGGGCTCGTACGACCACCTGCTGATCGGCACCTCGCTGCCGTGGCTGATGCCGCCGATGATCCACGATCTGGAGAGCTGGGACTCCGTCTTGTGCGGCGGGGGGCGCGGCCCGCGCTGGGCGCGGCTCGGCGAGCGGCTGCGGCGCCGGGCCGACCTGGAGCACTGGGCCGCCTTCCCGCACTCCTTCGAGGAGCTCACGGACCTGATCGCGGAGGTCGGCGCGGGCGAGCGGGCGCCCGCGACGGTGTGCGTGCTGTCGGGCGACGTGCACCACGCGTACATCGCGGAGGCTGCCTGGCCGCGGGACAGGCCGGGCGGGCAGGTCACCTCGCACGTGACGCAGCTGACCTGTTCACCCGTGCACAACTCCGTGCCGGGGTACATGAAGGTGACCTTCCGGGTGGGCTGGAACGGCCTCGGCAAGCTGGTCGGGCGGGCCCTGCGGCTGCACGGGCGGCTCGGCAGGCCGCCGCTCGGCTGGGAGCGGACGGGCGGCCCGTGGTTCGGCAACCAGCTGATGACGCTGACGCTGGAGGGGCGGCGCGCGGAGCTGCGCCTGGACCAGAGCCGGGCCCGCGAGGACGGGACGGCGCACCTGGTGACGGTGGACGAGCGCACGCTCACGCGGTGACGGCGGCGCCGTCCCCGGGGACGGCAACGGAGGGGGCGGTGACGGCGGGGCGG
>NZ_JAIUKE010000877.1 GCF_020176795.1 Streptomyces sp. 8L
CCCGGGGCCTGGTCGTCCGGCGGGGCCGCAGGGTCCGACGCCTGTCCCGTCGGCGGGTTGATGAGACCGTCGGCGGCGCCGCCGATCAGGCCGCCCTGGTGGGACGAGCCCGGTGAGCCGTCACCCGTACCGGACGGCGAGGGCGTGCCGTCGCTCAGGCCCTCGTGCCGGCCGCTGCTCTCGCCCGAGCTCGGGGTGGCGGACGAGGGCTTGCGGTGCTTGCCGGTGCCGGGTGCCGCGGCGCTGCGGGTCGCGTCGGGTGCCGCGGTGCCCGGCTGGTTCCCGCCCGGTTGCGGGAGCCTGGACTTCAGCGGCGCGACGTCCTGGTCTATGGCGACGAACACCGAGTTGACCTCGTCGCCGACGTCGGCGAGCTGTACGGGCAGCCGCCCGCGCAGCCCGTCCCACGCCTGCCGGTGCGAGGCGGCGAACGACGAGAGGGTCGCCATCGGTGCCAGGGAGCCGTTCTTCTCGTACGCCGCGTGGAGCAGGCTGTGGCCCGCGGACGCGTCGTCCTTCATGCCGGTCAGGGTGCGCCGGATCTCGCCCAGGGACTCGTGGTCGAGGTTGCCGGTGCGGCCCCGCTCCATGAGTCTTCGCGCCTCCGTGAGCCGGGTGGAGGCGTGGTCGAGATACAGGCCGCCACGCGCGGAGTCGTTGTCCGCCAGGTCGAGTCTGATGTCCTCCATGCCGCGTTTGAGCCCGTAGAGCGAATCACCGGGCAGCGCGTCCGAGCTGGCAGCGGCGACTCCGCTGAAGGCGCCCGCCGCCACACCGACCGTGAGGCCGCCCGCGGCGAGGCTCTTCGACCAGCGGGACCTCGGCCGCAGCCGCCCGAGGGGGGACGCCCGGTGCGCGCCCCTCGATGTGCGCTGCTCCGGCACCGTAGGGCCCGAGGACCCCTGGCCGGCCGTGCCTTCTTGCAGCATGGCCTCCATGGCGGCCACGAGCTGTGCTCGCTGCACCACCTTGACCTCGGGGTCCAGTGTCGGCTTCGGCATTTCGCCCAGGCTGCCTGCCAGGCCCAACAGCCGCCTCTGGTCGGCTGGTTCGGCCGGTTCCGCGGCAAGTTCGGCCGACTGTGTCGTCGCCGGGCCCGGGTCGGTCCTGTCTTCCAGGGCCTGGGCGAAGGCGTTCGCCCGCCGGTGTGCCGAGACGTTCGCGATCACTGGCGGCACCTCCTCTCGTCATGACGGTCGACTCCCCTGGGGGTCCGATGAGGATCGACCCGCGTGCGCGGGGGTCACAGGGAGCCTGCATCCCGCACAACGAGCGGTGCGGCACTTGGGTTACGCGCGGAAAGCGAACGGACCGCAGCGTAGTCGAGCCGTCAACACAGTGTGATGAGAGGGTTGTTGGGGACGCGGCTCCGGGGGAGGAGCGGGGAGCCGCGGGG
>NZ_JAIUKE010000878.1 GCF_020176795.1 Streptomyces sp. 8L
GGGCGGGGCCGGGGGGGGGGGGGGGGGTGCGCGGCTCAGCCTCTCAGGACTCCCGGCCGTGCGGGTTCCGGCCTGCCGGTTTCCTGACCGGGTCCCGGGCGGTCCGGCGCCCCGGCGGGGGGCCGCTCGCCGAGGCGGACCGTGTACGGCAGGGGAGTGCACGGACCAGGCGACCGCAGGGAGCCCGTGGCGGGCGGCGGGTCGGTGAGCGGGCGGCGTGCGTCAGTATGTACCGCCCGGGGCAGACCGGGGCGCGGTGCGTACGACCGTACGGCAGGCACGGGGAGCGAGGCGCGCGGTACAGGCACACGCGGCACACGCGGTACGTGCGGCATACGCTGAGCACGCGTACGGGCGGACCGGGCCGGTGACGCGCTCCGAAGCCGCGCCGGTACCGGGCGGAACCGCTCCGGCGCCCGGAGGTCAGCTCTTCTCGAAGCGGAAGCCGACGCCCCGGACGGTGGCGATGTACCGGGGATTCGCCGCGTCGTCGCCGAGTTTCTTGCGCAGCCAGGAGATGTGCATGTCGAGGGTCTTGGTGGAGGACCACCAGGTGGTGTCCCAGACCTCGCGCATCAGCTGGTCGCGCGTGACGACCCGGCCCGCGTCCCGTACGAGGACCCGCAGCAGGTCGAACTCCTTGGCGGTGAGCTGCAACTCGTCGTCGCCCATCCAGGCGCGGTGCGACTCGACGTCGATCCGCACGCCGTGTGTCGCGGGGGCGGGCGCGGGCTCGCTGGCTCCGCGCCGCAGCAGGGCCCGTACGCGGGCGAGCAGCTCGGCGAGGCGGAACGGCTTCGTCACGTAGTCGTCGGCACCGGCGTCGAGTCCGACGACCGTGTCGACCTCGTCGGCGCGCGCGGTGAGGACGAGGATCGGCACCGCGTGGCCCTCGGCTCTGAGCCTGCGGGCGACCTCTAGCCCATCCATGCCGGGCAGCCCGAGATCGAGAACCACCAGGTCGATGCCGCCCTGAAGGCCCGCGTCCAGAGCGGTGGGGCCGTCCTCGCGGACCTCGACCTCGTACCCCTCCCGCCGGAGGGCGCGGGCCAGCGGCTCGGAGATGGATGCGTCGTCCTCGGCGAGCAGTACACGGGTCATGTGGTGATGGTAGACCGCGCGCGGCAGCCGTCGGGCAATGATCGGCCGAGCCTGCGGTACGGGCCTTGACGTAGGCTTCTGCCTTCGAATCACGGTGTGTACAGGCTTCCTAACCTGTGATTGATCTCTCAAGTCCTTCTAAATGCCCCTATGGCATGTCGTATGGTTATGCGAAGCCTGTAGTACTGCCTGGGGACCTTTGGCGATGAAGCTGCCAAGGGTCTCTTTTGTGTGCGGGCGGCCTCCCCACGGAACGACCCGTCACCCACGGACCCCGTGGCCCCCAC
>NZ_JAIUKE010000879.1 GCF_020176795.1 Streptomyces sp. 8L
AGAGGCGCCCGCGTCACGGTCGTGGGCTGGGGCGCGGCGGTCGGCCGTCCTCTGGTGCCGCTGCTGCTGCGGCGCGGGGGCCCCCGGGCCCGGGGCCCCCCGGCCCCCCCCCCCCCGGGCGGGGGGGCCGGCCGCGGGCGGCGGGGGGGCGGCCCCTTCCGCTTGGTGCCGGGAGGGGGTCGGTGTCTCAGTGGCCGAATTCCCCTTCGTCCGGGCCCGGTTCGAAGCCCGCCCGGTAGTCGACTCCCGGCTCGGGGCCGATGGGCTCGCCGGTCTCGGCGTCCGTGCAGTAGGCGTTGAACACCTCGGCCGCGGTGAGCGGGAGGAGCCTGCCGCGGGACAGGCGCCAGCCGTACAGGCGATCGGGGGCGCCCGCGGCGGCGGTGCGCATGACGAGGCCCGCCGGTGTGCCGAGGGCGACGGCGACGGCGAGGACCGTCACGAACTCGGCCGTGCGCTCGCCGTCGAGGAGCGTGGCCCCGTCGGGCTGTTCGGCGCGCAGCACTCCGACGAGCGGGTCGTCGGCGGCGGGTGCGCTGCACACGAGCTGGTGGGTTCCGGGTCCCGCGCGCTCCAGGAGCCGCCAGAGCAGGGCGGAGGCGTGGTCGTAAGCGGCGCGTCCGATGTCCTGGTCGCAGTGGGCGCAGGAGCCGAGTCCCGCGAGGATCGCCGCCGCGTACTCGTAGGTGGCCTTGCGGACGGCGGTGTCGACGAGGGTGGGCAGCAGGATGCCGAGCGGCTGCCCCGTGTAGGTGAGGGCGGCCCCGCCGGATGCGGCGATCCCCGCCGTGTACCGGGCGCGGGGGGCGGGCGAGTCGGGGTCGCGTCCGGTCTCCGCGCAGTCCCACGCGTAGTCGGCGGGGTCGAACAGGGCCACCTCGGTGTGCAGTTCGCGGGTGGCGAGCTGCTGGAGGAGGGCGGCGGTGTGCCGCAGGTAGGCGGTGTGGTCGTCGAAGGAGAAGGTGCTGTACGCGCGCATGGCTGCGAAGTCCTCCTCGTCGGCCAGGAGGCCGACGGTGCTCGGGGCTTCGCGGCGCAGGGCCCTGCGCATGCTCCTGGGTGTCGGGCGGCCCGGGGCTCGGCCCCGGCCGGACGCGGTGCGTCACTCCGCGTCGTCGCCCAGGATCTTCCTCGCGGGGGCGAACACCTCGTCGACATCGAGCCGGCGGGTCAGCAGACCCTGCGCGAGGCAGGTGTCGATCATGAACTCCAGCGGGGCGCGCAGGGCTTCGAAGCCGAGGCGGACCGGCGAGGGCGTGTCGGCCGGACGCTCGACCGCGGCGTGGGGGGGGGGGGGGCCCGCGGCCCCCGGGGCGGGGCCCCCCCCCGGGGGGCGGGGGGGGCGGCCCGCCCCCCCCCCCCCCGCCCCCGGCCGGGGCGGCGC
>NZ_JAIUKE010000880.1 GCF_020176795.1 Streptomyces sp. 8L
TTCCCGGGGCGTACGGCGTTCCCTGGGGCTGGTGGGGACGTGTCTGCGCCGGTGCCGGTGCCGGTGCCGCGGGCGCGGGCGGGCGGTCGGCGGGCGGTGTGCCCGGCACGATCACGTCGTGCGCCGCGCCCGGCTGCCGGTCGTCCTGAGCCATGCCGCTTCCTCCTAGGCGAACGTGCCGAGCAGCCGGCCGTAGACGCCGAACACTCCGATGAGCAGCGGGAACAGTGCGATCACGCCGACGGATTCCGCGATGTCGGCCATCCGCCCGAGCCGGGCGCCGACGTACTCGGGCAGCCGTACCGCCAGGACGAGCAGGGGGACGACCGCAAGGACGACGAGGACCGCGAGAGCGCCCGCGGAACCGGGCCCACCGGAACCCGACCCGGCGGACCACACCAGTACGCCCCGCACCACGGTGACCGCCGCCGCGAGCAGCAGGGCGACCACCTCCGCGACCAGGGGGAACGCTCGCGAGCGCAGCGCGAGTACGCACGCCGTCACCGCCACGAGCGGCACCGTCCACGGGGTGGGGGCGCGCAGGGCGAGGCACGCCCCGACGGCCGCCGACCCGCCGAGCACCACCGTCGCCAGGGTCAGGCCCCGGTGGGTGGCGCTGAGCGCGACGGCCACCCGGTACCTGCTCACCGACTGGCCCTGCGAGCGGTGGTCGTCGAGGCCGGTCAGCCCGGCGGACATCAGCGCGAGCCGGGGCAGCAGGCCGAGCAGCACCACCGACACGACGGCGAGTACGGCACCCGCGCGGGCCTGCTGCTGCGCGGACCCGGCGCCGCCCTGGGTGGCGGCGACCGCCTCCCAGACCGCGGCCGTCACGCCCGCGGACGCGGCACCGAGCAGTCCGCCGCGCCCGAGCGGCGAGCACCAGCACAGCAGGAGCAGCGCGAGGACCAGGGCGCCCGCGACAGCCGCGAGCCGGGCCCCGCCCGAGGCGTCGTACGCGTCGGCGAGCGTCCACGCGCCGAGCACGACCAGGGCGCCGGCCGTCACGCCCAGCGCCGTCGCGAGGCCGCGTCGGCCGAAGTACCAGGTGAGCGCGGTGGCGCCGGCCAGCAGGGCGGAGGCGGTCAGCGTGCCGGCGGCGACGGCCGACGGCGCGTACACGGCCCGCGCCAGCAGTCCCGCCGCGAGCGCCCAGCCGGCCGTCGCGACACCGGCCGTCATGCGGCGCGCCCGCGCGTCCCAGCGCCAGGCCCGTAGGGCGGAGCTCTCGGCGGACTCGGCGGTCGGCGAACCGCCGCGCGCCGGGCGCGTTTTGTCCGGCGTCTTCCCGTAACTACCGGTTTCCCCGCCACGCTTGGCTATGTCCACCGCCCCCATGTCCACCACCCCCCGAAGCTACCAAAGGGACC
>NZ_JAIUKE010000881.1 GCF_020176795.1 Streptomyces sp. 8L
GGGTCTTCGGGTGGCGGGCCCGCGGGCTGCGTCGCACGGCGCGCCGCCATGGCGTTCGGCGCGGGCAAGCACAAGTGCGTGGGCGAGGATCTCGCCTGGGCCGAACTGGGCGTGGTCACCGCCTCGCTGCTGCGCGCGTTCCGCCTCGTCCCGGTTCCCGGCTCGGCCGCGAAGGAGGTCGTCTGGACGACGGTGCAGGCCCAGGGCCTGACCCTCCGCTTCGCTCCGCGTACGGAAACGGGAGAGGGGGAGGCCCGATGATGATGGCCGGCGCGGTCGGACGCCCGCTGACGGACGGCCACACCGCCTGGTTGCTACGCCACGGCCTCCTTCAGGAGACGGCGCTCGGCCGCTACCAGGCGTACGCGCTGCCCGACCTGATCACGTACGCCTATCCGAGGACCGGGGGCGACGAGAGGCGCCTCCTCGTGGACATCCTCGGCTGGTTCACCATCCTGGACGACCACTTCGACGGCCCGGCGGGCCGCGACCTGGCCGGGGCGCGCGACCTGGTCCGGCGACTGCTCGACGTGCTGGACAACCCGGTCAGGAACGCGGACGAGCATCTGGACGGCGTCCCCGACGTGATTCCGGACGCGATCGCGGTTCCGGAGCCGCCCGCGGGACCCGCGCATCTGCTGGCGGCCTGGCGCGACCTGTGGGACCGGCAGCGTACGGGCATGCCGGCGGCCTGGTCGCGCCGCGCGGCCAGGGACTGGGCGCGCTGTCTGACCACGTTCGTCACCGAGGCCTTCCACCGGACGGCCGTGACCCTGCCGACGGTGCGCCAGGCGGTCCACCTGCGCCGCCACGCGAGCTGCCTGTACCCGTTCATGAACATGCTGGAACGGGCCCCGGGCGCTGCGCTGCCCGAGGAGGTCCACGCGGAACGCGAACTGCGCCTGCTGCGTGCCCATGTCGCCGACACGGCGACCCTCATCAACGACCTGTATTCGCTGGAGCGCGAGGAACGCCACTCGTGCCCCTTCAACATGATCGTGATCCTGCGGCGCGAACAGCGCATGAGCAGGGCGGCGGCCGTCGCGGCGGTCCGCGCCGAGGTCGACCGCCTCGGCGCCAGGAGCGACATCCTCCGGAACTACCTGGCGGCCCACCATCCCGGGGCCGACCGGTACCTGCGCGGGACACGTCAGCTGGTCGAGGGCGTACGGCTCTGGAGCAGTACGACGAACCGCTACACGGACGCGTCGCTCTGACCGAGCGAAGCCGCCCGCGCCGACCGCGCCGAGCAGCGTCCTCGCCGCGCTGAGCGGTGACCGCCGGGCCGCGCCGGCCCTTCCGCGTACGACCACCCCTCGCGTACGGCGCCCCTCCGCGCACCCC
>NZ_JAIUKE010000882.1 GCF_020176795.1 Streptomyces sp. 8L
GGTAGTGACAGTGGCGGGCTACTGCCTGGCGTCGTCGGCGCCAACGCGACCAGTTCAGCGCATGCGCAAGTTTGCAGGGGCGGTGGGAAGTGTGAGCTGCCAGGAGTCGCCGCACTTCTGCCACAGTGAGCTCGACGACCTCGTCTTCCTCGCCGGTGTCGCCCCCTTTTCGCGCTCTTGCGCGGTCGTGGCAGCGAGGAAGGCGTGGGCGAGCATGGACAGGGTGACATGCCGGTACCAGCCGACGTAGCGGCGGACCTCGTACTGGTCCAGACCGCACTCGTTCTTCGCTGCCTGGAAACACTCCTCGATCGCCCACCGGCTACCGGCGACCCGCACCAGCTCGTCCACCGCGGTGCCGACGGGAGCGCAGCCCAGGTAGTAGGCGACCTCTTCCGGCTTGTGCTCGCCGCGCCGGGCCAGGGCCCATCGCTCGCGCACCAACTCGCCGTCTTCGTAGTCGAATTCACTGACAACGGGTAACCGCACGGCAGCCCAGTCATACATGCGCAGACCCTTGGCGCCCTGCCCGCACGAGCGGCGCACCCACGCCTCGTGGGGTGCCTGGGCGAAGAGGTAGTCGATGCGTGGGCAGCCCGCAGCGAACTGGGACTTCGGCACCGCCAGCACGTAGCCGAGCCCGGCTTTCTCCAGCGTTCGGCGGAACCGGTACTCCTGGCCGTAGGCGGCATCCGCGGTCACCCAGGTGACCGGCAGCGGCGATGCGAGAGCACGCAGCACGAGCGTCTGGGCCAGGACGCCTTTGGTGGCGAACTGCCTTTCTTCGGGGACCTTGGCGGCGCGGCAGCGCTCGGGGTCGTCGGTCCAGGATTTAGGCAGGTACAGCTCCCGGTCCACCAAAGCCCGGCCTGCGGTGCTGGCGTAGGCGGCGAAAACACCTATCTGGCAGTTCTCGGTGCGGCCGGCAGTGCCGGAGTACTGGCGCTGGACACCGGCGGAAGTGATGCCCTTCTTCAGGAAGCCGGTGTCATCCACGATCAGTACGCCGCCTGGTCGGCCGAGTTGCTGGGCGACGTAGTTGTGCAGTTCGTCGCGGACGTCGTCGGCATCCCAGCGGGCGCGGGAGAGGAAGTGCTGCAGGCCGTCGGGGGTGGCGTGGCCAGCCTGTTCGGCCAGTTGCCAGCTGTTCTTGCGGGCTACCGGGGCGAGCAGCCCGCGTACGTAGTCACGCATGCGGCGGCGCGGCTCCACGCGGCCGAAGCAGTGCCCGATGGTGATGAAGAGGT
This sequence comes from Streptomyces sp. 8L, assembly GCF_020176795.1. GTDB lineage: Bacteria > Actinomycetota > Actinomycetes > Streptomycetales > Streptomycetaceae > Streptomyces. The sequence goes on from NZ_JAIUKE010000882.1 coordinate 1,248, forward strand.
CGTCCAGGTCGTGGTCCCAGCTCTCGGCTGTGTGATCGGTGGACATGACAGGAGGCTTCCCGGGCTGGAGAGGACCTT
>NZ_JAIUKE010000883.1 GCF_020176795.1 Streptomyces sp. 8L
GGGCCGCCGCCGCCCAGCGCGGCTGGGCCGCGGCGTCGCCGGGCGACCGCGCCCGACTGCTGCGCAGGTTCGCACTCCGCGTCGACGAGCACACCGAGGAGCTCGCCCGACTTGAGGTGCGCGAGGCGGGCCACACCATCGGCAACGCCCGCTGGGAGGCGGGCAACTTCCGCGACGTGCTCGACTACGCCGCCGGGGGAGTGGAGCGCCTGACCGGTTCGCAGATTCCGGTGCCCGGCGGCGTCGACATCACCTTCCTCGAACCCCTCGGCGTGGTCGGCGTGATCGCCCCGTGGAACTTCCCGATGCCCGTGGCTGGCTGGGGCTCCGCGCCCGCGCTCGCCGCGGGCAACGCCGTCCTCCTCAAGCCCGCGGAGACCACCCCGCTGACCGCGCTGCGCCTGGCCGAACTCGCCCTCGAAGCCGGCCTGCCCGAACACCTCTTCCAGGTCCTGCCCGGCGCGGGCCCGGTCACCGGCGACGCGCTGGTGACCCACCCGGGCGTCGCGAAGATCGTCTTCACCGGGTCGACCGCCGTCGGCACGTCGATCATGGCTAAGTGCGCCGCCGCCGTGAAGCGCGTCACCCTCGAACTCGGCGGCAAGAGCCCCAACATCGTCTTCGCCGACGCCGACCTCGAACGGGCCGCCGCCACCGCCCCCATGTCCTTCCTCGACAACGCGGGACAGGACTGCTGCGCCCGCACCCGCATCCTCGTACAGCGCGAGGTGTACGACCGGTTCCTCGACTTGCTCGCGCCCGCCGTCGCCGCCGTCACGGTCGGCGACCCCGCGGACGAGGCCACCGAGATGGGGCCGCTGATCTCGGCCGCGCAGCTGGAGCGCGTGCGGTCCTACGTCCCGGCCGGGGCGCCCGGGATACGCGGCAGCGCTCCCGAGGGGCCCGGCTTCTGGTTCCCGCCGACCGTCCTCACGGATCTCGACCCGGACGCACCCGCGGCCACCGAGGAGGTCTTCGGACCGGTCGCCGCCGTCCTGCCGTTCACGGACGAGGAGGACGCGGTACGGCTCGCCAACGCCACCCCGTACGGCCTGTCCGGGTCGCTGTGGACCCGCGACGTCGGCCGGGCGCTGCGCGTCTCGAAGGCCGTCGCCGCCGGCAACCTGTCCGTCAACTCGCACAGCAGCGTGCGCTATTGGACGCCCTTCGGCGGCTACAAGCGCTCCGGCCTCGGCCGCGAACTCGGTCCGGGCGCGCTCGCCGCCTTCACCGAGACCAAGAACGTCTTCATCGGCACGGAGGACTGACCACGATGACGAACATCCCCACCCCCGCCCCCGACGCGGCCGGCGC
>NZ_JAIUKE010000884.1 GCF_020176795.1 Streptomyces sp. 8L
CGGCCCACCCGCGCTGGGCCTCCTTCCTGCGCGCCTTGCGCTACGTCGTGATCGACGAGTGCCACACCTACCGGGGCGTGGTAGGGACCCACCTCCCCCCCCTGCTGGGGGGGCTGCGGCGCCTGAGCGCCCGCCACCCCGCACGGCGCCAGGCGCACCTTCGAGACGGGCGCCCCGCTCAACTCCCGGACGTGCGGCGCCGGGCCGCGCGCCGGACCAGGAACAGCCCGCCGCCGGCGCGGGCTGCTGCGCCCCCCAGTGCCGCAGGCACCAGCAGACCGGTGCCGGTTCCGGTCGCGGCTCCCGCCTCGGCGCGGTGCCGCGCGGCCGGCACGGCGTCCGCGCCACCCGCCTGCCCGGCGCTTCCCGCCCCGGTCCTGGCCGAACCCGCCGCCCGCACCCGGGGAGCCGGCGCCAGTGAACCCACCGGGGTGGCGTGCCCGTCGGCCTCGAAGCCCCAGTCGAGCAGCCCGCGCGCCTCGTCGTAGACCGCCTCAGGCGCGCCCGACTGCGGGTTCATCACCGTCACCAGGATCGTGCGGCTCCCGTGCCGGGCCGCCGCGATCAGGGTGTTGCCCGCCTTGGTGGTGTAGCCGTTCTTCACCCCGATCATGCCGGGGTACGTCCGCACACCGTGTGCGCCGCTGAGCAGCCGGTTGGTGTTCTGGATGCCGAAGCTGGCGCCCGGCTCGCCGGGGAACTGCGCGTCGGGCGTGGCCGCGTACGACGCGAACTGGGGGTTCGCCAGGCCCGTACGCCCGAACACGGCGAGGTCGAAGGCCGACGACACCTGGCCGGGCGTGTCGTATCCGTCGCAGGACACCACGTGCGTGTCCAGCGCGCCCAGCTGCCGCGCCTTGGCCTGCATCTCCCTGACGGTGGTGTCCCAGCCGCCGTTCATCGAGGCCAGTACGTGCACGGCGTCGCTGCCGGAGCTCAAGAAGACACCACGCCACAGGTCGGCGACCCGGTAGGAGAGGCCGGATTCGACGCCCACCATGCTGCTGCCCTCGTTGATGCCGGACAGGTCGGCCTGGGTGACGGTGTGCCGGGACCGCGCGGGCAGGTGCGGCATCGCGGTGACCGCGAAGAGCGTCTTGAGGGTGGAGGCGGGCGGCAGCTTGCGGTGCGCGTCGTACGCGGCGAGCACATCGCCGGAATCGGCGTCGGCGACCAGCCAGGACAGCGCCGAGACGTCGCCGGGCGGCGCGGGGGTGCCCGGTGCGGGCCTGACCTGGACACCGGTGTCGTAGAGCCGCGAACTGTCGACGTACGCGGGCGCGGGGGCGGGCCC
>NZ_JAIUKE010000885.1 GCF_020176795.1 Streptomyces sp. 8L
CCCAGCCCTTCGTGGGGTGCCGCGGACATGAAGACCGGCAGACGCCAAGGCGAGGTCAGGTCTTCCAGGTGCGCAGCACAACGAAGTCGCACCAGTACCCACCCGCCGACTCTAGCGCCGAGAGCACAACTTCGCGTCGGCCAGGGCCCGTTCAGTCCCTGCCGTCGTTGCCGCACATTCCGGCTCACCGGCGCTCACTTGCTCGGGCGGAGCAGCCGACACGTGCCGGGCCATCCCCGCGCACGGCCGCCGAATGGACAGGGCGGTGACGCAGTCAACGACCCAGAGCAGGAGGAGAGTTCCATGGGTCTTCCCCGAACAGGTGGTGCCGCACAGTGACTAACCCGAACTTCATCGTCGAGGCGCCGGCGGAATCGGGATCTTCCAGGGTGCACTACTTCGTGTCGGGCGAGAACGAGTGGAGTGACTCGCCCAGCTGGCCCCCGGCGGGGACAGCCAAGGAGATCTTCCTGAGCAGTGCCGCCAGGGAGGGCTCTCCCGAGCGGAAGGGCGCAGTGCTCTTTGAGCGGCCGTCCGCCGTCAGCAGTCGCGCGTGCGTCTACGATCTCGCCGAGGCGGTCGAGACCGTCGGAGGCGTCATCGTCAGCGCGTTCCGTGACTTCGCGCGGTCGAGTGGTGAGTACGCAGCCGACGGCGTGCAGGACCAGCGTCCGCTGGAGCAGCGTCAGGACGTGCTCGTCTACACCTCGGACGAACTTGCGGAAACGGTACGCGTCGCCGGGCCCGGCGAAGGTCAATCTGTGGATCGCGAGCAGCGCCGAGGACACCGACTTCTTCGTCCGACTGACCGATGTCGAACCCAGCGGATTCGCAGGGAACGTGGCCGAGGGCTCCATCCGCACACGCTATCGCGGGGGACGACTGCTGGCTCATCCCCGGAGAGCCGACAGAGCTCGAGTTCGAAACGGATCCCATGGCACACGCCTTTCTGCCGGGTTACCGGATCAGGGTGCAGGTCACGAGCCCAGCTTCCCGAAATTCACCCGCAACCTGAACTCGCGAGCCGTACCGGAGTTCGGCACCGATGCCGACATCGTCGTCGCTCGGCAGACGATTCTCCACGGCCCTGACACAGCCTCCCGCCTCTCCCTCAACATCATCTCGGCTCCCAACGGGCGAACGCCGTACGTCGCCATGGCCGGTGTGGCAGAAGAGCAGTCCCAGAGCCCCGACAGCGGCCGTAAGATGGCCTAGTGTCCTGAGTCGGTAGTTCGCTTGCGGTTATAGGGTGGGGCGATGCCTGGTCCGAAGCCGTTGCCGCTGGAGT
>NZ_JAIUKE010000886.1 GCF_020176795.1 Streptomyces sp. 8L
CCATACGGGCGTCTCGGAGTTGATGACGTTGATCATCAGCCCCCTCGTCCCCAACCGCCGCCGCCCGCAAGGAGCGCACCGATGAGTCGTCCCGACCCCGAATTCCTCTGGTACTACGTGACGCACGACGGCCCCTACCCGTGGGAGCCCGAGGGGCGCCGCGACATCCGGCTCCCGGACGTCACGGCCCTCGCCTCCGCGCTCGACGGACTGCCCTACAGCGGCGCCCTCCTGTCCACCACCGGGCACAACGTGTGGGTCACGGGCACCACCGCGGCCGCCGTGACCCGCCGCTTCCGTCCACTGCTCGCCCTGCGCCCCCAGTTCACCTCGGTCACCGAACTCGCCAACATGGCCCTGAGCTTCGACGACCTCTTCGACGGCCGGCTGATGATCAACGTCATCAACTCCGAGACGCCCGTATGGCGCCAGCACGGCATCCGGCTGGAGAACGACGAACGCTACGACCTGCACGCCGAGTACTGGGAGGTCTTCAACCGGCTGGTCGCGGGCGAGACCGTCACCTACCGCGGCCGCTACGTCGACGTGGAGAACGCACGCGGCAACCCGTGGGTGGCACCGCGGCGGGACCACATCCCGCTGTGGTTCTCCGGATCGTCGCCCAAGGCCCTCGACGTCGCGGGCCGGTTCGCGGACGCCTACCTCACCTTCGCGGAACCGCTGGAGCAGCTCCGGCAGAAGACGGCGGCCGTCGGGGAGCGGGCGGCGGCCCACGGCAGGTCGCCCCGCATCGGCCTGCGCGCCTCGCTGATCACGGGCGCCACCGACGCGGACGCCTGGAACAAGGCGGACCGGCTGCTCGCGGCGACGAGCAGGGCCACCCTCGACCGGAAGCTGGGCCTCATCGCGAAGGGCGGCAACGGCGGCGGGACCTCCGTCACCCAGTCGCGCGTCTTCGCGCACCTGCCGTCCAAGGCCCTCGACGTCCTCAGGGACGGTGGTCTGCCCGCCGCCCGGGACCTCGCTCACGACGCACACCTCTGGCCGGGGATCTCGCTGCTCCAGCAAGGACCGCCGATGGCCCTGGTCGGCGGTTACGACAGCATCGCCGAGCGGCTGAAGGAGTACCACGCCGCCGGCGTCGACATCTTCATCCTCGACTCGCTCCCGCTGCTCGAAGGGGCCTACGAGGTCGCGGAGAACATCATCCCGGCGTTCGGAACTCAGCGAGCCCGGTGAGCCCGGTGAGCCCGGTGCGCGACGCCGCGGTGACGGCCCGCGGCTGCCCCACCCCTGAACCCGCCTCCCCCCAGG
>NZ_JAIUKE010000887.1 GCF_020176795.1 Streptomyces sp. 8L
GGCGGGGGAAGCCGGGGCGGCTCGACGGACGGGACGCGTCCGTTCCGCGCTCACCAGACGACCGGGAGCTCGTAGACGCCGTAGACGGAACCGTCGTGCTTGAAAGGAATGTCCCCCAGGTCCGCGGCGAGCCGCAGGGTGGGCACGCGCCGGTACAGCGTCGAGTAGACGACCTGGAGCTCCATCCGGGCCAGGGGCTGTCCCAGGCACTGGTGGACGCCGAACCCGAACGCCACGTGGTGCCGGGCGTCCCGGCCGATGTCGAGGCGGTCGGGGTCCGGGAAGGCGCCGGGGTCGCGGTTGGCGATGTCATTGGCCAGGATCAGGCCCTCCCCGGCCCGTACGGTACGGCCCGCCACCTCGATGTCCTCCAGCGCGACGCGGCGCCGTCCGCTGTGGGTGATGTTCAGGTAGCGCAGCAGTTCCTCGACGGCGGAGGCCACCTCCTTCGGGTCCCGCGCCCCGCGCAGCGCGTCGAGCTGGGCGGGGTGCTGGAGCAGCGCGAGCGTGCCGAGGGCGATCATGTTGGCGGTCGTCTCGTGGCCCGCGATCAGCAGGAGCACGCCGATCCTGGCCGCCTCGGCCCGGGGCAGCTCGCCCGACCTGACGCGTTCCGCGAGGCCCGAGAGGAGGTCTTCCGCCGGGTGCGCCAGCTTCTGTCCGACCAGGTCGTCGAGGTACTCGGTCAGCCGGCCGAGCGCGGCGGCGCGCTCCTCGGCCGTGGCGGTACGGGTGATGATCGTCTTGCTGTTGTCCTGGAAGAAGCCGTGGTCCGTGTACGGCACGCCGAGCAGCTCGCAGATCACGAGCGAGGGCACCGGAAGGGCGAACGCCTGCACCAGGTCGACCGGTTGAGGCCCCGCGAGCAGGTCGTCGACCAGTCCGTCCACGATCTCCTGCACGCGGGGGCGCAGTGCCTCCACCCGCTTGATGGTGAAGGGCGCGGTGACCATGCGCCGCAGCCGGGCGTGGTCGGGGTCGTCCATCAGGATGAAGCCGATGCTGTTGCCCGTCACGGGGGCCTGGGCCGGGTAGCCGGGCCTGGTGACATCGGCGCTGACCCGCGGGTCGGCCAGCAGGGCCCGCTGCTCGGTGTAGCGGGTCACCAGCCACGGCGTACTGCTGTCCCACAGGCGGACCTTGCTGAGCGGGCCCTCCTGCTGCCGCTCCCGCAGCGCGGGGGGCGGGTCGAACGGGCAGGCCGCGGCGCGGGGCATCGGGAACGCGGGGACCTCGGCCGGCCGCTGCTCGACCGGGGGC
>NZ_JAIUKE010000888.1 GCF_020176795.1 Streptomyces sp. 8L
CACCCCGCCGCACCCCCGCACGGCCACCCTCGTGCACTGTCATGTCATGCGCCGCCACCGCCGTGCATGGCCGCCCGCCGCCGCTCGATCCACCCCCACTCGATGTGCCGGCGTCGTCGTACATCGTCGTACGCCGCATCTCCGCACCTGGACGGCCTCGTGCGGGCTCCCGAGGGGCTCCCGCGGAAATCGCCGTGAACTTTTCCTCGGGGGCCCGCATCGGACAGGGTGTACACAGAGAAGACACCGACGCATGGACGGACGGGGTGGCACCACATGGCGAAGAACCTGAGGCAGCGGGGCACGGCCGCGGTACGGGGCACCCGTTCCCCGCGCACACGCCTGGCCGTGGGCGCGCTGGCACTGGTCGCCTCCGGGGCGGTCCTGGCGGGCTGCGGCAGCGGTGACCCGGCGTCGCCGCAGAACGTGAGCGGCACGGCGGGCCCCGCGACCGACGGCGGAAGCCCTTCGACAGGGAGCGGAGACACGGGCGGGGCGTCGACGTCGCCGGGCAGCGGCACCGCGTCGTCCGGCGGGCAGCAGTCGGGGAGCCAGGCGCCCTCGGGGCGGAGCACGTCGCCGGGGAGCGGGCAGCAGCCCGCGGTCCCCAGCAAGGCTCCGTCGGCGGGATCGGGCACCGCCCGCTGCCACACCTCGGACCTCAAGGCGTCCGTGGGTTCGAACGACCCGGGCGCCGGACAGGAGAACTACGCGCTGGTGCTCACCAACACCTCCGGCCACACCTGCACGGTCTACGGCTTCCCCGGCCTCGCCTTCGTCGACGGCTCCGGCAAGCAGGTCTCCACGAACCCGCAGCGCGAGGGCAGCGCACAGCGGGTCGTGTCGCTGTCCTCGGGCCACAGTGCCTGGGCCACGCTCCGCTTCCCGAACCCCGACATGGTCGGCGGCGCCACCGTCACCCCCGCGGCCGTCGAGATCACGCCGCCCGACGAGAAGGCGTCCCTCAAGGTGGCCTGGTCCGGCGGCGCGGTCAGCAAGCAGCCGTCGAGCGCGGCCGCGACGATCGTCGGCGCCTTCCAGTCGGGCAACGGCCCGAACTGAGCGGGCCGCAACGGCCGCAGACGCCCGAACCGAACGGACTCGGGCCGGGTCTCGTCCAGGCCGGGCGACAGACTCCGGGGGCGCATCGGACCAGCAGCACCGTGCGGGGGTCGACAGCACGGGGGCAGCGATGCTGTGATGCGTCCCCGGTACGCCCGTGACCGACGGGGGGTGCCGGGCAGCGAGGGGGGCAGCGA
>NZ_JAIUKE010000889.1 GCF_020176795.1 Streptomyces sp. 8L
GGTTCTTCGGGATCTCGCCGCGTGAGGCGACGGCGATGGACCCGCAGCAGCGGTTGTTGCTGGAGGTGGCCTGGGAGGCGTTCGAGCGCGCGGGCATCGACGCCGACTCACTGCGCGGCAGCCGCACCGGCGTGGTGGTGGGCGCGACACCGCACGGATACGGTGCGGTGGGAACGGACGCGGGCGGATACCTGCTCACCGGTACCACGCCCGGCGTCCTGTCCGGACGCATCGCGTACCAGTTCGGGTTCGAGGGACCCGCGACAACGGTCGACACGGCCTGCTCGTCATCGCTGGTGGCACTGCACCTGGCGGCCCAGGCACTGCGGTCGGGTGACTGCTCGCTCGCACTGGCCGGCGGCGTCGCGGTCATGGGCACTCCGATGATCCTCACGGAGTTCGCGCGGCAGCGTGGACTGTCTCCGGACGGCCGGTGCCGGTCGTTCAGCGCCGGCGCGGACGGCACCGGGTGGTCCGAAGGCGTCGGCCTGGTGGTGTTGGAGCGGTTGTCCGACGCGCGGCGCAACGGGCACCGGGTGCTCGCGCTGCTCGCGGGCTCGGCCGTGAACCAGGACGGGGCCTCGAACGGACTGACGGCCCCGAACGGACCGTCGCAGCAGCGGGTGATCCGGCAGGCGCTGGCCAACGCGGGGCTGACGGCCGCCGATGTCGACGTGGTGGAAGGGCACGGCACGGGCACCCGGCTCGGAGACCCCATCGAAGCACAGGCACTGCTGGCGACCTACGGGCGGGAGCACACCGACGACTCGCCCCTGTGGCTCGGATCGGTGAAGGCGAACATCGGACACCCGCAGGCGGCGGCAGGCGTCGCCGGGGTCATCAAAATGGTGATGGCACTTCAGCACCGGTCTCTGCCCAGGACGCTGTTCGCCGAGAACCCCACGACCGAGGTTGACTGGTCCTCCGGCGGGGTGGCGCTGCTGACCCGGGCACGGGAATGGCCGGACACCGGCCGGCCTCGGCGAGCCGGAGTGTCCTCGTTCGGCATCAGCGGGACGAACGCACACGTCATCCTGCAGCAGCCGTCGCATGAGCCGGCAACGGCCGACCCCCGGCCGACGCCGACAGCTGCCGCAGAGGCGTCGCCGGTGTTGCCGTTTGTGTTGTCGGGTCGTGGGTCGGGGTCGTTGTGTGGTCAGGCTGCTCGTTTGCGGTCGTTTGTGGTGGGGCGGCCGGATGTGGCGTTGGTGGATGTTGCGTATTCGTTGGTGGTTGATCGTG
>NZ_JAIUKE010000890.1 GCF_020176795.1 Streptomyces sp. 8L
CTGAAGCTTCCCCTTGATCGTGGACACCTGGAGACTGGGACTCGAGGTTCCAGAGGAAGTAGCGCCAGGTGGGAAGCAAGTACACGAAGCGGTATACCGAGGAGTTCAAGCGGGACGCGATCGCGCTCGTCGGCTCCTCAGGCAAGACGGTCACCGCCGTCGCCCGGGAACTTGGCATCAGCTCCGAGTCCCTGCGCGGCTGGTACCGAAAGGCCAAGGCGGACCGGGGCGAGGGCGCCCCGGGCGAGCTGACCAGCGCCGAGCGCGAGGAGCTCAAGCGGCTGCGCAAGGAGGTCCGTGAACAGCAGCAGACGATCGAGATCCTTAAAAAAGCGACGGCGTTCTTCGTGAAGGAGAACGACCGGTGAGCGCGTTGTACCGGTTGATCCACGCGGAGAAGGCGACGTACCCGATCTTCCTGCTGTGCCGGGTGCTGAAGGTGGCCCGCTCCTCGTACTACGCCCGGTGCGCGGGCGAGGCCGCCCGTCGTGCCAGGCAGGCCGCCGACGACGCGCTCGCACACGAGATCACCGTGCTCCACATCGCCTCCCGTCGCACCTATGGTGTCCCGCGCATCCACGCCGAGCTGCGCCGTCCGGGCCGGAGGGTGAACCGCAAGCGCGTCGCCCGCGTGATGCGTGAGCGCGATATCCGCGGCGTCACCCGCCGCAAGCACCGCTCGCTGACCCGGCCGGACGTGAAGGCGAAGCCGGCCCCGGACCTGCTCGGCCGCGACTTTCACGCCGAGCGTCCCGGCACCCGGCTAGTCGGCGACATCACCTACCTCCCGACGGCCGAGGGCTGGCTCTACCTCGCCTGCTGGCTGGACCTGGCCACCCGCGAGATCGTCGGATACGCCATGGCCGACCACCACCGCGCCGAGTTCGTCGTCGACGCCCTCGACATGGCCTACGGCCGAGGCGGTCTGGAGCCCGGATGCGTGATCCACAGCGATCGCGGCAGCGAGTACACATCGGCACAATTCCGCAATCAGATACGGGCGTTGGGGCTGCGGCAGAGCTGCGGACGCACCGGATCGTGTTACGACAACGCTGCCGCGGAAAGCTTCTGGACCCTGCTCAAGGAAAAGATCGGAACCCGCACCTGGCCCGACCGGGCCACCGCCCGCGCCGAGGTCTCCTCCTTCATCGAGACCTTCTACAACCGCCCCCGCCTACGCAAGCACAAGACCTTCGGCTACCTCACACCGGCCGAAAGCAGACAGCGGCATCAACACGCCC
>NZ_JAIUKE010000891.1 GCF_020176795.1 Streptomyces sp. 8L
TTGCTTCCCACCTGGCGCTACTTCCTCTGGAACCTCGAGTCCCAGTCTCCAGGTGTCCACGATCAAGGGGAAGCTTCAGTCTGCCAAGGGCCGTAATGTTCGGGCAGATCACGCCACGGCGCGCCGGTCCTGGCCCGCCACCAGATCGCGTCGAAGAGCCGGCGGCGATCCCGATGCCGACGGCCGCGCAGCCGTGCCCACTGCCGGTCTGTCAGATCGCCCCGCGCCACCTCAAGATCGTTTCATGGCCGCCACGACGCGTATCCCCCTCGCTGCAGGGGGCAGTCAGAGATGGTGGCTGCGTGTGTCGTGATCACGCGAGACCGGGGCACCCGTAGGTTGAGCGTGTGAGTGAGCAGGGGACCTCCGCAGACTGGCGCAGCAGCGCCGCGCACGTGATGGCGGTGTCGGTGCTGTTCGCGGTGCCGATGCTCAAACTCGGATGGACCCTGGGCGGCGGCAGCGCGGCCCGGGAAGCACTGGATGCGATGGGTCCGGCGAACTGGCTCGACGTCGTCACCGGCATGTTCCTGTTCGAACCGCTGCTGGCCACCGTGTTGGCCGTGGTCGCCTCCCGGGCCGTCTACGCCTACCTCGCGGCCAAGGGCGGGGCCGACGCCCACCAGAACGTTCCGATGCCGGCGGTTGCCGCAGCGGCCGCCATCGTTCCGGCTGCCCTGGCAGTGGTCGTGGGAATCTTCAACGGTCTGGGGTGGGGCGTGGTCTGCGGCGTCCTCGCCTACCTGGTGCGCCTGGGGGTGCTGGTCGACTACCGCACCGGCCGACGCCACACCGCTACCGGCAAACGCACCGGACGGACAGCCGAGTCGGTCGTCGAGCGAGCCGCCGACGCGGTATGGATCGCCGGACTCGCCCTGGGTCTCCTCGTGCTGCCCGTCCTGGCCATCACCGCCGCACTGGACGGGAGGTCCTGGTCCAGCGTTGTGCGCTGCGACGTGAACACCGGCACAGGTCCCGAGCGCGCCCGCATGATCGAACTGGAGAGACAGGCCAGCGGAGTCGTCGGCTGGGATATCAACAAGAGCGAAGTCGCCAACGGCACGAACTGTGCTGCCGACGACGACGTGATCCGCGCCCCGTGGTGGCGCAGCTGAACCCCCAGCAGAGCCTTTTCAAACACGCCCTAGTAGTGCTTGGTCAGGTTGGTATCGGCTCTGGCATGTTGCGGTGACAGGTGGGGCAGGCGCCGGTCCAGACCGCG
>NZ_JAIUKE010000892.1 GCF_020176795.1 Streptomyces sp. 8L
CGGAGCGTCGGCAGAGTTCCGCTCCCGGGTAGCGGTGGGCGCCGCGCAGGGTCTCCCGCTTGAGGGTGGCGTGGAAGCTCTCGCAGGCGGCATTGTCGGCGGAGGTGCCGACCGCACCCATGGACTGGGTAACCCCCAACTCGCCGCACAAGTCGGCGAATTCGCGCGATGTGTACTGGGCGCCGTGATCGGAGTGGAACACCGTGCCGCTCAGTCCGCCCCGGGTAGCGGCTGCCATCCGCAGGGCGTCGGCGACGAGTTCGGTGCGCATGTGGGCGGCGATGGACCAGCCGACCACGCGGCGGCTGAAGCAGTCCAGGACGGTGGCCAGATAGAGGAACTCGCCGTCTCCAGTGGGCAGATACGTGATGTCGCCCATGTACTTGACTCCAGGCGCAGGGGCGGTGAAGTCCCGCCGCAACAGGTCCGGGACCGGTGTCGCCGATGGCTCGGGGATCGTGGTGCGGACGCGTCTGCGCAGACGTATGCCGTGGATGGAGAACTTGCGCATCACTCGGGCGACCTTCTTCTCGTTGATCTTCCGGCCGCCGGCGCGGAGCTCGGCGGTGATGCGCGGGGAGCCGTAGGCGCCGTCGGAGTCGGCGTGGACGGCGCGGATCTGCTCGGCCAGGGCCTGGTCGGCGGCCTGCCGCGCGGTCCGCGCGTCGGCCCCGTCCCGCCACTTGTAGTAGCTGGAACGGTTCACGCCCAGGACCTGGCACAACCGCTTCACGCCGAAGGCGTCCCGGTGATCGTGGACGAACTGGAAGCGGTTCACCAGTTCGTCTCGCCGGCGAAATACTTGGCTGCCTTGCGCAGGATGTCCCGCTCGGTGGCCAGCTTTCGCTCGCTCGCCTCAAGCTCGGCCACCCGGACCTCCAGCTGCCGGATCCGCTCGTCCGGGTCCGCGGACGGTGCCGACTGTCCTGCCCAGGCCGGCACAGCCCCACCTGACCGGGCGGCCGCGGGGGCGACGCCGCGACGCTCCCGGTCTCGCAGCACCCACTCCCGCAGCGTCGCCCTGTTGATGCCCAGGTCAGCGGCGATGCTCTTGTAGGTCGCCCCCGGCGTGGACTCGTACAGGGCCACGGCATCGGCCTTGAACTCGTCCGAGTAGTCCTTCATCGCCATCGGCGGTCTTCTCGCTTCCTCCGGATCAAGCAGATCCAGTATCAGCGTGTCCACCACTCAGGGGGAGACCCC
>NZ_JAIUKE010000893.1 GCF_020176795.1 Streptomyces sp. 8L
GGCCCGAAGGTCCGCCGCCCGCCCCTTCACCGTGCGAGTTCCGCCGCCCGCTCCTCCGCTGTGCGGGTCCGTCACCCGCCCCTTCGCCGTGCCGGCCCGCTCCCGCTCCTTCCCGTTCGAGTCCGCCACCCGCTCCCCGCGCGTACGTCACATGGCGAGCAGCCGCTCGGTCGTCTCCCGGTACGCGCGCAGCGCGAGGCGCAGCCGTTCGGTGTCCGCGCCCTTCGCGTCCGTGCCGCCGCCGCGGGCCCCGGTGTCCCAGTCGGCGCGCAGCGCGCGCGGGCGCTCCTCCAGTGCGGCCGCCAGCCGTCGGGCCGTCTCCTCGAGGACGGCCGCCGCCTCTTCGACCGACTGGCCCGGGTCGTCCACGAAGTGCGTCAGCGCGCCGTGGAGTCGACGTCCGAACTCCTCGCTCTCCGAGCGCGGCAGCAGCCGCCCGTCGCTCACGGCGGGGGCGTCCTTGTCGAGTCCCGTCCGCCCGGCACCGGCAGCGGGGGGCGTACGGGCGGCACCGCTGTCGCCGGTCCCCGTGTGGGTCGCTTCCCGCAGGTCGCGCTCCCGGCTCAGGGCGCGCTCACGCCGTACGAGCCGCTCGCGCTCTCCGTACAGTTCGCCGGTGGCCGTGCGCGCGGAGCGCGGCCGGGTCCTGTCGGGACGGGCCTCCTGCGCCGCCCGGGCCGCCGAGGGCGGTGGTTCCTCGTCCCCGGCCGCGAACCGGTCGCCGTCCTGAGCCTCGTCGCGGGCGGCGCCCGCGTCGCGAGGCGCGTGGGGCCCGCCCGGCCCGTCGAGGCCGTCGGACGCGTCGGGTCCGCCGGGCCCGGCCGTCTCGTCGGGCTGGGCCGTCTCATCGGATTTCCTGTGGAACATCAGGCACCGCTTCCCTTGGGTCGCACCGAGAACGTTTCCTTGCGGCCGGTCCGTCCGGCCGGCCTGCCGCGACGGCCGCCGCCACCGGGGCGGGCCCCGAGCAACTGCTCGAAGAGCCCGCGGGCGCCGACCATGACCTCGCGCAGCTCCTCCGTGTCCGCGCCGGGGCCCCCGGCGCCGGGGGGGGCGGGGGGGGCCCCCGCCCCCGCGGGGGGCCCCGCCCCCCCCCCCCCCGGGCGGCCCCCCCCCCCCCCCCCCACGACTCCGCTGGCCTGGCTGACCGGCGAGCGCGTCGCGCTGGCCTGCCGGTTGATCGAGCGCGGCGAGGCGCGGAT
>NZ_JAIUKE010000894.1 GCF_020176795.1 Streptomyces sp. 8L
GGTGGCGGTCGGTGGGCGGCGGCAGATGGCGGGTGGTGCGCCCGAGGGCGGCCGGAGGTGCGGCCGTGGACAACTGGACCCGCGGTCAAGTACGGTCGGCCGACGGCATAACTTGACCGTCGGTCCAGTTACGCACCACGGCACTGGGAGACATCATGCGACGTATCCGCTGGTCCGCCTACGGCGACCCCGGCGTGCTCACGCTCGAAGAGGCGGCCGTCCCCGACCCCGGCCCCGGCCAGGTGCGGATACGGGCCGAGGCCGTCGGCGCCAACTACGTCGACACGCTGATGCGCAGAGGCCCGGCCGCGGGCGAGCTGTTCGTACGCCCGCTGCCCGGCCGGCCCACGGGCGACGTGACAGGCGTGGTCGACGCCGTCGGCGACGGAGTGGACCCGGCCCTCACCGGACGCCGGGTCGCGTCGCTGGTCGCGCGGGACGCGTACGCCGACCAGGTCCTCGCGGACGCCGAGTGGCTCGCGCCGGTGCCGGACGGTCTCGACGACGGAATGGCCACGATGCTTCCCATGGGCGGCCCCGTCGCCCTCGGTGCCCTGCGCCTCGGCCGGCTCGCGAAGGGCGAGAGCGTACTGGTCCACTCGGCGGCGGGCGGCATCGGGCACCTCGCCGTACAGCTGGCGAAGGCGCTCGGCGCGGGCACGGTGATCGGCACGGCCAGTACGGCGGCGGGCCGCGCCTTCGCCCGCGAGACGGGCGCGGACGCGGTGGTCGACTACACGGCGGCCGACTGGTGCGACCGGGTCCGCGCGCACGCCCCCGGCGGTGTCGACGTCGCCCTCGACACCGGCGCGGGCGCCGGCGTCCTCGCGGCCACGATGGAGCTGCTGGCGCCGTTCGGCCGTGCGGTGACCTACGGGGTGGCCTCGGGGCAGCCCGGTGCGCTGCCGGTGATGAGCGTCGTGGGCGGCCTCAAGTCCCTCGCGGGCTACGGCCTCCTGGCGCTGCGGAGCGCCCGTCCCGAGCAGGCGCGCCAGGACGTCGCGGACGTCACCGCGCTCGCCGCCGACGGCACCCTGACGACGCATGTGCACGCGCGGGTCCCGCTCGCGGAGGCGGCACGCGCGCACCGCCTGCTGGAGGACCGCGCGCACCTGGGGCGCGTCCTGCTGATCCCGTGACGGTACGGGGGCGGTGCGGGAACGGGAACGGGGACGGGGACGAGGG
>NZ_JAIUKE010000895.1 GCF_020176795.1 Streptomyces sp. 8L
GCGCGGGATCGCGTGGCGGGTGGTGGCGCGGGCGGAGGGGCTGGTCGGCTGCTCTGGTGGTGCGTCACCCGGCCGCCCGGCCGGTCGCTGATGGGGTGTCGGTGGCCGGTGGAGCCGGCCGGGGCGGGCTCGCGTCGGGCTTGTGGTCCGGCGCGCGGCCCGTCCCCCACGTGCGGGATACGGAGTGCTGGGTACGGAGGACGGGGTGCTGGGTACGGAGGTGCTGAGGTACGGGGAGGGGCTGCGGGTGCGGCTCGCGGCTGGTGCTGGTGCCGCGACCGGGAGGTGCCGCCGGCCCGCCCCGCGTACCGTCAGACCGCCATGCCGTACACGATCGTGAACAGCGTGCCGAGCGAACCGATGATGAACACCCCGGTCAGGCCCGCGACGATCAGGCCCTTGCCCTGTTCCGCGCTGAAGGTGTCCCGGAGTGCCGTCGCGCCGATCCGCTGTTTGGCCGCGCCCCAGATCGCGATACCGAGGCAGAGGAGGATGGCCACCGCCATCACCACCTCGACCATCACCTTGGCTTCGTTGCCCAAGCTTGAGAAAGGGCCCCAGTTGGGGGCGATGCCACCGATAATGGTGTCGATGTCGCCCTTGTCGGCCGCCAGGTACATGTAACTCACCGCCCCTGTTGGGTCTTTCGCTGCCCGCGCCCCCACGGCACGGGTCAGGACCAATCATCGCTGATGGAACCCGTCCCGTACGCCGGTTGGCGGCTCTCTTTACCCGATCCCCGCACATATGACCGATGATGGTGCCCTGACCTGGCTCGGAGGGCGGGCGCGGGGACACGGGTGGTTACTCTGTGTATCACGGCGTGTGACTCCGGGCAATGACTGTCGTTGGTACACCTCGACGCAGAATCGGGCGGTCTGCCGCACGCCGGGCGCGGGGCCGTCCGGTACGGCGGTCCCGGCCGCGCCGTTGCCCCGTCAGGAGGCGCACGGGCGCGCGTCGATGGCGCCGGGTCCGTCGTCCGGGTGAAGGTTCGCGTGCCGGAAGAAGCCCAGGGGGCGGACGGTCCGGGCGGCCGGGCGGGCGCCGGGCCGCCCCCGGGGTGGGTTCCCCCCCCCCGGCGCGCGCCCCGCCCCGCAGCGTGAAGAACTCCCCGTCCACGGCCGTCATCACGTCCGCCACGGTGATGGCTGCCGCGTCCCGGCCGAG
>NZ_JAIUKE010000896.1 GCF_020176795.1 Streptomyces sp. 8L
CAAAACCCGCCCCGCCATCCGGCCGCGCGGAAGCGGCGCAGGGCCGCCCGGCGGGCCCCGCCGGATACTCCCCGTCCGCCGAGTTCTTCGACCTGGTCGCCGCCGAGCACACCGCGACCGCGAGCGCCCCCGCCGTCGCCGCGCTCCTCGCCGACGCCGACCTCGGCAGCGGACCGGTGGTGGACATCGGCGCCGGCACCGGGCTGGTGACCGAGGCCGTCGCCCGGGCCCGGCCGGACGTGGAGATCATCGCCTGCGAACCGTCCGTCGGCATGCGGGCCGTACTGACCAGCCGGGTCTTCAGCGACGAGGACCTGAGGTCCCGGGTGACCGTCACCGCTGACGCCGCCCCGGGCCTCGACCTGCCCGACCGGATCAGCGTCGTACTGCTCTGCGGAGTCCTGGGCCACCTCGACGCCGGGGGCAGGGCCAGGCTGTGGCGGCGGGTGACCCGGCGGCTGGCGCCCGGCGGGCTCGTGATCGTCGAACTCATGCAGTTCGAGGAGCCGACGACGCTGCCCGAGACCCGGCTCGCCACCGCCACGGCCGGACGCCACCGCTACGAGTGGTCCTTCGGCGGCGCACCCGACGAGTCGGAGGAGGGCGTGATGCGCCTGCACTCCACCTGGCGGGTCTACCGGGACGGCGCCCCGCGGGCGGAGCGCGAGGTGCACGACTCCCACCGCTGGGAGCCCTTCGGGCTGAAGGACGTGGTCGCCGAGTCCGGCATGACCGCACGCACCCTGCCCACCCGGCCCGGAGCACCCCCGCTGGCCGTTCTCACCCGGACCCCGGACACGACCGACAAGGCCGCCGGAGCGCACCTGCCGCACGCGCGGACCGCACCCGACGCCCCGGACGTCTCCGACACCCGGACCCCGGACACGACCGACAAGGCCGCCGGGCCCCACCTGCCGCGTACGCGGACCGCGCCCGACGCCCCGGACGCCTCCGACACCCGGACCCCGGACACGACCGACGAGGCCGTCGGGCCCCATCTGCCGCATACACCGACCGCCCCCGACGGTCCCGGCACTCCGGGCGCCCCGGTCTCCGCGCGCACCATCCCTCTTCTCTCCTCCTCCAACGACGGCTAGGACCCTCCATGACAAGCCCCGAGACCCCGACGGCGCCCCGGATTCCCGGCGAACCCCGCACGGAC
>NZ_JAIUKE010000897.1 GCF_020176795.1 Streptomyces sp. 8L
AGGCGGGGGAGAGCGGCGCCGCCGCGGGGGCGCCACCGAAGAAGGCCGTCACCCTCATCGGGGACGGCTCCACCGCCTACACGGGCAAGCAGCCCCACCAGCCGGCCGCACCGGTGCGGCTGGAACCGGGCCAGACGCCACCGCAGTTCGTCATCTTCTCCTGGGACGGCGCGGGCGAGGTCGGCACCGGCCTCTTCACCCGGTTCCTCGACCTCGCCCAGCAGCACGACGCGAAGATGACGTTCTTCCTCTCCGGGCTCTACCTGCTGCCCGAGTCGAAGAAGCACCTCTACCAGCCGCCGAACAACCCGGTCGGCGCCTCCGACATCGGCTACCTCACCGACGCGCACATCAAGGAGACCCTCGCCTGCGTGCGCCGCGCCTGGATGGACGGCCACGAGATCGGCACGCACTACAACGGGCACTTCTGCTCCGGCAGCGGGTCCGTCGGCAACTGGACCTCAGATCAGTGGCGCAGCGAGATCGAGCAGGCCATGTCGTTCGTCACCACCTGGAAGACCAACTGCGGCACGGCGGACGCCGAGCCGCTGCCGTTCGACTACCGCAAGGAGCTCATCGGTTCCCGCACCCCCTGCCTGCTCGGGCAGAACAACCTGCTGCCCACGGCCGCCGCGCTCGGCTGGCGCTACGACGCCTCGTCGCCCGGCGGCACCCAGACCTGGCCCACCAAGAAGCTGGGCGTGTGGGACTTCCCGCTCCAGGGCATCCCCTTCCCCGGCCACAGCTTCGAGGTCCTGTCGATGGACTACAACATCCTCGCCAACCAGTCGAAGAACTCGACCCAGGGGATGACCTCGCGGTACGCGGGCTGGCGCACCCAGGCCACCCAGTCCTACCTGGCCGGCTTCCAGCGGGCGTACGAGACGAACCGGGCGCCGTTCTTCATCGGCAACCACATGGAGACCTGGAACGGCGGCATCTACATGGACGCCGTCGAGGAGGCGCTCAAGCGGATCGCGGGCGCCGGGCACAAGGACGTGCGGCTCGTGTCCTTCCGCCAGTTCACCGACTGGCTGGACGCGCAGGACCCGGCCATCGTCACCAAGCTCCAGGGTCTTGAGGTCGGCCAGGCGCCGACCGGCGGCTGGAACACGTATCTCAAGGCGGCCTGACGAGCGCGCGCGGGGGCCCCGGGCCCC
>NZ_JAIUKE010000898.1 GCF_020176795.1 Streptomyces sp. 8L
GTCCCGTCCCCAGGCTCCGCTCCGTCCCCGGGCCCCGCGCCACTCCCGGACCCCGCCGTGGCGGCCACGACGCCCTCCGTACCTCCACCGGACGACCGGAGATCCGACTCCGCCCGGCTGGATTCGCTGTCTGCCACTGCGCCGTCCCTCACATCCGCACCACGGTCAGCATCCACGGCCGACGTTCACGGCCGGCATCCACTGTCCACTGTCAACGCCCACCATCAGCACTCATCGTCCGCCACACGGCCCCCGTGCGACCACCCGAACCCGGTCGCGGCGCCAGTCGGTGGCACCGCCGTGCCACCCAGGACGCGGCACAAATGATCAAAGATGAGCTTTTCGCACGCAAGTTCCTCAATGCAACTCTCTCTCGGCGCAACTCCCTTTGTCCGTCGCGTACTTGTGGAGCTCATCGATGGCGTGGTGCTCTGTTGGCTCACAAGCACCCGACGTCATGGAGGGTAACGAGTCTCATGATCAAGCGAATAGCAGCCGTGGCGGCACTGATCCCGGTCATGCTGGGAGTCGCATCCGGTGCCGCTCTGGCGCATCCGGCGCCGAACGCGAAGGCGGCGGTGGTCACTTTGACCTACGACACCAGCCGGGCGGGACAGTGGGCGGGCGCGATCACGCAGGGCGCGCAGAACTGGAACGCGGCGGTGCACAACGTACGCCTGCAACCCGCGAGTTCGCCCAGTTCGGCCAACTTCGTCTATGTGGCGACCAGCGGCTGGCCGCAGACGACGCTCGGGCCGATCGTTCCCGGCGGCAGCAGAGGGCAGGTGCAACTGGGCCAGGAAGCCGTCGACGAGGGCTACGACATGACCCGGATAGCGGCACACGAAACCGGGCACATCCTCGGGCTGCCGGACGATTACAGCGGCCCGTGCTCGGAGCTGATGTCCGGCCACGGCCCCGGCACGTCGTGCACCAACGCCAAGCCGAACGCCGCGGAGGTGGCGCAGGTCGACCGGAACTACGCGGGCGGCGCGGCGTCGGTGAGCCCGAAGCAGCACCGGATCGTGATCGACGCGCAGCCCGCACCGGTCCTCGCCGGCGCACACTGACGGCCGGCGAAGCACCGGCAGCCGAAACCGGTCCGCGCCCCCGCCTTTCCCGGCTCCGAAAGCCGAGGGCGGGGG
>NZ_JAIUKE010000899.1 GCF_020176795.1 Streptomyces sp. 8L
AGGTTTTCGATCTTCCAGTGCCCTCTGATCCAGGCGGCGAGCTGGGCGCCGGTCGCCGCTCCGGGCGACAGGCTGGTGATCAGGTAGACACGCTCGATGGTGAGCTTGCCGGTGGTGAAGTCCGCTCTCCACCGGACGACTTGGAGGGCTTGTCGCGCTTCGGGGTAGTCGATGTGGGCGAAGGCGGCGGTCTTCAGCCTGCGGATCTCGTGGCGGTGGTGGGCGCGGGTGCGCTCGTAGTGATCGAGGTCGATGTCCCGCCAGGGCAGACGGCGTACGCGGTCGGACAGGCCGGGGTGGTTGGCCTTGACCTGCGCGATGTAGTGGGCGCCGCGCTTGCGGAGGTAGACGCCGTGGGCGTGCTGGGTGTGCAGGGCGTCGGCGGTGATGACGGTGCCGGTGAGGTCGATGCTGTCCAGCAGCGGGGCGAAGGCGGGGATCTCGTTGCTCTTGTCGGCCACCTGCCGCTGGGCCAGGACGGTGCCGGCGTGGTCCATCGCCGCGAGCAGGGTGACGTAGGTGGTGGTCGCGGTGCGCGAGCCGCGCAGGGCCTTGCCGTCGACCGCGATCGCCCGCAGTGCGGTCCCGGACGGGGCGGCGCGGGCCGCGAGGAAGGCACCGATCGCGCTGTCCAGGGCGTCGCCGTCGAGCCGGACGAGCAGGCGCCGCAGCGTGTGCGGGTGCGGGATGCAGACCTGGCCGGTCAGCGGCTCGACGGGGAAGCCCAGGGCCCGGCAGGCCCAGGATGGCGCGTCGCTGATCCATTCCGTGATGGCGGTGAGCGACCGCGCGCCGGCCAGGACACTCGCCGCGGCGGCCGTCACCAGCGCCGACAGCCCATAGCGGCGTCCGCGGCAGCCGCGTGGATCGGGTACCAGATCAAGGAAACCGGCCAGGCGGACCGCGTCGGCCAGCGGAGCCGGAGCGGAAGTCTGGGCCAGTTGTTCCAGCGAGGCGGGCATGAGAGAAGATGCAGGTGCAGGCACGGACTCACCAAGTGTTCATGGGACTTCGACACTCACATGATCGCTGAGGCCGTGCCTGCACTGCGATCCCCGTGCCCGAACCGGGATACTTGCCCTGCTTCCAGGCGACTCCGGCGAACCGGACGATCTTCAATCTTGCAACAGGCCCTG
>NZ_JAIUKE010000900.1 GCF_020176795.1 Streptomyces sp. 8L
CGCCCGCGCGGCGGCGAGCGCGGCGCCCGGGGTCAGGTCGAGCAGCAGCACGCCGTCGACCAGCAGTGCCGTGGCGGGCCGGGGGGGGGGGGCCCCGGGCGCGGGGGGGGCCCCCCCGCGTTTCCCGGCCCACCCCGCCCGCTAAGCTGCGAACCGTCCCAGCACCTGTACAGCCGAAGGGCCATCCCGTGAGCGCCAATCGCCCGGCCGCCGTCGTCGTCCTCGCAGCGGGGGAAGGCACGCGTATGAAGTCGAGGACACCGAAGGTCCTGCACGAGATCTGCGGGCGGTCGCTCGTGGGCCATGTCGTGGCCGCCTCCCGCGCGCTCGATCCGCGGGAGCTGGTCGTGGTCGTGGGGCATGCGCGGGAGCGGGTGGAGGCGCATGTGCTGGGCGCGTTCGAGGGTGTGCGTACGGCGTTCCAGGCGGAGCAGAACGGTACGGGGCACGCGGTGCGTACGGCGTTCGCGGAGCTCGGTTCGACGCCGGACGGGACGGTGGTGGTGCTGACCGGTGACACGCCTCTGCTGACCGCCGGGACGTTGGCGGCGCTGGTGGAGTCGCACGAGGCGGATCGCAACGCGGTGACGGTGCTGACGGCGGAGGTGCCGGATTCGACGGGGTACGGCCGGATCGTGCGGGACAGTGCGAGCGGTGCGGTGACGGCGATCGTGGAGCACAAGGACGCGAGTGATGCGCAGCGTGCGATCCGTGAGATCAATTCGGGGGTGTTCGCGTTCGACGGGGCGCTGCTGGCGGATGCTCTGGGGAAGGTCCGTACGGACAACAGCCAGGGTGAGGAGTATCTGACGGATGTGCTGGGGATTCTGCGGGAGTCGGGGCATCGGGTGGGTGCGTCGGTGGCGGTGGATTTCCGGGAGATCTTGGGGATCAACAATCGGGTGCAGTTGGCGGAGGCGCGGGGGCTGTTGAACGCGCGGCTGCTGGAGGTGGCGATGCTGGGGGGTGTGACGGTGGTGGAGCCGGCGTCGGTGCAGCTGGATGTGTCGGTGACGTTCGAGCCGGATGTGGTGGTGCATCCGAATACGCAGCTGTCGGGGTCGACGCATCTGGGTGAGGGTGCGGAGGTGGGGCCGAATTCGCGGTTGCACGACACGGTGGTGGGTGTGGGGGCG
>NZ_JAIUKE010000901.1 GCF_020176795.1 Streptomyces sp. 8L
TAGTGTCCTGAGTCGTTAATTCGTGTGCAGTATGCGGCGAGGGTGTCGAGGATGTCGTCGGCGGTCTTCGTCCAGATGAACGGCTTGGGGTTCTTGTTCCACTCGTTGATCCAGCTGCGGATGTCCCTTTCGAGTTCGACGACGCTGCGGTGGGCCGAGCGGCGGAGTTTGCGGGAGGTCAGCTCGGCGAACCAGCGCTCGACGAGGTTGAGCCACGACGCCGAGGTGGGGGTGAAGTGCAGGTGGAAGCGGGGGTGACGCAGCAGCCACTTCTTGACCGGCTCGGTCTTGTGGGTGGCGTAGTTGTCCAGGACCAGGTGGAGTTCGAGGTGCTGGGGGACAGCCGCGTCGATGACCTTCAGGAAGCGGAGGAACTCCTGGTGGCGGTGTCGGCGGTAGTGCTGGGCGATGACCGAGCCTGAGGCGATGTCCAGGGCGGCGAAGAGGCTGGTTGTGCCGTGCCGAACGTAGTCGTGCGTCATCTTCGCCGGCGTGGTCGGCGCCATCGGCAGCACCGGTTGGGTTCGGTCCAGTGCCTGTATCTGCGACTTCTCGTCCACCGCCAGGACCAGGGCGTTCTCCGGCGGGGACAGGTAGATACCCACCACGTCGCGGACTTTGGTCACGAACTGCGGGTCGGTCGACAGCTTCCAGGTTTCCACGATGTGGGGCTTGAGACCGAACGCCCGCCAGATCCGCGAGACGGCCGACTGCGACATGCCCTCCGCCTCGGCCATCGAACGCGTCGACCAGTGCGAATCACCGGTCGGCGGCGCCTGGCCAAGCGTCCTGGCGACCAAGGCTTCGACCTGCTCGTCCGTGATCCTCCGCGGCGCCCCCGAGCGTGGCCGGTCCACCAGGCCCTCCAGCCGGTCCGCGGCGAACCGGGACCGCCACTTGCGCACCGTCTCCCGCGAGACACCCACGTCGTCCGCGACACGCGCGTTCGGCAGACCTTCCGCACACGCCAGCACGATCCTCGACCGCAGCACGAGCGCCTGCGAAGCGGTCTGCTTGCGCAACCAGCCCCGCAACACCCGGCGTTCGCGATCGGACAACTCCAGCGGCAACGGCTTCGGACCAGGCATCGCCCCACCCTATAACCGCAAGCGAACTACCGACTCAGGACA
>NZ_JAIUKE010000902.1 GCF_020176795.1 Streptomyces sp. 8L
CCGCATCCCCTTCGGCCAGCCGTCCAGCAGGCTGCCGGTGAGCTCGGCGACCCAGGCCCCGTCACGGACCTCACCGTTAGTCTCGACGGCCGCTGTCCAGGCCGGGGCGGGGACCTTCAGCACATGTTCGTGGATCACTTCGGTGACCGTCATGCCGACCGAGTAGGACAGCCAGCGTCCTCGCCTGGCGAGCCAGGACACGAAGTCGTGGGTGCCGCCGGCGGAGTCCGTGCGGATCAGCGTCTGCCGTCCTCGCCGGTAGCGCTTGGGCAGTTGGGCCAGGGCGAGCTGGACGGTGCTGATGTGGTCGGCAGCCGTGTTCGAGCCCGCGTTCACCGGCCTGAGCAGGGCCGCGACCGGCTCGCCGGTTCCGCCCGGGCCGTGGTCGACGAAGGCCGTCAAAGGGTGATGGCCGTAGGTCTTCTTCCAGGTCGCGGCCGCGTCCTCTTTCTCGGAGTGCGCGACCACGAGGACGCCGTCGAGATCGACGGTGACCTGAGCGTCGGCGTCCGGGGCCCTCTCACCGGCTAACGACCAGACACGGTCGCGGACTTCGGAGCGTGCGGACCGGATCGCCTGCAGAGCTTTCTCGCCGGAGGCGGCGAGGGTGTCGATCAGGCGGGAGACGGTCGGGTCGGAGGCGACCGGACCGAAAACGGCCGGCTCGGCCCGCAGCATCGCAACGTCCCCGAGGCAGTCCCCGCCCAGTGCGACCGCCAGGGCGACATCCAGGAGGACCTTGCCGGGATCGTGGACGGCCCGCGGCTTGCGCCACGGCGCCAGAGCTGTCGATATGACCTGGTCAAGGCCGGTCTTGCGGACCGTCTCGACCAGCAGGACCGACCCGGCCTGGGAGACGACCTGGCGGCCGTCGTCCTGAACGCGGACACGGGGATAGGAACCGATAGAGTGCTTCACCTGGAAAGTGCCTCCGGCGGTGGCAGGAACAAGGACCTCGACAATCCTCATTCTTGCTGGTCAGAGGCACTTTCTGCTTTCCTGACCGCCTGC
Organism: Streptomyces sp. 8L; assembly: GCF_020176795.1. Lineage (GTDB taxonomy): Bacteria > Actinomycetota > Actinomycetes > Streptomycetales > Streptomycetaceae > Streptomyces. The sequence continues at coordinate 1,012 of NZ_JAIUKE010000902.1, forward strand.
CGGACAGCCCGCTTCATGAAAGCGCGAGGCTAGGGTGACCTTAACGACACGAAGAGCGAAGAGCGAAGAGGGGCGGGAACGGGGATGGGGGCACACGATCACGGGTCGGTGGAGCTA
>NZ_JAIUKE010000903.1 GCF_020176795.1 Streptomyces sp. 8L
CGGCGGCTTCGAGGGCGCGGGCGGGGACATGGGGAGCGGCGGCTTCGAGGAGTCCGACCTCGCCCTCGTGGCCGCGCTGCAACGGGACCCGCGGGCGCCGTGGACCCGTGTGGGCCCGGCCGTCGGTGTGGACGCCACGACGGCCGCGCGCCGCTGGCGGCGCCTCACCGGGCAGGGGCTCGCCTGGGTCACGGGGTACGCGGCGCCGGGCGCCGCCACCCTGGCCTCCGTCGAGATCGAGTGCGAGCCGGGGCGCCTGGCCGGACTCGCCCGCCATCTCTCGGCCCGGCCCTGGGTGTTCACCCTGGAACACGTCGTCGGCGACCACGACCTGGCCCTGCTGGTCGGCGCGGTCGACCTGCCCGCACTCGGGGCCCTGATCGTCGGGGACATCGACGCCCTGCCCGGCATCCGGCGCGTCACGACCCGCCTCATGCTCCGCGTCTACCAGGAGGGCGGCGGCTGGCAGCTCGGGGCACTGCCCCCCGCGGGCCGCGCCCTGCTGGCCGCGCCGCCCCCGCCAGTCGGCTCCGTGCCCGTGCCGGCCGGGCGCTACGACGCCGCGGACCGGGCCCTGTTGCGGTCCCTCGGCGAGGACGGCAGGGCGGGCCCCGCCGCACTCGCGGCGGAGACCGGACTGACCGAGCCGACCGTACGCCGCCGGGTCGGACGGCTGCTGCGGGGCCGGCACCTGCTGCTGCGCTGCGACGTGGCGCAGCCGCTCGCGGGCTGGCCGGGGCTCGTCACGTACCGGATCACGGTGCCGCACGGCGAACTCGACCGCACCGGCGCCGCGCTCGCCCGCCTCCCGCAGACGCGGCTGGCCGCGTCGGTGACCGGCGCGGGCAATCTGCTCCTCAGCGTCTGGCTGCGCGACCTCGACGGCATGGCCGCGCTGGAGGCGCTGTTCGCGCGGCGGTTCCCGCGGCTGCGCGTCGACGCGCGGTCCGTCACCGTCCGGACGGTGAAGCGCATGGGCCGGCTGCTGGACGAGCGGGGCCGCGCCGTCGCCCACCAGCCGCTGGCCCGCAGGTGCGCGGCGGGCGCGCGGTGCCGGGGATGCGAGGAGTGCGGAGCGCCGGCCCCGCCCGCCCGTCCACGCAAGGCTCCGCCGGCCCCATCGGCCCC
>NZ_JAIUKE010000904.1 GCF_020176795.1 Streptomyces sp. 8L
CACGTCCCGATCCCCGGAGCGTCTTCCATGCGCATCGCCACCGGCCAGTTCGCCGCCACCCCCGACTGGGCACCCAACCGGCGGCCGTGGCGGCCCGGTCGGGCGCGGGGCCCGTCGGAGCCGTGGGCTCCAGGGCGGTGGGGAAGACGGTGTCCGGGGCGACCGGTCCTGGTGCGATGCCCTGGGCGACCAGCTCCGTACAGAACGCCTCGGTCATCCGCGCGTTGGCGGCGGTACCGTACGGCATCCAGTCGGCTCCGAACCGGGCTGTGGCGTCGAGGAGTTCGTCCAGCAGCCAGGGCGTGGTGTCGGCCAGCAGCCGCCGCCGCGCGGTCCAGTGCCGCTTGGCGCCCTCCAGCGCGTCGAGCACGGCGCCCGGCAGCCACGGATGTGCCCGTACGGTCTCCCGCTTGAGGGTGACGAGGTGGATGCCGGGCACGAAGCCGGTGGTGGCGAAGTACGCCTGCTCGGCGCCGCGGTGGTCGCGCAGCAACTGCCGGAAGCGGCTGCGCGCGGTGAACATCTCGTCGGGCAGGAACGGGGTGAACACCGCGTCGAGCCGGCCCGCCGCCAGTTCCTCCTGGAGGCTCTCGCCGTCCGCGAGCACGGACACGTTGGCGGGCAGCGGCCGGGAGCCGACCCGGTCCTTGCCGTGCTCACCCGCGACGAGCGGCCCCACCCGCCAGTCGACGCCGGCCAGGTCGACGCGGGCCGCGCGCAGCAGGGCGCGGGTCCAGGTGTTGCCCGAGTCGGGCCAGCCGGTGAGCCCGACCCGGGCCCCGTCGAGGTCCTCGAGGGCGGTGTACGGGCTGTCCGTACGGACGAGGACGCAGCGGTGCCGGAAGCCGCGCATCACGAACACCGGCAGGCCGACCAGCCGGTCGTCGCCCGCGGCCCGGGCCAGGGCATACCGGCTGAACGAGGTCTCGCCGCCGTCCACCGCGGGCTCGGCGAGCACGTCGGGTGTCACGTCGCGCGCTTCCAGCGAGAGGTTCCAGCCCGGCGTCGGCACGGCTCCGGTGAGCAGGGGGGTCACATGGTCCCAGTCGCGCAGGGCCAGGCGGATGTCGGGCTGTCGCACGTCACGTTCCTCTCGGATGGTCCCGCGTCCGGGCGGGGTGGGCG
>NZ_JAIUKE010000905.1 GCF_020176795.1 Streptomyces sp. 8L
GTATGACCGAGGTATGCGGTATCCACAGGGTGGCGGGCTGAGCGACGAACGGCGTCAGTTCCGCGAGGAGTTACGGGGCCAGGCCGCAGAGCGCTTCGCCCGGGGCGAGGGCAGCACTGCGATCGCCAAGGACTTGCGCGTCAGCGTCCGGTCGGTTCAGCGGTGGCGGCGGGCATGGAAGGAAGACGGTCCCAGGGCCCTGCGCTCACAGGGGCCGGCGTCGCTTCCCAGGCTCAGCGAGAAGCAGTTCGCCCAGCTGGAAGCGGAGCCGGCCAAGGGTCCGGCCGCGCACGGCTGGGAGGACCAGCGCTGGACCCTCTCACGCGTCAAGACGGTGATCGGCCGACGCTTCCATCTCACCTACACGATCCAGGGCGCGCGCAAGCTTCTGGTCCGCAACGGCTGGTCCTGCCAGGTCCCGGCCCGCTGTGCGGTCGAACGGGACGATGATGCCGTCACCGGCTGGATCAAGGCGGTCTGGCCCTGCGCGGAAGGCTCGCGGCGGCCCGTGGAGCGTGGCTCGTCTTCGGGGACGAAGCCGGCTTCTCCATGACGCCGCCGACAGCCCGGACCTGGTCACCACGTGGCCGCACCCCGGTGGTGCGGGTCCGCGGCCGGTCCCGCAGACGCGTCTCCATCGCCGCGCTGACCTGCTACAAGCCCGGACACCGCTCGAGGCTGATCTACCGGCCCCGCCGCGACGACGGCCGACGGGACGGACGCAAAAGCTTTTCCTGGCGCGACTACCGCGACCTGCTCATCGCCGCCCACCAGCAGCTCGGCGGCCCAATCGTGCTCGTCCGGGACAACCTCAACGTGCATAAAGCCGCTGGCCTGCGGGAGTTCGCCGAGACCCGGGACTGGCTGACCCTCTACTACCTGCCGCCCTACGCACCTGACCTCAACCCCGTCGAAGGGATCTGATCGCTCCTGCGGCGCGGCCGGCTCTCCAACGCCGCCCTCAGCACCCCCGAACACCTCGTTCAGACCGCCCGACGCCGCCTGCGGCACATCCAGTACCGCAGCCACCTGATCGACGACTGCCTTGCCGAGACCGGCCTGCAGATCAGAGAGACCTGACACCACACAACATCACGAGTTCAACCTCAGTA
>NZ_JAIUKE010000906.1 GCF_020176795.1 Streptomyces sp. 8L
CTGCCAGAACGACTCGGCGAGGGCGTTGTCGTAACTCGAGCCAACCCGGCCCATGCTCCTGCGGATCCCGAAACCGTCGCAGACCTGTGCGCGCGGCAGCGGTGTACTGCGAGCCCCTGTCCGCATGAAAGATCACGCCGTCCACGTGGCCGCCGCGTGCCGCCACCGCCATCTTGAGGGCGTCGATGACCAGCTCGGCACGCATATGGGTGGCCATCGAGTAGCCGAGCACCCGGCGTGAGCAGACGTCCAGGACGCAGGCGAGATACAGCCACGACCCGCCGACCTGCACATACGTGATGTCACCGCACCACTTCTCGTCCAGCTGCCTGGCGGAGAAGTCACGTTGGACGAGATCTGGGGCAGGAGGTGCGAGGCGGTCCGGGACCGTGGTGCGTTTACGGCACCGCAGATGGAGGCCCTCCAGGCCGTGCCTGCGCATGAGCCGCTCGACGCGCTTGCGGTTCACCGCGTGTCCGAAGCCCCGCAGCTCAGCATGGACACGCCGCACTCCGTACGTTTTCTTGTGGTCGGTGTGGATCTCGCGGATTTCCGCGGCCAGGACATCGTCGGCGGCCCGCCGCACCTCGCGGGCCTTCGCGCCGGCGATCCACCGGTAGTAGCCCGAGCGCGAGACCTGAAGCACCCGGCATATCCGCTGCACGCCGAAGTCGGCCCGGTTGTCGGAGATGAAGCCCCACCGGAGGGTCATGCCCTCATCTCCTTCGCGAAATACTGGGCCGCCCGGCGCAGGATCTCCCGCTCGAGTTCCCACTCCTTCTCCGCCCTGCGTAGCCGGCCGTTCTCCGCCCACAGCTGGGCCAGTTCCTCATCCCTGCCCTCGGCGACCGGCTCGTCGCGGTTGCTGCGGCCCGCCTGTTCATCGGCCTGGCGCACCCAACTGCGCAGCGTCTCGCCGGTCACCCCAACATCCGCCGCCACCGCCGCATACGTGCGCTTCCCACCCGCCGCGCGATACAGCGCGACGGCATCGTTCCTGAACTCCGCCGGATACGGAGACTTCCGTCCCACCAGGACACCCTTCCCCGGATCTGCAAGATCCATTGCCAGAGTGTCCACACCACCGGGGTCGCCTCA
>NZ_JAIUKE010000907.1 GCF_020176795.1 Streptomyces sp. 8L
CGAGGCGACACTCGGGCCCTCGGAATGCCCGCCATCAGAAACCGAAAGCGAAACGGTCCACCGACTCCGTCGGCGGACCATCATGCAAGATCGAGGCTAAGCTTGATCGTTCTCAAGTTCCCCGTGGACGGCTTGATCCGGATTCCTGCCGGATTCCAGGGTAGCGGGTGCTTGCAGTCGAGGGCTTGGAAATCTTCTCAGTCCGGCGGGGGTTGGCATCCGCCGGTCATCGGCGATCCGCCTGGGATATTTTTGTAATATCTTCTCGTTGCGTCCGTCACTTCCTTTGTCTTCATTTTTTCGCAGATGAGTTCTTTGAGGGTGGTGGCGTTTTTGTTCAGTCCGACTGCGTACTCTTCGTTACTGCCGATCGGGAGGATGTCGCGGGAGATTGTGTAAGCGCCCGGATTTTTCTTCTGGAATAGATCCAGTATGGTGGTGTCTGTTATCATCGCATCGTATTTTCCTTTGAGGTTTGTGACGCAGAGGTCGTAGTCGCTCAGGCGTGCGCGATCCGGAAACTCATTGTTTTCCTCGAGGTACGTGTCTGCGGTTGATCCTGAGGCCACACAGACCCTTGCTTTTGCGGCGATGAGATCGTCGAGGGAATGTACTGTTTCCGATTTGCCGTGTATCACCGCATTTCCGTGATGCTTCGGGTCGGCCTGCATCATGATTCTTTCGGTTGTCTGGAAGTATGGTCCGGCGAAAAGCACACCTTCGGTGTGGTCCTTCGGGTTGCCTTTTTCTCTGGCGGTCGACATTCCGTATGTTCCGACGATCATGTCGACGCTCTGATCGGAGAGCATGTCAGGACGCGATTTGGTTCCTATCGGGACCCATTTGATGTTCTTGAGAGGGATGCCCAGGGATTTGGTGATGGCCTTCGCGTAGTCTATTTCCCTCCCGCTCCAGTGGCCTCCTTTTTCTTCGCTCAGGTACGGCTGGTCCGCTTTTACGCCGATCTTCCACTGTCCGTCTGCTTGTGCGTCGTGGAGGCGTTGCATGAGGGCAGCGTCGGCGCTGTTGGTCGGGCTCGGGTGGGAGAGTGGGGCGGCAGGGCCGGTCGGGCTGGCCGGGTTGGTCGGGCTCGGGT
>NZ_JAIUKE010000908.1 GCF_020176795.1 Streptomyces sp. 8L
GCCGGCGGGCGATTCGTTGCGCAGTGTGCTCGATGAGCCCGCGGGCCGTGGCCAGGGGACCGACCTGCTCGTCGGCCAGCTGCGTGAGGACGCTCGCGAGGTGGGCCGATGTCGTGGACGACACAGGGATGGTGTCCCGTGTCGTGCCGCCGATAGTGACGGGAATCAGGTGGAGGTCCTGCTCGATACGGCGTGCCTCGTTCGCAAGACGACGCAAGACGTCTGCGGGCGGGGCGTGCCACGCGCCGTCGAGGTGGATCAGATTGGCGATCAGGTCGAGGCGGCGGGGCAGGGCCGTGATGGCGATCCATCGGCAGCCGTGGTCCTTGGTGGGAATCTCGATGCCGGCGGCGCGGGCGAACCGGTGGGCAGCCTCTGACCATTCCGGGCAGGTCGGCTCGGGGTCGTCGGCGTGGAGCCGGATGCTGAGGTGGAGGATCGCCCGCCGGTCGCCGTCCGGGCTTGCAGCGCTCGGATACTCCTGATAGGGAACTTCGAGGTGTTCGGCCCACTCGGCGCAAGTCCAGGTCTTCCGCCCGTTGTCCGGTGTGAAATGGTCCGGGCCTGGCCAGGTGGCGACGAGTGTGTACTTGGTCAGGTCCTCGTCGGGGGAGAGCGGCCTTCCCAGCGCTTCGGCCAGCGGACCATGGGGGCTGTGGCTTCGCTTGTGGAGGCGGGGGATCACCGGCCGCCCCGACTGTCGTCGATGTGCACGAGGTGGCCTAGGGCGGTGGTGGTGTACCAGCCGCAGTCGATCAGCTCGTTGCGGCCGGCGAATCGCGGCAGGAGCGCGTCTTCCATGGCTCGCAGGTGGATCAGGCAGTCCGGGCAGCGGCGTTTGAGGTGCACGAGGTAGCGGGGGTGGGCGGTGACGTAGGACTGGGCGCCACCGGTCGGATCACGAAGCCGCCATCCGTCCTCGTCGGTCGGGGTGTGCCAGGACGGGGCGACGACGTACATCGCGTCTCCCCACAGCTCCCCGGCGGCCACGCCCTTGAGGACGACGACGGTGTCGCCGGCTTGGAAGTGGGCGTGGGTGATGTCCCGGCCGGGGGTGAGTGGATCGGGGGTCGGTGCGAAGGCCGAAGGG
>NZ_JAIUKE010000909.1 GCF_020176795.1 Streptomyces sp. 8L
GTACGCGGCCCGCCCGGGCCGCGTACCGCCTGCGGCAAACGGCCGCCGCCCTGGCCGCCGCGTCCCTCCTGCTGCTCCTCCCCGCGCCCCCGGCGAGCGCCGACGCCATACGCGACCAGGAGTGGGCGCTCGGCCGGCTCCACGCCCAGCAGGCCTGGCGCACCAGCAAGGGACACGGCATCACTGTCGCCGTCCTCGACACCGGCGTCGACAGCACCCACCCCGACCTGACGGGCCAGGTCCTCGCGGGCAAGGACCTCATCGGCTTCGGCGCCGAGCGCGGCGACCGCTCCTGGGCCCGGCACGGCACCGCGATGGCCGGCATCATCGCGGGCCACGGCCACGGCCCGCACGACAGCGACGGCGTTCTCGGCCTCGCGCCCCAGGCGAAGATCCTGCCCGTGCGGGTGATCCTGGAGGGCACCGACCCGGCACGCGACCGCGCCCGCACCAGCCGGGGCGACGCACTCGCCCAAGGCATCCGCTGGGCCGTCGACCACGGCGCCGACGTCATCAACCTCTCCCTGGGCGACGACAGCGCCTCCGCGCACCCCGAGCGCGCCGAGGACGAGGCCGTGCAGTACGCGCTCGCCAAGAACGTTCCCGTCGTCGCCTCCGCCGGCAACGGCGGCCAGAAGGGCGACCACATCTCCTACCCGGCCGCCTACCCCGGCGTGATCGCCGTCGCCGCCGTCGACAAGTACGGCACGCCCGCGGACTTCTCCACCCGCCGCTGGAACGCCGACGTCAGCGCACCGGGCGTCGACGTGGTGATAGCGGACCCGGACCGGCACTACTACGAGGGCTGGGGCACGAGCGCCGCCGCCGCGTTCGTCTCCGGCACCGTCGCCCTCGTACGGTCCGCCCATCCGCACCTCACGCCCGCGCAGATCAAGAAACTGCTGGAGGACACCGCGCGGGACGCGCCCAAGGGCGGCCGTGACGACGCCACCGGCTACGGCCTGGTCGACCCCGCCGCCGGGCGCGCCGGCGCCGCCCGGCTCCCCGGCACCGATCCGCACGGCACCGCCGCCGGATACACGCGCCGCTACTTCGGCCCTGGCCCCACCCCGCCGCCCAGCCC
>NZ_JAIUKE010000910.1 GCF_020176795.1 Streptomyces sp. 8L
ATGTTCATCTCGCACATCAGCCTCGGCGAGGTGCCTCCCCTCATCCAGGACGCCGATCCGCGGACCCTGAGCGTCGGCATCGACGACGTGGGACCGGCCGGATGGCAGGCGTGGGCCGAGCCCGCGCTCGGCGCCCCCCTCCTGTGGGTGGCCTCTTTCGCGGCCAGCGTCCCGCACGACCTCGTCGCCGCCTTCGCTGCTTCCCTCAGCTCGACCGCACCGGTCCTGCGCCGGGTGCTGCCCGAGGCCACGCGGGAGCGCCTCCTGCGGGCCCCGGCCGGATAGGGCTCAGAAATCGTCCGTCTTCCTCACCGACCGGAGGTGGTTGCTTGTTCTTCGCGGGATGCGACTGGTCGGATCAGTGGCTCGACGTCGCGGTACTCGACCGTTCGGGGGCCATCCTCGGCGAAACCCGGATCATGTACGCCGAAAGTTCGGTTCCCCTCGCGTGCTACCGGGCGTTCCTCGCGCCGCTGGGCCGCAGGTGGCGCGCGACGGTCACCGGGATTGAGGACGTGAACATCCTGTTCGCCCGTTCGCTGGCGGCCTCGGGGATGGAGGTCGTTCATGTGGACCCCACCCGCGCTGCCCGTCACCGCGCGGCCCGGGGGATTCCCAAGACGGACGCCGCGGACGCGAGGCTGATCGCCTCGATGACGCTGGCGGGCGAGTACCGCCCGCGTGTCGCGAACTCCCCGGCGGCGGAGGCCCTGTGTGTGGTGGCGCACGCCCACCGGGCGGCCGTGGGTCACCGTGTCGAGGCCCTGCACTCCTTGCGTGCGGCGTTGATGCGGATCTGGCCGACGGCCGTGTCGGCGTGGCCGGCCAGCGTCGGCGGGCTGCGCAGCCCCCAGGCGCGCGCTGTTCTCGCCGCCGCCCCCAGCCCTCGCGCCGCGGCCCGGCTGAGTCGTGCGCGCCTGGTGGAGGTGCTCACATCGGCGGGCAGGAAACGCACGGTCCAGGACGAGGCCGAACGCCTGCGCCTGATCTTCTCCCGCCCCGTGATGCTCCTCGACCCCCGCGTCGAGGACGCCGAGGCCCAGCGCATTGCACATCTCCTGGCGA
>NZ_JAIUKE010000911.1 GCF_020176795.1 Streptomyces sp. 8L
TGGTCGGGTTGAGGAGGGCGACGACGAAGACGATGAAGACGGCGAGGGCGATGACCGACCAGAGGACTTCGGCCAGGGACATGAGGGTCGCCGCCCCGAGCTGTGAGGGAAGGGCGTAGGCGGCAGCGGTGAGGGGCTGGCCGGATGCGAGCGCGACGCCGATCATCGCGGTGCGGACGAGAGCGCGCGCGGTGGTGCGGGCCGCTTGGGGCCGGCGGGCGGACTGGGGCGAGGGCGCGCCGAAGCTGCTTCCGTGGGCGCCACCGTAGGGGGAGTTGGCCATCCTCGTACGGATGGTGCCGGCGATCTCGCGTGAGCGCGTCTGGATTTTCTTGCGCTTGACGATGGCGCCGATGCACAGGATGTCGATCACCAGGAAGCGGATGGTCAGCTCGTCGCCCCAGGCGGTGGTCGGGTTGAGGAGGGCGACGACGAAGACGATGAAGACGGCGAGGGCGATGACCGACCAGAGGACTTCGGCCAGGGAGCGGAAGACCGAGGAGGCCCATTCCCACAGGAGGGCTCTGCCGGGCCCGGGGATCGTGCCGGCGATCAGGGTGGCTTCGCCGCGTACGGAGTCCCAGGCGATGCGGCATTGGGCGACTTGGAACTGGGCGGCGAGCGCGGTGATCAGGACGCAGACGATGACGGCGGCGACGAGCAGGAAGACGGCGCCGCCGACCTTGTCGAGAGACGCCTTCTTCGCTGCGGTGACGTCGCCCTTGACGCAGTTCTTCTCGAACTTCTGCATGGGGGGCTGGCCGAAGTGGTCGGTGGCCCACTGGACGGCCATGTCGACTTCGCTGTCGTAGATGCCGGAGACGGAGCCCTGGGGGCTGATGTAGTCCGTGAGGCCGTAGATGTTCTTGACCCAGGCGGTGCGGTCGGAGATCTCCCGCTCGTAGGCGAGTTGGCTGAGCTTGGTCGTGCTGTATTCGGTGGCGCATTTTCCGCTGAAGAGCTGTCCGTATTGCAAGAGCATGGCGGGTTTGACGATGAAGGCGTCGGTGAGGGCGTCGGTGAGGGGGCGGGAGAGCTGGTCGGAGGTGGCCGGGGTGACGGTG
>NZ_JAIUKE010000912.1 GCF_020176795.1 Streptomyces sp. 8L
CGCGGTCTGGACCGGCGCCTGCCCCACCTGTCACCGCAACATGCCAGAGCCGATACCAACCTGACCAAGCACTACTAGTTCTGCCACACCTATGGCCGCGGCAACGCCAAGCACCAGATGATGCCCGGATGGCCGTACTCGGTCGTCGTCGCCCTGGAGAGCGGCCGCACCTCCTGGTCCGCGTTCCTGGACGCGGTCCGCCTGCCGCCCGGCGCGGACCTGGCCGCGGTCACCGCCGACCAGGTCCGTGAGGTGGTCGAACGGCTCGTCACCGCAGGCCAGTGGACCGCCGGTGACCCGGAGATCCTGATCGTGCTGGACGCCGGCTATGACGCCCCGCGCATCGCCTACCTGCTGTCCGGCCTGCCCGTCGAGGTCCTGGGCCGTACCCGGTCGGACCGGGTGATGCGCCGCCCGGCGCCCTCGTGGGAGGAGTTCTACAGGGCCCACCCGAAGGGCGGCCGGATGCCCAAGCACGGCGGAGAGTTCGTCTTCGGCGACCCCGCCACCTGGGGCACCGAGCAGGCCGTCACGGTCACCGACACCCGCCTCTACGGCAAGGCCACCGCCCAGGCATGGGACCGCCTGCACCCCAGGCTGACCCAGCGAGCCGCGTGGCTGGAGCACGACGGGCCGCTGCCGGTCATCGAGGGCACCGTCATCCGCCTGGCCGTCGAGCACCTGCCGTCCGGCGGGGTGAACAAACCGGTCTGGCTGTGGTGGTCACGCACCGGCGCCACCGAAGCCGACGTCGACCGCTGCTGGCAGGCGTTCCTCCGCCGCTTCGACATCGAGCACACCTTCCGCTTGCTCAAGCAGACCCTCGGCTGGACCCGGCCCCGTCTGCGCGACTCCGCAGCCGCCGACCGCTGGACCTGGCTGATCATCGCCGCCCACACCCAGCTCCGGCTCGCCCGGCCTCTCGCGACCGACCTGCGCCGGCCGTGGGAGAAGCCGGCGCCACCGCACAAACTCACCCCCGCCCGCGTCCGGCGCGGGTTCCGGAACCTCCGCACGACGACTGGCTCTCCAGCCGGTGCACCGAAACCCACCACACCCGGCCC
>NZ_JAIUKE010000913.1 GCF_020176795.1 Streptomyces sp. 8L
CCCGCACCGGCCCCGTGCTCCTCCACCGCGCGCGGCCTGCCCTCCGGCGCGCCCATCGCGCCTGCTCCGGGCCCGGGCATCCGGCCGGGGGCGAAACGGGACGCGTCGAGGATGTGGCCCGCCGCGGAGTCGGGGTTCGCGGCCAGCGCCGCCAGTACGTGTTCGGGGCCGATGTATCCGGCACCGCCGGTCCTCGCGAGCTCCCTGGCATCCAGCAGGGCGCGCTTCGCGGCCGGTGTGACCGCCAGCGAGGTCTGCCGCGGCGCGTCCTCCGTGTCCGCCTCGGGCGGCCCGACCCGGCTGTCTATCTCCTCCGCCATCCGGTCCGGGTCCACCCCCGAGCTCTTCAGCAGACCGCGGGTGGGCTCGACGGCGAGGGCGGCGCGCAGCAGGTGCTGGGTGTCGAGGTCGTCACTGCCCCGCTGCGCCGCGTACGCCGCGGCCTCCCCGACCAGTTGACGCGCGGGTTCGCTCATCAGCCTGCTGATGTCGACCTGCTGCGGCCCCCGCCTGGGGCCGCCCCCGAGGAAGCGCGACAGAAAATCTCCGAACGGGTCAGGACCGTACGCTCCTGGACCCGAGAATCCGTTGCTCATGGCCGTCCCATCCGTCGTGTGCGGTGTGCACGCCGGCCACCCCACAGGGCGACGGGCATGCCTACGCGTTCCCACAATCAGGACAGACATACACGGACAAATGCGCTCCGCGGCGGACGGGAGACGCACGGCGGACAGACGGCGGAGTATGGGTGCCTTCAGGCGATCCGGCAACCCGGCGCAACGGGCGGACGTGGCGGCGTACACCGGAAAGCGCGCACGGGGAGCCGTCCCTGCCCCCTGCCTCGCAGGCCACCTCCGCACCAATCCCGCACGGAGCGAAGGGTGTTGACAGGCATGCCCGGCAACGCCGCGCGACAGCAAGGCCATTCTTCGGCGATTGCCCCGTGCGTCTTGACGGTCGGGGCTCACCAGTGCCTCAATGGCTTTTTACAACGATAGAAATGAGGGCGCCGAAGCCGCATCCCACGGCCCGGCCGCCGCTCCCCCCGCACTCCCCATACCC
>NZ_JAIUKE010000914.1 GCF_020176795.1 Streptomyces sp. 8L
CCCCCCGCGGGGGCGGCGCCCCCCCGCCCCTTAGGGGGCGGGGGGGGGGGGGGGGGGGGGGCCCGGGGGGACGCACGGGACCGCCCCCGACCACGCGATCCGCCCCAGGTGTGCGCCGAGCGTCACGGCAGGCGTACGAATATCGGCGGTCTGTCCGATTCACCAGACACCAGCAGCCCCCGCACCAACACACCAGTGATCAGATCTTGTCGCTATCCGATCAACAACCGGTCACCATCTGCTACTGGAACCATCGACGAGCCGACACTGAAGCGACGTAACCGATGATTTGAGCAACTCGGTGTAGCGCGGCCTGTACGAAGCGTTATTCTCCTCAGACGCATACCGGACCCCCCACACCGCGACAGTGGGTGAGAGGTCCCGCACTGCACGTGATGGAAGCTCTGCCTCTGGGAGACCCGTGTACTCACACGTCGGGGTTGACGCCTCGGGCCTGGCTACGCTGCGCGCAACGGTCCTCGACCACTTGCGCGGTCTTGTCCCCACCGCGTACGCCGTCCCCGCATTCGCCGCACCGGCCCCTGCCGTGAGCGGCCCGATCGGACCTTGTTACGCCCTGGCGAGCGGCGGTGCCGCGGTCAGCAGAAGGAGCGGCCGCGCCCGCGGCGCGGCCGGCCCCCCCCCCGCCCCCCCCCCGCGGCCGCCCCCCCCCCGGGCCTAACGCGGCGGCCACAGCGCACGGGCCCGAGGGGGGCGCCGCGTCGTCCATCAACCCCGCCCCCCCGTCCAGCAGAGCCGACACGACCGGGCTTGAGGCGGGGAAGA
>NZ_JAIUKE010000915.1 GCF_020176795.1 Streptomyces sp. 8L
CCCCCCCGCCCGCGCGGGGGGGGCGCCCCCGCCCCCCTTTCCCCCCCGGGGCGGGGGGGGGGCCGGGGGGCCCCCCCCGGCCCGCCCCCCCCGGGGGGGCCCCCGGCACCGCCCCGGCCACCACCCGTCGGCCGACCGCCGACAGCGACAGCGCGCGCATGATGGACCTGGTCGAGCGCGCCCAGGCGGGCGAGGCCGATGCCTTCGGCCGGCTGTACGACCAGTACAGCGACACCGTCTACCGCTACATCTACTACCGGGT
>NZ_JAIUKE010000916.1 GCF_020176795.1 Streptomyces sp. 8L
CCGCGGTACCGGCCCCGGCCCCGGCCCGGCGGGGCCGGTACCGCGGTGTGCTTGTGCGGTCCGCCGGTGCGGGGAACCGCCCGCCGGGCGCGGCCTGTTACGGGCGCGGCTCCAGCACGACGGACCGGGTGAGGCTGCGCGGGCGGTCGGGGTCGAGACCGCGGCGCCGGGCGGTGGCCTCCGCGAGCCGCTGCACCCGGACCAGGTCGACCTGGGGGTCCTGGGGGAAGTCGACGAAGGCTGCGCCGGTGAGGGCCACGTCCTGCGCGAGGTCTCCGCCGTCCTCGCCGAAGTGCCACACGACACGTCCCGGGGCCGCGATGCTGATCGGGCCGTGCCGGTACTCCATGCTCGGGTACGACTCCGTCCACGCCTGGGCGGACTCCCGCATCTTGAGCCCGGCCTCCCGCGCGATGCCGTGGGCCCAGCCGCCGCCGAGGAACGTGATCTGCTCGGCGGCCAGCCACTCCTCGGCGAGCGGCTCGGCGAGCACGGACCGCGCCGCCGACGCCAGGGGCTCGATGTCCTCGCCGAGCGAGGCACGGAGCGCGGCGAGCGCGGTCGTCGCGAACAGCGTCTGGACCACGGAGCGTTCGTCGGCGAAGGAGAGGTCCACGACATGGCCGGCCGCGGCCACGACCGGTGTGTCGAGGTCGGCGGTGAGCGCCGTGGTGGGACAGGTGTCCCTCAGCCTCCCCAGGATGTCGAGGACTTCGGTGGTGGTGCCGGAGCGGGTGATCGCGACGACGCGGTCGTAGGAGCGGCCCGAGGGGTACTCCGACGCCGTGAAGAAGTCGGTCTCGCCGAGCCCCCGGGACTCGCGCAGGACGGCGTACGCCTCGGCCATGAACCAGGAGGTGCCGCAGCCGACGACGGCGACACGCTCCCCGGGCGAGGGCAGGTGGTCGCAGGCTGCCGCCACGGCGGCGGCCCTGAGCCAGGCGTCCGGCTGGCGGGCGATCTCGTCGCTGGTGAAAGACATGCGTGCTCCTTGCTGAGGACGTGGGGTGGGCACGGGCCCGGGGTGTGGGC
>NZ_JAIUKE010000917.1 GCF_020176795.1 Streptomyces sp. 8L
GCACGCAGCAACACGGCACCTGGCAGATCGCTCCCAGCACTTCTACTGACCGCTCCGGAGCCGCCACCGCGGTCGCCGAGCGCCGGTACCGCGGTGACTCCCTGATCCTCGAATCGGTGTGGCACACCGAGGCCGGTTCAGTCCGCGTACTCGATTTCATGCCGCCGCGCGACAGAGCGCCGCAGGTGATCCGCATCGTTGAGGGGCTGGCCGGCGAGGTGCAGATGACGTCGAGCATGCGTCCGCGGCCGGGTTACGGCCGCATCAGCCCGTGGATTCACGCGGTCGGTGGGCGCATGGTTGCGGAGGCCGGCGCGGACGCCCTGTGGCTCGACACCTGTGTCCCGCAGGTGGACAAGGACGGCGCCCTCATCAGCGACTTCGGAGTCGCCGCCGGACAGAGCGTCGCGTTCGTACTCAGCTGGTCCCCCTCCCACGCGGTCCCGCCCGAGATTCCCGACCCGCAGGCCGCACTGACCCATACGCTCGCCTTCTGGCTCGACTGGGCCAAGGAGTGCTCCTACGACGGGCCCTACCGTCAGGCCGTAGTCCGCTCCCTGATCACATTGAAGGCGATGACGTACGGGCCGAGCGGCGGGATCGTCGCAGCGCCCACGACGTCACTGCCCGAAGAAATCGGCGGCGAACGCAACTGGGACTACCGCTTCACCTGGCTGCGCGACGCCTCCACGACTCTGGCCGCACTGCTGGGCACCGGGTACCGGCAGGAAGCCCAGGCGTGGCGGCGATGGCTGCTGCGTGCCGTAGCCGGCGACCCGGAGAACCTGCAGATCATGTACACGATCACCGGAGAGCGTGATCTGCGGGAGCGCGAGCTGCCCTGGCTGCCCGGCTACGAGGGCTCAACGCCGGTACGGATCGGCAACAAAGCCGCTGAACAGCTTCAGCTCGACGTGTACGGCGAAGTGATCGAGACCCTGTACCTCGCGCACGAGAGTGGCGTCACCCACTGCTCCGACACCGCAGTCCTGCACCAGCGGCTCATCGA
>NZ_JAIUKE010000918.1 GCF_020176795.1 Streptomyces sp. 8L
CTGTGGTGACGAGGCAGGGCCCCTCGTCGTTGGCGTGGTGATTCCACTCAGCACACCGGCGACCGAAGGGGCCCTGTTGGTTCCGTATCCTGCCACGCTCGATGTCCCGCACGAGCTGGTCGAGCATGTTGCCCGGCTCCTGTACGAGCACCGGCAGGCCCGCAACACCCGGTGACGCAAAATGGGTTGTTTCAGTCAGGCACTCCTGGCTCTGGTCCATCTGCGGAAGAACGAGACGTTCCGACAGCTCGGAGCGGGTTTCGGGATATCCGAGGCCACCGCCTGGCGCTACGTGGACGAGGCCCTGGACGTGCTGGCTTCCTGGGCCCCAGGCATCCAGGAAGCCCTCACCGGCCCCGGTGAGGGCGACCACGTCACCGTTGACGGCAGCCTAATCGCCACCGACCGTGTCCGCGCCGATCAGCCGTACTACTCGCAAAAGCACAAAAAACACGGCATGAACGTGCAGGTCATCGCCCGTCCCGACGGCACACCCCTGTGGTTCTCCCGTGCGACGCCCGGCCGCACACACGACCTGACCCCGGCCCGCGCCCACGGCATCGTTCAGGCCTGCCTGACCCGGCAGATCCTCGTGCCGGCAGACCGCGCCCACCAGGGCGCCGGCGCCACCTTCCGCACCCCCTACCACCACAGCGAACAGCCGCAGCACTACCAAAAGTGCAACCGCGACCACGCTCGACTCCGAGCCCCCGGCGAACGCGCCTTCGCCCAGCTCAAGTCCTGACGCATCAAGCGGAGAGCACGCTCCTCCACCCGCCGCGTCAGCCACACCGTCCAAGCCATCCACACACTGTTGACCTGCGACTATTCAGGACGAAAGAGGTTCACTGAGCACCTTTCTCGCTATGATCCGCTCCGTGAGCACAGCGGATTACTCCGCCCGGCGGGACTCACCGCGTCGGCGGGACTGTAAAAAGATCGGCCCTGTCTCACTTTCGGTGGTGACGGAGAGTCGTGGGGGTCGTTATTGTTGGCGTGAGG
>NZ_JAIUKE010000919.1 GCF_020176795.1 Streptomyces sp. 8L
CCAGCGCCGAGAGTCCTGAAAACACCACTGCAACAAGGGAGTTGACATCTCGCATACAACATCAACGACGCCTGTCACCGGCCGTCACCACCGACTACGGAACAGAGCCAAAAGATCGGTGTAACTCCTGATCAAGGAAGATGCGTCGATGACCAGCGACAACGTGACCGAGGCCGAGTCCGTGAAGGCCGCTGAGCTGCAGCCGGCGAAGAAGGTGGACGACCAGCTCATCGACGAGTTGGTCGGCCGCGCTCAGGCCGAGGGTCTGCAGCTGACCGGCGAGGGTGGGCTGCTCCAGCAGCTGACCAAGCGGCTCCTGGAGTCCGCCCTGGAGGGCGAGATCACCGACCACCTCGGCTATGACAAGCACGACCCGGCGGGGAAGAACGGCGGCAACAGCCGCAACGGAACCCGTGGCAAGACCGTGCTGACCGATGTCGGCCCGGTGGAGATAGCCGTGCCCCGTGACCGCGAGGGCTCCTTCGAACCGAAGATCGTCAAGAAGCGGCAGAAGCGGCAGAAGCGGCAGAAGCGTCTGTCGGGCGTCGACGAGAGGGTCATCTCGCTCGCCGCGAAGGGGTTGACGACCTGCGAGGTCCAGGCCCACCTGTCCGAGGTCTATGGCGCCGACGTGTCGCGCCAGACGATCTCCACGATCACCGACAAGGTCCTCGAGGGCATGGCCGAGTGGCAGAACCGGCCCCTGGACGCCGTCTATCCAGTGATCTTCATCGACGCGATCCACGTGAAGATCCGCGACGGCGCGGTGGCGAACCGGCCCATCTACGTGGCCCTGGCCGTCACCGCCGAGGGCCGACGGGACATTCTGGGGCTGTGGGCCGGCGACGGCGGCGAGGGCGCCAAGCACTGGATGCACATCCTCACCGAGATCAAGAACCGCGGCGTGAACGACGTCCTCATGCTGGTATGCGACGGGCTGAAGGGGCTTCCCGACGCGGTGGAGACCGTCTGGCCCCGCACCACTGT
>NZ_JAIUKE010000920.1 GCF_020176795.1 Streptomyces sp. 8L
CGTCGTCCTCAACGACGGCGACCTCGCCTACGCCAAGATCCGCCTCGACCCCGCCTCCTGGGACACCGCGCTCAACGCGCTGTCCGCCGTCCCCGACGCGCTCACCCGCGCCGTCGTGTGGAACGCCGCCCGCGACATGGTCCGCGACGGCGAACTCGCCCCGGACGCCTACCTCGACGCCGCCCGCGCCCACCTCCCGCACGAGACCGACCTCGCCCTCGTGCAGGGCGTCCTCGCCTTCGCGAGCGGGCAGATCACCGCCCGCTACACCGTCCCCGAGAAGCGTCCCGCGGCCCTCGCCACCCTCACCGCGCTCTGCCGCGACCTCCTCCGCCGCACCGAGGACGGGGGCGATCCCGGCCGCCGTCTCACCGCCGTACGCCACTTCATCGACTCCGCCACCCAACCCGACGGCATCCAGGACTGGTTCGCCAACGGCCACGTCCCCGGCGGACCCGAACTCGACCCCGAACTGCGCTGGCGCGTCCTCACCAGGCTCGCCGTCCTCGGCGCCGCCTCCGAGAAGGACATCGCGGCCGAACTCGCCCGCGACCCCAGCGCCAGCGGCCAGGAGGGCGCCGCCCGCTGCCGCGCCGCCCTCCCCGACCCGGCCGCCAAACAGGCCGCCTGGGCCGCCCTCTTCGACGGCGACGACCTCTCCAACTACCTCTTCACCGCCGTCGCCCAGGGCTTCTGGCAGCCCGAACAGGCCGACCTCACCGCCGAGTTCATCCCGCGCTACTTCCCCGCGGCCGTCGAGCTCGGCGCCCGCAGGGGACCCACCATCGCCAAGGCCGCAGGACAGTTCGCCTTCCCCGCCCACGCCGTTGACGAGACCACCCTGCGGCTCGGCACCGAGTGCCTCGACACCGCCGACATGATCCCCGCGCTGCGCCGCGCACTCGCCGACCGACTCGACGACCTCCGCCGCGCCCTGCACGTCAGAAAAGCGAGCATCGGCTGACCCCCACCGCGCCACCCGCC
>NZ_JAIUKE010000921.1 GCF_020176795.1 Streptomyces sp. 8L
GGCAGCACCAGCTGCCGCAGCTGCCCGGCCGTGGCCACCTTCACCACCCCCAGCGCCAGCAGCACCAACGACCGCGCCCTAGCCGTCGACTTGTAGCGCCACACCTGCTGCTGACCAGCCATCCGCTCCCACCCCCTCCCCCCGGCAACCCTCGATCCCGCCCGGTGAAGGACGGAGAAAAGGGTTGTCGGCACGCGTGCGCCCCGCGAAAGGCCCTGTGACCTGTGCCAACGCCAGGGCATCGAGCGTAGCCCCTGTAGGGAGGACTGTAGGGGAGAATGTAGGGAGATCTGTAGGGGACTGGCTAAGGGCGCCGGGTGCTCTACACGCGGGGGACCAGCTCGCACCATGCCGCCCGCAGCGTCCGCGCCGCCGGACAGTCGACGCCGCTGCGGCACGGCGCGCATCCGCTGGTGTGGCCGGTGTAGGCACGCCAGGCCGCGTCGATGCGCGTCTGCCGCGAGGCCGGCGTCTGCTGCACCGGACCAGTTTCGCCGTCGTCGTCTCGCCGGCCCGCCCTCGTGCCCACAGCGTTCACCTTCCCCGTGTTTCGGTTCCCGGGCCACCGACGACCCGGAACCGAGCCTACCGCTACAGCTCAGTCCTATAGAACTGTACAGAGCTGTATGGAGCTGTATGGAGCTGTCTAGATCTGCGGGGAGCTATCCCTTATGTGAGCGTGCCGTCATGGACGACGACCAGGAGAGCCCGTTCCAGGCCAGCTCACCCGTACCGGTCTACGCACAGCTCGCGAACGAACTGCAGCGGCAGATCGAATCCGGCGAACTGCCCGCCGGAGCCCGGCTGCCCGGCGAGCGAGAGCTGGCACGCACCTACCACGTAGCCCTCGGCACAACCCGGCGCGCCATCCAGGAACTCCGCGAACGCGGCCTGGTCGTCACCCAGGGTCCGTTGCAAGATCGCTTTTTGTCCGGGTTCATCCGGTGAGGCCGAGGGCGATCAGGGGTCTGCGGCAGTCGC
>NZ_JAIUKE010000922.1 GCF_020176795.1 Streptomyces sp. 8L
CCCCCGCCCCGGGGGGCCGGGGGGGGCGGGGGCGCCGCGCCCACTCGCGGCCGAACCCCCGGGAAGTCCCGGTGATGAACCATGTCTTGGGCATGAGAGATCCTTGGCAGGCATCGACTTGAACACTGTTCTAGTAGAACGGTGTTCAAGTTAGGGGTGCCCAAGGATTACTGTCAAGGCGGAACCACCAGGGAAGGAACGGAGAGACCATGCGACTGAGGCGGTCCGACGTACTCGAAAGAGCCATGCGGCTCCTGGAGGAGGAGGGGCTGGCCGGGCTCACGATGCGCCGGCTCGCGTCCGCGCTGGATGTCCGGCCCTCGGCGCTGTACTGGCACTTCGCGGACAAGCGCGCCCTGCTCGACGCCATGGCCGAGGAACTCGTCTCCGGGGTGCCGCAGCCGGACGCGTCCTTGCCGTGGGACGAGCGCGCGACCGCGCTGGCCACGGGGTTGCGCGACGCCCTGCGCTCCCACCGCGACGGCGCGCGGCTGCAGGCGGGCACGTTCGTCGACGGCGCCCACACCCTGCGCGTGGGCAACGGCCTGCTCGGCGCCTTCGCGGACGCGGGCCTGACCCGGGCGCAGGCCACCGGCACGGTGTTCACCACACTGCACTTCGTCCTCGGCCACACCATCGAGGAACAGGCCCGCGACGAGCTGCTGGCCGGGGGCCGCTGGAACCCGGAGCGCGCGGTGGAGGCCGCCGCGGACTTCCCCGAACTGGCGTCGGGCCTCGCCGAGTTCGAGGCCACGCCGCCCGACACACGCTTCGCGGAGGGGCTCGGCGGCATCCTCGACGGGGTCCGCTGGCGCGTGGCCCGCGGCGCGTCGGCCGGCACCTGACGCGCCCCGGCAGGGACGGCCCCGCCCGTACGCGCGCCACGGGACCCCGCCGGGCGGCCCGCGCCCGTCCGGACATGCGAGAGGCCCCGCCCCTCCCGGAACCAGCCGGGT
>NZ_JAIUKE010000923.1 GCF_020176795.1 Streptomyces sp. 8L
CCAACACCTTCCGCCGCACGCCCGTGCGCCGCGGGGCCGTGAGCGTGCGCGGCGGGGGCGGGCAGGCGCACACGGCGGAGCGCTCGCGTTCGGTGGCGAGGACCTCTTCGCTGCAGGCGCTGCGGCCGGGGTGCGTGGCGTGCCGGTCGGCGAGCTCGTTGCGGGTGTGTGCGAGGTCGCTGCGGATGACGCGGAGGTGCTCGTCGGCGAGGTAGCGCAGTCGCCGGGCGATGTGGGGGTCGGCCGACTGGCCGAGCCCGTCGTGGAAGTCGGCTGTGGCGGTGAGGACTTCTTCGAGTGCGGTGAGGATGCCGTCGTGGGCGGCGGTCAACTCGGTCAGCGCATCGGCCACCTCTTCCGTGGTGGTCGCCTCGTGCACGTGCTCGGCGAGATGGGCGACCCTGGAGCCCATCGACGGATAGCGGGGTGGACGCGCGTCGGTGTCGAGGTCCGCGTCGCAGTCGACGTGGTATCCGTCGGCCCGCAGGCGGGCGACGGCATCCGTGGCGAGACGTACTTCCTCGTCCTTGGCTATGCCGGTGGGGACACGGTGGTAGGTCTCGTGGAGGCGGACGACGGCGACGAACCCCACGCGCTGAAGGATGCTGTGTGCCTCGGCGTCGCCGCCGCGGGCGAGGAGTTCCTCGGAGTGAGGGTCGCGGCGGATGCCCAGGAAGCGGTCGATGCGGGGCAAGAAAACGTTTCTCCTACGGTGATCGGTGGGCTGCCTGCCGCTCTGCGGGCGGTGTGGCGGCGGCACAGGGCTGGACCAGAAGCGCGGCGGTGCTGTCCAGGTCCTGCTGGATGGCCTGGAGGCGGGAGGCGATCAGCTCCAGGCGGCGCGCTGTGTCAGGGCCGGCGGGGGCGGGCCCTGCGGGCGGTCGCCGCCGCCGTCCCCGACCGCTCCGAGCGCGGCCGTCGCGGCGACGGGCTGGCCGTCGAGGCACGCCTCGATGTC
>NZ_JAIUKE010000924.1 GCF_020176795.1 Streptomyces sp. 8L
GGCCGGCGCGGGCGCCGGCGGGGGGGGGGGGCGCCGGGGCCCGGGGGGGGGGCCCCGCCCCCCGGGGGGGGCGCCCCCGGCCCCGGGGCCGCGAGAGTCGGCGGAGGCCGTCGGAGGCTCGCTCGGCGGACCGGTCGGGGACCGGCTGGCCGGGGCGGCGGCCGAGATCGTGCTCGGCGGCGAACCGTCCGCGGCGGGGGGGAGGTTCGGGGAGATACCCGGAGCCTCCGGGCTCGCCCGGTGTCTGGAGCGGGCCTCTGTCACCGGCGCGCCCGCGGCCGAGCCGCTCGCCCGGCTGGCCGACGGACTCCGGGCCGAGCGGACCAGACGGGCCACGGCCGGGGCGCAGCGCGCGCAGGTCCTGATCACCGGGCCGGTGGGCCTGTGCTTCCTGCCGGCCTTCCTCGCGACGGGCGTGGCACCCGTGGTGATGGGGCTGGCCACCGGCCTGCTGAACAGCGGCTGACCCCGCGCGGGAGGCGGCCGGACGAAAGCGCTGACGCCGAGGAGAGCGGGCCGCGGTGCCGGCCCGCGGTGCCGGCCCTCGGTGCTGGCCCCCGGTGTCGGTTCTCAGGGCCGCGCACCGGTGCTGTGCCTCGGCGCCGGACGGCGGGACGCAGCAACGAGGAGAAGGCGCGACGCCCGCAGGCGCGACAGCTCGTGGGTGCGACGGCTCGCAGTACGACGGATCACAGAAGTGACTGACCACAGAACGAATACGGACCACAGAACGAATTCAGACGGCGGCAACGCCGGACAGGGGGAGTGTGCGATGAGGACTGCCATGAGGACGTGGATCAAGGCGCTGTGGTCGCGGCGCATGCGTTCGGACGCCGGTATGACGACGTCGGAGTACGCGATGGGGACGAGGGTTATCTAGTGCTGTCAAGCATCACAGCAGGTCATAGGCAATACAAACTTTCAGACACGTGAGGCATGTTGGCGTAAGC
>NZ_JAIUKE010000925.1 GCF_020176795.1 Streptomyces sp. 8L
CAACAAGGGAGTTGACATCTCGCATACAACATCAACGACGCCTGTCACCGGCCGTCACCACCGACTACGGAACAGAGCCCGGTCTCCGGTGTAACTGATGATCAAGGAAAAGACATCAAGTGACTGACACCGTGACCGAGTCCGTGGCCGCCGACGACCAGGCGGAACCGTCGTTGGAGAGTGCGGCGGTCGAGCAGAGGCTCATCGACCAGCTCGTCGTGCAGGCCCGGAGCAAGGGCCTTCAGCCAGCCGGCGAGGGTGGGCTGTTGCAGCAGCTGACCAAGACGGTTCTGGAGTCTGTCCTGGAAGGCGAGATCACCGACCGCCTCGGCTATGACAAGCACGGCCGGGCGGGCAAGGACGGCGGCAACTCCCGTAACGGCACCCGGTCCAAGACCGTGCTGACCGACATCGGCCCGGTCGAGATCGATGTCCCCCGTGACCGGGAGGGCTTGTTCGAGCCGGCCATCGTCAAGAAGGGGCAGCGCCGGCTGACCGGCGTTGATGAGATGGTTCTCTCGCTCTCGGCGAAGGGGCTCACGCACGGCGAGATCTCCGCGCACCTGGCCGAGGTTTACGGCGCGAGTGCCTCCAAGATGACCATCAGCACGATCACCGACAAGGTGATGGACGGCATGGGGGAATGGCAGAATCGCCCGCTCGACCGCGTCTGTCCGGTCGTCTTCATTGACGCTGTCAACGTCAAGATTCGCGATGGCCAAGTAGCGAACAGGCCCGTCTATGTGGCACTGGCGGTCACCGCCGAGGGACATCGAGACATCCTCGGGCTGTGGGCCGGCGACGGCGGCGAAGGCGCCAAGCACTGGCTTCGAGTGCTTTCCGAGCTCAAGAACAGGGGCTTTGAAGATGTCCTGATGCTGGTCTGCGACGGGTTGAAAGGGCTGCCCGATGCGGTCGGCGAGGTCTGGGCCCGTACC
>NZ_JAIUKE010000926.1 GCF_020176795.1 Streptomyces sp. 8L
ACCCAGGGGGATCGGGGTCGGGGTGGTCAGCCGGGTCCGGTCGAGATACGTGCCGTTGGTGGACCCGAGATCCTCGACGATCCACTGGCCGTCACGGTCCGGGTAGATCCTGGCATGCCTGCTGGACGCGTAGTCGTCGTCCAGGACGATGGTGGAGTCGTGCGCGCGCCCCAGCGTGATGGTCTGGCCCTGGAGGGCGACCGTGGTCCCCGTGAGGGTGCCCTCGGAGACGACGAGCTTCGTGGGGGCGCCGCGGCGCTGCCGGCCCGCCCCCTGCTGCTGTTGCTGCTGGCGCTGGTGGGGCGGCGCCGCGCTCTGCCGGGCCCCCTGCGATCGCGTGTCGGTGGCGCCGCCGCCGCGGCGCGCGCCGCGCTGCGTGACGCGCGTACCGAACAGGTCGCTGCGGATGACCTGGACGGCCACGATGACGAACAGCCACAGAACGGCCAAGAAACCCAGCCGCATGACCGTCAGGGTCAGCTCTGACATTGCCCCCGCTTCACCCTTCGGCTTGCCGGTAAACGATGGTGGTACTGCCCACGACGATCCGCGAGCCGTCGCGGAGCGTAGCGCGGGTGGTGTGCTGCCCGTCCACCACGATGCCGTTGGTGGACCCGAGATCCTGGATCGTCGGGGGGTTTCCGGTCCTGATCTCGCAGTGCCTCCTGGACACTCCGGGGTCGTCGATGCGCACGTCGGCGTCGGTGCTGCGGCCGAGGACCAGGGTCGAGTGGGAGATCTGGTGGCGGGTGCCGTTGATCTCGACCCAGTGCCGTGTCCTGGTGTGGGACATCGCACTCGGACCGGGCGCGGGCGCGCCCCCGTAGCCGCCGCGTCCGCCGGGCGGCGGGGTGTCCGGCATGGGCGGCACGGCACGCGGCGGATAGCCGTAGCCGTCGGGCCGCCGGCCTGGCCCCTGCTGCGGGGACGGCGGGGG
>NZ_JAIUKE010000927.1 GCF_020176795.1 Streptomyces sp. 8L
GGTGTGTTCGCCAAGGGGCAGACGGACCTCGATACGGCGGCGACCGCGCTGAACACGGCGTTGCAGAACGCGGCGGGCATGGCGGGCAACGACGACTACGGGCAGAAGTTCGGCCACAAGTACGACCCCGCCGCCAAGGCCCTCTTCCACACCCTGTCCGCCGCGATCCGCGCGATCGGGCAGTCCTCGGACGCCCTGGTGACCACGGCCAACAACTACCTCAAGGCCGACCACCACTCCAACCCGAAGAAGGGCAAGGGCGCCCCACGGCTCTACCCCCCGCCGCCCGTCTTCACGGACGTCATGTATCCCGACCCCGACTCCGCCATCGGCCCCGGCCACTCCTCCGTACCCTCCGTGATCGCCAAATACTGGCCCAACGGACACCAGGACAAGCTGCGCGACGCCGCCTCCGCCTACCGCACCGCCTCCACCGCCTTCAAAACCCTGGGACACACCCTCCACACCCAGGTGCAGTCCCTGACCGACAACAACTCCGACGAATCCGTCAAAGCCATGGCCGCCTTCTGGGCCAAGATCTGGCAGGACGGCGGCAGCGCGAAGAAAGCACCCCTGTCCGCCGCACACGAGGCCTGCGACAAACTCGCCACCGCCTGCGACAAGTTCGCCTCGGCCATCGACAAGGCCCACAGCAGCACCGAGCACAAACTCGCCGGCGCCGGCATCGCCATCGGCCTCACCACCGCCCTCGGCATCGCCCTGACCGTCTTCACCGGCGGCGGCTCCGACGCCGGAGCCGCCGCCCTCGACGGAGCAGAGGCCGGCGCCATCCTCGGCGGCGTCGAAACAGCCGCGGAAGCCACCATCGCCGAGATCGACACCACCGTCATCGCCGATGTCGGAACCGAACTCGAAACAGCCGCAGAAGCCGTCCCCGAGATCGAGACCATCGACGCCGAAACCACCGA
>NZ_JAIUKE010000928.1 GCF_020176795.1 Streptomyces sp. 8L
GCGGTCTCCGGTCCTTCCGAGCTTCGAACTCCATCGCATCCCCTGAACTGGGGTGTTGCGACGACCACTAGAACCAACGTACGCGGGGGGCCGGGCTTCGTCGGTGCTTGGCGAGGCGGGCGGGGCTCGCGGGCGCCATTCCCACGTCGGGGCTCGGGGCCCGGGGATAGCTTCGGGCGTACCACGGTCCGCCCACCTCTCCCGCTCCGGCCGAGAGCGGGAGCCTTCACCGCCGGACGGTGAACGCCTCCGCCCTCGGAACGTGGCGGGTGCCTCGGCCGGTCATCAGGTCCGGGGCCGGCCGAGAACGTGTCGGTAGATCGTCTGCCTACTGACCTGGAAGGCTCGCGCCGTAGCGGTGACGGTGGTGCCGGGCGTGGCGAGCATGGCACGAGCGTGCGCGATCTGCTCGTCGTCAAGCGGTCCTCGCCGTCGGCGGACGGGAGCAGCGCCGGAGGCAGGGTCGTAGCCGAAGGCGAGGGCGTCCTCGTACGGCATGCCGGAGGCCATGCAATGGTAGAGGCACAGGACGAGCTTGCGTCCCAGTTTCCTCAGCGCCGTGGCGTGTGCGTCGCCGGCGTCGCGGCGCCTCGTGTAGTACGCCTGGGCTCCCGGTGAGTGGCCGATCATGGAGAAGGCCGCCGTATGCAGCGTGCTCCGCAGGCGTGTGGAAGACGCCCTGCGAAACGCGACCCGCACGGTCCGGCCGGAGGCCCAGGTGATCGGGGCAACACCCGCGTAGGCCGCCAGGGAGCGTCCGCTGCCGAAGCGCTCGACGGGCCGGTCCCCGATCTCCGCCAGGAGGTAAGCACCGAGGACCCCGCCGATTCCTGGAACGCCCGCCACCACAGGGCACAACGGGTGGGCGGCGTAGTGCTGCGCCAAGGCCCGCTGGAGGTCGTCGGCTTGCCGCACAGCGTGGTCGAGA
>NZ_JAIUKE010000929.1 GCF_020176795.1 Streptomyces sp. 8L
CGGCAAGCGGTACACGAACGTGAACACGGCGGACAGTCCGCGGCCTTCGACGCGCTACCGCCAACCATGCACGAGCTCGTTAGAAAAGGTCAACCGGGCTCGATCTCTCGCATGCAGATGGTGAGCTATGC
Source organism: Streptomyces sp. 8L (assembly GCF_020176795.1). Taxonomy (GTDB): domain Bacteria; phylum Actinomycetota; class Actinomycetes; order Streptomycetales; family Streptomycetaceae; genus Streptomyces. Next base: position 132 of record NZ_JAIUKE010000929.1, read on the forward strand.
CGCCCAGACAGACTCACTCGATTGGCCGCAACTCGAGCGTTCTTGCCGTGGGAGGCGTTTCATGGAACAACGGAAGCACGGACTCCCTGAGGAGGGATACTTATGTACCGGATGTATCCCGGTCCCGCACCAGAGGGGGCCAGCATGGTGTGGCACGTCAGTACCGTCGACGGTTCGACACTGTGTGGCAGTCCTGTCGAGCGCGACACTCCGTCGATGATCACCGAGCCGCAGGAGCATTGCCCCCAGTGCATCCAACTATTTCGTTGCCTTTTGAGAAACCCTGTCCGCCGGTAACTGTCCTGTTGCAGAGGGACGCAACCGAGAAAGAGAGATCGCATGGTGTTCAGCATCGAATCTCTCGATGGGAACGGAGTGGCTGCGGAACTGGTCACGAAACCCCACCACAGGCTGGTTCTGCGTATACGCAGATTCGAAGCGATTCTCCCCTAATGGCTTCCGGGTCAGAAAGCTTTTAGTACTGCAACGACACTCCGTGACGTGGTGCGGGCAGCGTGTTGATCTCTTCGTGGTGGATGAGATAGCTGACGGTTGGTCAGACGTGTTCAGTGACTTCGTGGCGCGGTTCGCAGGGCGCTTCGGGCGGGTGGAGTCGAGGCGGCGGATGGTGTCCTACCTGCGGGGACTGCTGAGTGAGGCGGAGCGCAAGAATGGCTGGACGCTGGCTGAGGCCGCCGGGGACACGGGTCCCCAGGGGATGCAGCGGCTGTTGAACCACTACCTGTGGGACGCGGATGCCCTGCGCGACGACGTCCGTGACGC
>NZ_JAIUKE010000930.1 GCF_020176795.1 Streptomyces sp. 8L
GGGGATGGCTGCCCCGCCCCGCCCGTCAGAGCCGTACCGACGGCGCGAGCAGTTCCAGCGCTTCCTCCCATCGGAACGCCTCGGCGCCACCCTCGGACTTCGGGGCGTTGGGCTCGTACGAACCGATCAGTACGCCCATGGAACGCAGCCGCTCCAGGCTCTCCCGATACGCGGGGTGCGCGGCCTGCGCGCTGTTGAGGCACGGCAGCGCCGCGATCGGGACGCCCATCCCGTACGCCTCGCAGAGAATGCCGACCGCGAGCGTGTCGGACAGGCCCGCGGCCCACTTGTTGATCGTGTTGAACGTGGCCGGTGCCACCGCGATGGCGTCGGGAGGCGGCAAGGGACGTGGTTCGCCCGGCTTGCGCCACGCGGACCGGATCGGATAGCCGGTCTGGGCCTCGACCGCCGCCTGGTCGAGGAACCCGAGCCCCTGGGGCGTCGCCACCACACCCACCCGCCAACCACTGTCCTGAGCGGCGGATATGAGTCGGCCCACCGACCCGGCGTTGCCGGCCGCGCAGACGACGACATACAGAAAGGGCCCGCTCGTCCTGCCGTCGCCCCGCGTTGCTTCCGTCCCCATGAAGATCGCCCGCTTTCCTCGGTACATCGCGCGCTTCCCTCGGCCGTATGACGCGATCAGCCTATGGGCGGGCACAGTGGGCCCATCGGTCGCGCGGGGCCCGGCTCCCACCCGGGGCCGGTGCGTGGTCCGCCGTATCGGCCCGCCCGTACCGGACCGGTGCCTCGTCCGCCGGCCGGCCCGCCCCGGTCTCACGGGCACCGTCACACGCCACTGCCACGGGCCGCGCCCGCGCGTCACGCCTCGCGCCTCGCGCCTCGCGCCTCGCGCCTCGCGCCTCGCGCCTCGCGCCTCGCGCCTCGCGCCTCGCGCCTCGCG
>NZ_JAIUKE010000931.1 GCF_020176795.1 Streptomyces sp. 8L
GCAAGGAGCCCGTGGTCCTAAGTGATCATTTCTGTTCTCTAGGCAGAACGATCATGTGGGAGCCACGGGCGTGGTCAACGATACGACGTTGCTGCTCGACCTCGACGGGGTCTCCGTCATACGGGTCGAGCGGCTTGAGGACGGCACCCGCCGGGTGCATCTGGCCACGACGGAGGCAGCGGCTCGCGCCTGTCCGGAGTGCGGGGTCTTCGCCTGGAAAGTGAAGGGCACAGCCCGGACTCGTCCTCGAGATCTTTCCTATGGAGAGCGCGGGCTGGTGTTGTTGTGGCACGCCGCTGGTGGTGCCGCGAGCCGAAATGCCCGAGGAAGTCGTTCACCGAGAGCGTTGCCCAGATACCGGCCGGGGCGCGGATCACCGCCCGGCTGCGCGAGGCCGCCGGGCGCCGGGTGCGCGATGCAGGCTCCACAGTCATCCAGGCCGCCCGCGACCTGCATCTGTCCTGGCCAACGGTTATGCGTGCCTTGCGTACATCGGCCCGCGAAGTCATCGATGCGCCGCTGCCCGAGGTCAACGTGCTGGGTGTCGACGAGACCCGGCGGGGCAAGACGAAGTGGGAGCAAGACCCCGAGTCCGGCAAGTGGCACCTGAGCCGGGATCGGTGGCACACCGGGTTCGTCGACGCACTGGGCCATGGCGGGCTGCTCGGCCAGGTCGAGGGCCGCGCCGTCGCCGATGTCCTGGCCTGGCTGTCCACCACACCGTTGACCTGGCGCGAGAGCATCACCCACGTCGCCATCGACATGTCGTCCACTTACCGCGCCGCGATTCGCACCGGCCTGCCCAACGCCATCGTCGTGGTCGACCACTTCCACGTCGTCCAGCTCGCCAACAAAATGCTCTCGACACTCCGGCGCCGCACCACCGCCGAGCTCCGTGGGCGG
>NZ_JAIUKE010000932.1 GCF_020176795.1 Streptomyces sp. 8L
GCACCCCCGTGTCCGTCCCCCTGGCGGATGTCCGCCGCCGCCCGGGAGCCGGCGGTCCGGCCACGGTGCCAGAGCTGCGGGCGGACTGCGCCTCCTGCTTCGGCCTGTGCTGTGTCGCGCTGTCCTTCTCCGCCGCCGCGGGATTCCCCTCGGACAAGGCCGCGGGTGAGCCCTGCGGCCACCTCGGGGACGACTTCGGCTGCGCCGTCCACCGGGAGCTGCGACCGCGCGGCTACGGGGGCTGCGCCGTGTACGACTGCTTCGGTGCGGGCCAGAAGGTCTCCCGCCACACCTTCGGCGGGACGCACTGGCGGGAGGCGCCTGCCACCGCGCCCGCGATGTTCGCCGCGCTGCCCCTCATGCGCCAGCTCCAGGAACTCCTGTACTACCTCGCGGAGGCGCGCTCCCTGCCCGCCGCCCGCCCGCTGCACGCTGAACTGGACCGCGTGTACGAGGAGACGGAGCGCCTCACCCTCGCCGACGCAGACGCGCTGCTCGCGACGGACGTCGCCGCGCACCGGGGCGGCGTGGTGGCCCCCCTGCTGGCGCGGGCCAGCAGCCGCGTACGGTCCGAGGCACTGCGCGCGCGGCGCGGCAGGCCCGCCGGGCGCGCGAACCGGAACCGGCGGGGCGCCGATCTGCGCGGCGCCCGGCTCGCGGGGAGCGACCTGTTCGGCGCGGACCTGCGCGGCGCCCGCCTGATCGCCGCCGACCTGCGCGGCGCCGATCTGCGGTGGGCCGACCTGATCGGCGCGGACCTCAGGGCCGCGCGGCTCGCGGGCGCCGATCTGACGGACGCCCTCTTCCTGACCCGCGCTCAGCTGGAGGCGGCGAAGGGCGACCGCGCGACCGCGCTGCCGCCCTCCCTGGCCCGCCCCGCCCACTGGCCGGACGGCGCCTGAG
>NZ_JAIUKE010000933.1 GCF_020176795.1 Streptomyces sp. 8L
TCGCGCATGCGCCCGGGGCCCGCGCATGCGGGAGGCGTACCCGGCCCGCGCCGTGCGGGGCGTGCCGGGTACGACAATGGCCCGGTCTCAGGCGGAAACGCCGTCGATCCGGGCCACTGCGTCCTCGGCGCCGTAGGGCTGCAAGTACGGCATCCACCGTGGATCGCGATGACCGGTGCCGATGATGCGCCACGCGAGGCCGGAGGGCGGGGCCGGTTGCTGATGCAGCCGCCAGCCCAGCTCGCGCAGGTGCCGGTCGGCCTTCACGTGGTTGCAGCGGCGGCAGGCGGCCACCACGTTGTCCCACGCGTGCTGGCCGCCCCTGCTGCGGGGCACGACGTGGTCGACGCTGGTCGCGACCCCGCCGCAGTACATGCAGCGTCCGCCGTCACGGGCGAACAGGGCGCGGCGGGTGAGCGGTACGGGCCCCCGGTAGGGGACCCGCACGAAGCGCTTGAGCCGGATCACGCTGGGAGCGGATACGACCCGTGTCGCGCTGTGCAGGAAGGCGCCGGAGTCCTCCAGGGAGATCGCCTTGTTCTCCAGGACGAGGACGAGCGCGCGGCGGAGCGGTACGACGCCGAGCGGCTCGTACGACGCATTCAGGACCAGGACATGCGGCACGGATGCCTCCTATTACGCCGGCGGCGCGTGGCTCGCGCCGGGACGATCTGCTCTCAGTCTCTCCTCATGCCTGGTCGAAACGCCACCACGGCCGGGTAACGGGCTCAGAGTGTTTTCTGCCACAGGCCGTTTCCTCCCGCGTGAACCCGGTCTCTCCCTCCCCCGCGAGCGCCGGAGCGCCGCGGGTGGGCCGTTAGTGTGGTGCTTTCCCCCGCCGGTCCCTTCTGGAGGTTCCCGTCGTGTCCTGGTCCGCGCCGACCGGTGCCCCCCTCGCCAC
>NZ_JAIUKE010000934.1 GCF_020176795.1 Streptomyces sp. 8L
GCGCTGCATCCGCCGACCCACGCCGTACGCGATGAGGAGACCGGCGTCCTGCGGCAGGCCGAGACCAAGACGCCCCGGGGGGGGGGCCGCCCCCCCGGGGGCGGGGCCCCCCCCGGGGCCCCCGGCGTGATTCCGGTCACTCCCGCGTACCGCCGGTACGGTCCCGGCGCGCCGCGGGGCGGACGCGGCGGGACGGGTACGACCCAGGCGTGACACGGGTGCACGCGTCCGCACCACCGTGACGGAGGTGAAGCACGGGGAGAAAATCCCTTACCACCTCTTGACCCTCCGTGCCCGCCACGGTAAGGAAAACCGTTCAGTCGCTTATATAATTGCTGTATGCATTCATTGCCGATGTCCGATGAGCAGCGCGTTGTAGCCGCCGCTCGTGGGCTTCTGAGGAACATCGGCCGCCTGTCGCGCGACCTCTACCTGGCCGGCGAGTTCGGCCTCTCCCGGAGCCATGTGTCCGTCCTCGACGCCCTGGAGACACGCGGTCTGCGGGTCACCGAGCTCGCCGCCGACACGGGCCTGACGCAGCCCCGCGTCACCGTCGTCCTCCAGGAGCTCGCCGAGCGCGGTTTCGCCGAGCGCACCCGGTGCGCCACCGACCGCCGCGCCGTCGACGCCACCATCACGCCCGAGGGCCGCCGGTACCTCGACGAGGCGCGTCAGCGCATGGCCGCCGCCCTCCACACGGGGCTCGCCGCCCGGGGCTCCGGCGCCGACGACTCCGAGCGCGTCGTCCTCGCCGCCCGCGCGGCCGTCTCCACCCTTCTCGACGCCCTGCACGCACCCATCGAAGCGGAGGTCAGTTGACCGCCCCCGTCCCCACGACGACCGCTGCCGCAGCCGCCACAGCCGACAGCCCCGACACCCCCGTCAC
>NZ_JAIUKE010000935.1 GCF_020176795.1 Streptomyces sp. 8L
CTCCGCCCCCTCGCCGAAGTCCCCACCGTCCCCGTCATCCACTCCTCCGACTACCTCCACCACCGCGAACAGCTCCTGGGCGCGGGCCACATCACCGTCATCGGCTCCGGCCAGTCCGGCGCCGAAGTCTTCCTCGACCTGCTGCGCGCCCGCCCCGCAGGCGCCGAACGCCTCCACTGGATCACCCGCACCGAAGCGTTCGCCCCCATGGAGTACTCCAAGCTCGGCCTCGAACACTTCACCCCCGACTACACCCACTACTTCCACGACCTGCCCGAACACACCAGGAACGACCTCGTCCCCCGGCAGTGGCAACTCCACAAGGGCATCGACCACGACACCCTCGCCGCCATCCACGACGAGCTCTACCGCCGCACCCTGGACGGCGGCTGGCCCGACGCCGTCCTCACCCCCGGCGTCCACGTCCGCACCGCGGGACGCATCGCCACCACCCAGGTCGAACTCCACCTCGAACACACCCTCCAGGGCAGCCGCTCCCGCCTCACCACCGACGCCGTCGTCCTCGCCACCGGCTACCGCGAGCGCCCCGCCGACCAACTCCTCGCCGGACTCGACGCGTACATCTGCCGCGACGACTCACAGCGCCCCCGCGTCGACGCCGACCACAGGATCGTCCTGGACCCCGCCGTCAGCGGCTCCGTCTACGTACAGAACGCCCAGACCCACACCCACGGCGTCGGCACACCTGACCTCGGGCTCGCCGCCTGGCGCAGCGCCACCATCCTCAACCACCTCACCGGCGAACCCGCCTACCCCCAGCCGCAGCGCACCGCGTTCACCACCTTCGGACTCGCCGAGGGCACGCCCCGCACAGCACGCGCGCCCCTGGACCTCGTCCCCCTCGTGGAACCCGCCTGACCC
>NZ_JAIUKE010000936.1 GCF_020176795.1 Streptomyces sp. 8L
GGCCGTGCCCGACATCTGGGCCGGAGTGGACATCGGCAAGGAACATCACCACTGCGTGGTGATCGACGCCCAGGGCAGGCAGCTGCTGTCGCGGCGGGTCCTGAACGACGAGAGCGAGCTGCTCCAGCTCCTGGCCGACGTGATGGAGCTGTCCCGCGACGTGCTGTGGGCGGTGGACATCAACCACGGCGGGGCCGTGCTCCTGCTCGGCCTGCTCGTCGGCCACGACCAGCACATCGCCTACATCACCGGCCTGGCCGTCCACCGCGCCTCGGCCGGCTACCGCAGTCAGGCCAAGACCGACGCGAAGGACGCCTTCGTCATCGCCGACCAGGCCCGCATGCGCACCGACCTCGGTGTCCTGCGGCCCGGCGACGAAATATCGGTCGACCTGCGCACCCTGGTCACCCGCCGCACCGATCTGGTCTGCGACCGCACCCGGCAGATCAACCGTCTGCGCGCTCAGCTCCTGGAGATCTTCCCCGCGTTGGAACGCGCCCTGGAACTGACCAAGAAGGGGCCGGCGATGCTGCTGACCGGCTACCAGACCCCGGCCGCCATCCGCCGCGCCGGCACCTCCCGCATCACCACCTGGCTGAAGAACCGCAAGGTCTACGGCAGTGTGGCCCTGGCCAAAGCCGTCATGGAAGCGGCGGAGGCCCAGATGACTGCCCTGCCCGGCGAGAAACTTGCGGCCGCCATGGTGGCCCGCCTGGCCAAGGGGGTGATGGCCCTCGATGAGGAGATCGCCGAAGTGGAAGCCCTGATCGAGGCCCGGTTTCGCGAGCATCCGAGCGCCGAGGTGATCCAGAGCCTGCCCGGCATGGGCACCATGCTGAGCGCGGAGTTCCTCGCCGCGACCGGCGGCGACATG
>NZ_JAIUKE010000937.1 GCF_020176795.1 Streptomyces sp. 8L
GAGCGGAAGCGGGAGTGGGCGGGCGAGTGGCGAGCCCGCGGTACGCGCGTGCGCGGCGTCAGGCCGCCGGGCCTCCGATCGTGCGGCCGTTGCCCAGCGGCCAGCGGGTCGACCAGGACGCGATGTCCTCGTCGGGGACGCCGGCGGTCCACAGGACGGACTGGCGCAGCAGCTGCCGGAACCAGGGATTGCCCCAGGCACGGGAGTCGTGGCCGAGGGCCGTGTAGCAGACCCGGCCGGCTCCGTGGGTCCGTGCGTAGGCGACGGGTTCGGGTCCCCGTGGTGTGTCCCGCTCGGCGAGGACGTCGACCCGGTCGTCGCGGTCGATCAGGTAGTACTCGTCGTCGATCGCGAAGTCCCCGAGATGGCGGGTGACGGGGTGGCCGGGGTGGACGCGTACGTCGAAGCGGCCCTCGGAGCCCGCGTCGCCGTGCGAGAGGTACCGCGAGCCGACGAGGTCGATGGCGGTCCTGTCGGCCTCGGGGCCTCCCGGGCCGAGGCCGAAGAGGTTGCTCGCGTGGACGACGACGAGTCCCTTGCCCGCGTGGACCAGGTCGGAGAGCGCCCGCTGCTGGGGCGCGTCGAACCGGGGGCCGGAGAGGTAGAGCACATAGACGTCGGCCTCGGCGGTCGCGGGCATCGGGTCGATGAACCGGTTGACGCCGACGCCGCGTGCGGCAGGGACGCCTGCCTCGGTGACGATCTCCTGGAGCGCCAGGGCGGCGCCGATCAGGTCGTGGTGGAGGTCGGTTCCGTCGACCAGGACCAGAGCGGAAGGGACGGCTCGCAGCTTCAAGGGTTCTACCTCCGATGGGTACGCGTACGGGCAGGTGGCGCGGCCGGTGGCAGGTCGCCGGCCGCCGGAGAG
>NZ_JAIUKE010000938.1 GCF_020176795.1 Streptomyces sp. 8L
GGTTCGAACTGCGGGGAGTCTCCGCGCTGTCCAGCCGTGATCACGATGGACATGGGCTTCTGGCCCTGCTCGATGGCCAGATGCAGCTTGGTGGTCAGGCCGCCGCGCGAGCGTCCCAGACCGTGATCGTCCGGCTCGACGGCGGCGCCACCGGGCGGCTCGACCTGCAGATCCCCCTTTTCCTCGCCCCGGCAGCGTGCTGGCGGGCCCGGCACACAGTGGAGTCGATGTTGAGGTCCCAGGTGATGAGCTCCCTGGCGTCGGCCTGGGCCTGCAACTCGCTGAAGATCCACTGCCAGGTGCCGTCCCGCTGCCAGCGGCGGAACAGGTCGTACACCCGCGCCCACGGCCCATACTGCTCCGGCATATCCCGCTACGGGGCGCCGGTGCGGGTGCGAAACCGTATGCCATCGATCAGCTGCCGCCTGGTCCATACCGGCGGACGACGGCTTCTTGCCCACGGGCAACAACGGCTCCAGCCGGGTCCACTGCGTACCCGTCAGATCTCCACGCGCCATCCATTGATCATCACAGACCATGATCTACTTCTGGGCACAGTGCCGATGAACGAGAAACCGAGGTCATGACCAGCCACTGCTGCGAGGCGATGAGCCGCCGCGTGAACGTGCCCTGCGACCAGCACAACGACACCTTCGCCTGTCCGGACGCGCTGATCAAGTTCAGCACCAAGTTCCAGGAGTACGGGCTGATCATCCACGACGGCGGCACATCGAGCATCACTATCGACTTCTGCCCCTGGTGCGGACGACGCCTCCCCGAATCACAGCGGGACCGATGGTTCGACGAACTGGAACGCCGCGGGATCGATCCGTGGGAGGACGAAGTCCCAGCCGAGTTCCAGGACGA
>NZ_JAIUKE010000939.1 GCF_020176795.1 Streptomyces sp. 8L
AGCGTGCTGCCCCATGGACACCAGGACCTTGGGACACAGCGACCTCCGCGTCAGCGCGCTCGGCTTCGGCTGCTGGGCCATCGGCGGGGAATGGCAGGACAGCGAAGGAAAGCCGCTCGGCTGGGGGGCCGTGGACGACGACGAGTCGGTCGCCGCGATCCACCGCGCCCTCGACCTCGGCGTCACCTTCTTCGACACCGCGGACGTCTACGGCACGGGCCACAGCGAACGCGTCCTCGGCCGCGCCCTCAAGGGGCACCGCGACGAGGTCGTCATCGCCACCAAGTGGGGCAATCTCTTCGACGAGGCCACCAGGACCGCGACGGGCGAGGACGCGAGCCCCGCCCACCTGCGCCGCGCCCTCACCGACTCGCTCCGCCGCCTCGGCACCGACCGCGTCGACCTCTACCAGTTCCACCTGGGCGGCGCGGACCCCGAGGAGGCCGCCGCGCTCAGGGACGCCTGCGAGGACCTCGTACGCGAAGGGCTCCTGCGCGGTTACGGGTGGAGCACCGACGACCCCGCGCGTGCCGCCGTCTTCGCCGGGGGACCGCACTGCCTCGCCGTCCAGCACGCCTGCAACGTGCTGGAGGACGCGCCCGAGATGCTCGACCTCAGCGCCGAACGCGGCCTCGCGAGCATCATCCGGGGCCCGCTGGCCATGGGGCTGCTCACCGCGAAGCACGGGTCGGGCAGCCGGGGTGTGCCCGGTGACATCAGGGCCGTTCCTCCGGCCTGGCTCCGGTACTTCGAGGAGGGCGGCGTCCCAGCGCCCGAGTGGGCGGCCCGCGTGGACGCTGTCAGGTCCGTGCTCACCAGCGGCGGGCGCACCCTCGCCCAGGGGGCCCTCGCCTGGCTCTGGGCG
>NZ_JAIUKE010000940.1 GCF_020176795.1 Streptomyces sp. 8L
AGAAGTCATCTCATTTGGTTGGGTAGTCTGGGCTCGTGGGGATAGTGGAGCGTCTCGTGCCTGATGAGTTGTGGGAGCTGTTCGAGCGGGTGGTGCCGCCGGCTCCGGTTCGGCCGCAGGGTGGTGGTCGTCGACGCTACGGAGATCGTGAGGTGTTGGCAGCGATCGTCTTCGTTGCCACGTCGGGCTGCACTTGGGCGCAGTTGCCGCCCTCGTTTGGGCCGTCGGGGCCGACGGCCCACCGTCGGTTCAGTGAGTGGTCCAAGGCCCGCGTTTGGGGCAAGCTGCACCGTCTGGTCCTGGACGAACTGGGAGCGCGCGGGGAGCTGGATTGGTCGCGGTGCGCGATCGACTCGGTGAACATGCGGGCCTTGAAAAGGGGGATCTGACAGGTCCGAATCCTGTGGATCGCGGCAAGTACGGGTCGAAGATCCACTTGATCACCGAGCGCACCGGTTTACCACTCTCGGTGGGCATCTCCGGGGCGAACATGCACGACAGCCAGGGACTGGAGCCTCTCGTACGAGGCATCCCGCCCATCCGCTCCCGGCGCGGACCGCGGCGGCGAAAGCCCGGCAAGCTCCACGGCGACAAAGGCTACGACTACCGCCATCTGCGGCAATGGCTCAGCAGCCGAGGCATCAGCCACCGCATCGCCCGCAAAGGCGTCGAGTCCTCCGAGCGTCTGGGCCGCCATCGCTGGGTCGTAGAACGGTCGATGTCCTGGCTCGCAGGCTGCCGCCGCCTCCACCGACGCTACGAACGCAAAGCAGAACACTTCCTCGCCTTCGCAGGCATCGCCGCAACTCTCATCTGCTACCGACGCCTCACCAAATGAGATGACTTCT
>NZ_JAIUKE010000941.1 GCF_020176795.1 Streptomyces sp. 8L
GCCGGGGAGTGGGGCGTGCTGGGAGCGGGGCGTGCGCCCGTGCTCAGCCGCCGTCAGCCGCGGCCGCCGTCCGGGGCGGCCTGTGCGCGCGACCCGTCCGTCAGGGCCGAGAGCAGGTCGCCGAGCGTCTCCCGCTGCGCGCCGCGCAGCGGCGCGAGTACCTCCTCGGCGGCCGAGTGGCGCGCGGCGCGCAGGGCGAGGAGCGTGTCGCGCCCGGAGTCCGTCAGCTCGATCCTGATCACGCGGCGGTTGGCCGGGTCCGGGACACGCCGCACCCAGCCGTTCGCCTCCAGGCCGTCGACCAGCGTCGTCACGGCGCGCGGCACCACCTCAAGGCGGGCCGCCAGGTCGGCCATCCGGGGCGGGCCGCCGAGGTTCGCCACGCTGTACGCGACGGTGCGCAGCAGCCGCCCCTGCGCCGGGGTGATGCCCACCGGTCCCAGCTGGCGCTTCTGGATGCGGTGCAGGCGGCGGTTGAGCCGCAGCAACTGCTCCGCGAGCCTGCCGTCGCGCTCCGCGCTGTCCCGGCCCGCGCTGTCCCGCTCTGTACTGTCACGGTCCGTACTGTCCCGGTCCGCGGGATTCGGGTCGCCATGCTGCGGATCACCATGGCGCGGATCGCCATGATGTGGGGCGCCGCTGTCCGGAGCCGCGCGGTCGGGGTCCTGGCCGGCACCGGCGGGATCGGGGTTGTCCATACGGGAATAATATCAGGACTACGCTCATTGTGAGCCTAGGTAATAATGAACTACACTCCCTGTTGCCCGTGAGGGCCGCGGCCCCCGCCCCCCGCCCCCCCCCCCCCGCCCGCCCCCCCCCCCCCCC
>NZ_JAIUKE010000942.1 GCF_020176795.1 Streptomyces sp. 8L
TCTCGCACAGGAGGTGGGTGACGGGCGCAGCAGGGTCCTCGCTTCGGCGTCGACGCAGGTAGTCGCGGTAGGGGTCGACGAGCGTGGGCTTGTAGCGGGGTGCCCGGCGGTCGCCGGTGGGCTCCTTCATGCGGGCGTACCGCTTGACCGTGTTCAGGGCGACGTTGAGGCGGCGTGCGCATTCGAGCGGGCCGGCGCCTTTGTCGAGCAGCTGGTGGATCTGCTGCCGGCGTTCGCGGGTGGTCTGCTCGCGCACGCCCCCGGGGCGGGCCGGGTTCACGGCGGTGGCCCAGCAGGCGGTGGGGGAGCGGACCTCGGCCAAAACCTTGCCGCAGAGGTTGGATCAGAGGTGTCACCGGTCGCTGACCTGCACCGCTTCGGGGAGAGCTTGGCGGATCGCCTCGCCGTAGGAGGCGGAGCCGTCGCGGCAGACGTACTCGGCACCGGGGTGCTCGCGCAGCCACCCGATCAGGGTCTGGCTGGTGCGGTCGGGCAGGACGTCGATCCGCTCGCCGGTCTCGGCGTCGATGATCACGGTGGCGTAGCGATGCCGGCGTTTGAGGGCGAAGTCGTCGATGCCGAGCACGCGCGGGACGCGTAGCGGTGACTGCCTGGCGCATCAGTATGCGCAGGGCGGTCGAGCGGGAGATTGCGCAGGCCAGGACACGAGACAGGCGGGCACCCGCCCGGCCCGCTAACTCCTTGACCACAGAGTCCAGTTGGCCGGCCAGGCGGTTGGTGCGGCGCTGGTAGCGTTCCATGACGCCGGGAACCTGCTCGCGGAACGTCTGCCGCGGACAGGCGAGCACCGGACACACCAAG
>NZ_JAIUKE010000943.1 GCF_020176795.1 Streptomyces sp. 8L
GACGCCGGGGGCCCTGCTCGCCTCGGGGCTCGCGGCGGTGGCCGAGCGGCCGGTGGATCTGATCAACGTGGCGCTGCCGGGCGCCCGCTCCAACGACCTGGACCGCCAGGTCACGCTGATGCTCTCCGACCCTTCGCGGCTGCCGGACATCTGCGTGATCATGATCGGCGCCAATGACGTGACGCACCGGATGCCGCCGACGGCGTCGGTGCGCTACCTGTCGGCGGCGGTGCGGCGGCTGCGCACGTCGGGCGCGGAGGTGGTCGTCGCGACGTGCCCCGATCTCGGCACGGTCGAGCCGGTGTACCAGCCGCTGCGCTGGCTCGCGCGCCGCACCAGCCGCCAGCTGGCGGCGGCGCAGACGATCGTCACGGTCGAGCAGGGCGGCCGCACGGTGTCGCTGGGCGATCTGCTGGGGCCGGAGTTCGAGGCGCATCCGAGCGAGATGTTCGGCCCCGACCACTACCACCCGTCGGTCGACGGGTACGCGACGGCGGCGATGGCGGTCCTGCCGACGCTCTGTGCGGCGCTCGGCCTGTGGCCGGAGACGGACCGGCTCGACGTGCTGCGTGACGAGAACATGCTGCCGGTCGCCAAGGCCGCGTCCGAGGCCGCGTCGCAGGGCGGCACGGAGGTCACGGGCGCACGGGCGCCGTGGGCGCTGCTCAAGCACCGCCGCAGGCGGCACCCCGTGTCCCAGCAGGAGCCGGAGGCGCGCGAGGCGCACCAGGAGTCGTAGCCGCGCCCGCGGGAGCGCGGCGGCAGAGGCGGGGGACGGCGCACGGACCACGCGCCGCCCCCCCGC
>NZ_JAIUKE010000944.1 GCF_020176795.1 Streptomyces sp. 8L
GCGCCCCGCCCCGTACGCCCGTCCCCGTTCACCGGGCGGTCAGACGTGCCTCGCGGTCACACGTCCGTCACGCGCAGCCCGGCGTGCGCCTTGTAGCGGCGGTTGACCGAGATCAGGTTCGCCACGAGCGACTCCACCTGGTGCGCGTTGCGCAGCCGTCCCGCGAAGACGCCCCGCATGCCGGTGATGCGGCCCGCCAGCGCCTGCACGATGTCCGTGTCCGCCCGGGACTCGCCGAGTACCAGCACGTCGGTGTCGATCGACTCCACCCCGGGGTCCTGGAGCAGCACTGCGGACAGGTGGTGGAAGGCCGCCGTCACCCGCGACTCCGGCAGCAGCGCCGCGGCCTGCTCCGCCGCGCTGCCCTCCTCGGGCGTCAGCGCGTACGCGCCCTTCTTGTCGAAGCCGAGCGGGTTGACGCAGTCCACGACGAGCTTGCCCGCCAGCTCGTTCTCCAGTGACCTGAGGGTTGCCGCGTGTCCCTCCCACGGCACCGCGACGATGACGAGGTCGCTGCGGCTCGCGCAGGTCGCGTTGTCGGCGCCCTCGACACCGTTGCCCAGCTCGGAGGCGGCGGTGTGCGCGCGGTCCGCCGACCGCGACCCGACGATCACCTTCTGCCCGGCGAGCGCGAGCCGGTAGGCGAGGCCGCGGCCCTGGTCCCCGGTCCCGCCGAGCACGGGGGGGCGGGGGGGGGCGCGGGCGCGGGGGGGGGGGGGGGCCGGGGGGGGCGCCTCTGCGGGCCGGGCGCCCCGACGCCTCCCCCGGGCTTCCCCGCGGAGGCGTAGACG
>NZ_JAIUKE010000945.1 GCF_020176795.1 Streptomyces sp. 8L
GGCCGGAGCGTCGTCTACCTCGCCGAAGGACGTGACGAGGACGCACAGCTCGGCCACCTGCCACCGGAGGTCGCCGTTGAGCTGACGTGGCAGGGCCCCGTCGAGGCGCCCCCGCGTCGCCCCCGCCGCCGCGCCGGCGGCAACTAGATACGCACCGAGCCCTTGGAGGCGCCCCTGTATCCCGACCTCCCCTTCGACCCGCCTGCCCCGCGTGGTGGCCACAGCGCGTTGTGGGTCGGCCCCCGCCATCTGGCCGGTGACGACGAACGCCTCTACGACGCTGTCGCCGACACGCTCTCCGGCCTGAGCTGGACGAACTTGACGATTGTCCGCGGGAGGCGCGAGCCGGACGAGGAGTCAGAGCCCAGCGACGTGGTGCGCAGCACCGTCCTGCACCTCAGCCCCGATGCCCTGCGCTGGGCGCAGTGGTCTCTGGCGGACGAGCCGTTCCAGCTGGGAGGGCTGCCGGTCGCCTGGCAGGTCTGTGCCCGAGCCGAGACGAACTCGCTCGCGCAGTGGTCGGCCTACTTCACCCCGGGGGGTTCCCGGCGAGGCTGTGTCCGACTTCCTCGTCGCGCTGGATGCCCACGAGCAGCCGACCGTGCCGCTCGTCGGCCCTGAGCCGGTCCTCGACGCCGTCGTCAGCCAGGGATGGCTGCAGGACATCGATCGGCCCGAGGCGGGAGCCACGGACCCGATGTTCATCTCGCACATCAGCCTCGGCGAGGTGCCTCCCCTCATCCAGGACGCCGATCCGCGGACCCTGAGCGTCGGCA
>NZ_JAIUKE010000946.1 GCF_020176795.1 Streptomyces sp. 8L
GTACGCCGCCGCGCCCCCGGTCCACGGCAGCCGGCCGCCCCCGCTACCCTGACGCACCAGGGACCAGCGCGGGCAGGGGGAGGCCGGCCTATGGCGGAGCGGGGTGCGCGGGGCCCCGGCGCGGCCGAGGAGCGCTCCGGCGAGCGCGCGCGCATCGTCGACGCCGCCTACCGGGCGCTGGCCGCCACCGACGGGTCGTCCGCGTCCGTCGGGGACATACTCGCGGAGGCGGGCTTGTCCACCCGGGCCTTCTACCGGCACTTCGGCTCCAAGGACGATCTCCTGATCGCCATGTTCCGCAGGGACGCGGCCACCCTCACCGCCGAGATCCGCGCCGCGACCGCCGCCGCCACCTCGCCCACGGACGCGCTGCGCCGGTTCGTGCGCGGCACCCTGCGGCTGACCTCCGACCCGCGCCGCCGCCACGTCCTGGTGATCCTCTCCGAGGAGGCCGTGCGCGCCAAGGGGTACGCGGCGGAACGGGCCCGGCTCGACGCGGCGTCGGAAGCTCTCATCGCGGCGATCATCAAGCGCGGCAGGGCGAGCGGTGACTTCCCCGGCGCGGGCGACATCGCGGCGGACGCGGGGTCCATCGGCGCACTGCTGCGCCACGCGGTCGACGAACAGCGGGCGCGCCCCAGCCCGGGCGGCGCGCGGGCCGCAGCGGACCGGGTGGTCGGTTTCGCACTCCGGGCGCTGGGCGGCACGGCGACACGGCCGTAGGCCGCGACGCGCCGCTGCAACGGGCGGCACAGCTACCCGGCCCCAGGCC
>NZ_JAIUKE010000947.1 GCF_020176795.1 Streptomyces sp. 8L
AGTTGATGGGCGGGGAGGGGCCGTACGTGCAGATCCGGCCGCTCGGTGGCGGCCGGGAGAGGGACGCGGAGCCCGCTGCCGTACGGATGGCGACGCCCGGGGAGCGGTTGCGGGCGTGGCTGGTGGTGGTGAACGCGCGGAGCAGTCGTACGGGACCGCCCGGGGTTTGACGGGGGGCTATGCCATGGCCAAAGATCCGGCCATGCCTTCTGGGTCCCCGAGTTCGAGTTCCGCCCTGTCCGCCGGCCGGTCCGTGCTGATGGCTCTGGTCGCGCTGGTCCTGCTCGTCGGCGGGGGGTACGCGTCGTGGGACGACGCCCAGCACGTACTGCTCGCGAAGGGGCGGCAGCACGGGGAGTTCGCCGTGACGGCGTGCGGGGACAAGACGTGCGCGGGGTCGTTCGATCCGGACGGCGCGGCGGGGCCGGAGTCGGACATGACCATCGAGGATTCGGTGGCGGCGCGCGAGGGCGACCGGTTTCCCGTGGTGGTGAAGCCGGGGACGCACGAGGTGGTCCGCAGCGACACGGCGGGCAGCCTGCACGCGTGGGTGCCGATGGGCGGGGCGCTGCTGCTCGCGGGGCTCGTCATAGCGGGCGGGATGCGCCTGGGACGGCTGGGGCTGATCGTCGCGGCGCTCGGGGCGGCCCAGTTGCTCGCCACGTTCTTCTTGTTGTAGAGGAGACGGGAACGGGGGGGGGGCCGGCCCCGGGGGGGGGGGGGGGGGGGGGGGGGGGGGGCGCGGCGGGGGGGGGGGCCGGCGCGCCGCC
>NZ_JAIUKE010000948.1 GCF_020176795.1 Streptomyces sp. 8L
CCCCCCCCCCCCGCGCCCCCCCCCCCGCGCGCCCGCGCCCCGGGGCGCGCCCCCCCCCGGGGGCCGGGGGGCGGGGGGGGGGGGGGCGGGGGCGGCGCGCGCGCCGCGCGGCCGGGGATCACCGGCCTTCCCGGGCGGGGCGGGGCGCCGGTCCGCGGGTGAACCGGCGGGTCCACAATGGACGGGCACGTATCTCCACCGGGGAGATCGAGGAGGGCCGGTTCATGAGTCTCTACGACATTCCGCTGCGCACGCTGACCGGTGAGCCCACGTCGCTGGCCGACTACCGGGGCAAGGCCGTGCTGGTGGTCAACGTCGCGTCGAAGTGCGGTGCGACCCCGCAGTACGCGGGTCTTGAGGACTTGCAGAAGACCTACGGCGACCGCGGGTTCACGGTCCTCGGGGTGCCGTGCAACCAGTTCGCCGGCCAGGAGCCCGGCACGGCCGAGGAGATCCAGACCTTCTGCTCGACGACGTACGGGGTGACGTTCCCGCTGCTGGAGAAGACCGACGTCAACGGGGACGCCCGGCACCCGCTCTTCGAGCGGCTGACGCAGGCTACGGACGCCGAGGGCAAGGCCGGCGACGTGGCGTGGAACTTCGAGAAGTGGCTGCTGAGCCCGCAGGGCGAGGTCGTGTCGCGGTTCCGTACCGCGACCGCGCCCGAGGACGGGGCGCTGGTCTCCGCCGTCGAGGCGCAGCTGCCCGCCTGAGCGGGCGGCGCCACGGCCCGGCCCCGCTCC
>NZ_JAIUKE010000949.1 GCF_020176795.1 Streptomyces sp. 8L
GGGCGCGGAGGCGGCCGACATCCGCGAGGTCACAGGCGCCCAGTTCCTCGCCTCGCTCGCGGACGGATCGCCGGCCGCCGAGGAAGCCGGGGCGGGCGCGTACGACCTGATCGTCCTCGCGCTCGTCGGCGGCGGCGTGCAGGCGATGCTGCACGGCATCGCCGCGCTGGAGCTCGCCCGGCGGCCCGTCGTCGTCACCGGCTATGTCGGCGTCGTCTACGAGAAGCTCGCCGACGGCCTCCTGCTGCGCCACGGAGCCGATGTCGTACTCGCCAACTCCCGCCACGACGCGCACCGGTTCCGCGACCTGTACGAGGGGGTCGGCGCCGACGCGTCGTGCGTGACGGAGGCGGCCCTGCCGTTCCTCGGCGGCGCGCGCTACGCGCCCGAGGAGGGCCGCGACACCGTCGTCTTCGCGGCGCAGCCGTCCGTGCCGGTGACCCGCGCCGACCGCGCGTACGTGCTGCGGCGGCTGATCGAGCACGCCCGGCTGCACCCGCGCCGCGAGGTGCTGCTGAAGCTGCGCAGCCAGGTCGGCGAACACACCACGCACATCGAGGAGTTCCCCTACCAGCGGCTCGCGGAGCGGGTGCCGGGCGGCACACCGCCCAACTTCCGTCTGGTGTACGGGAACATGGGCGAGGTCCTGGACCGTACGGACCTGCTGGTCACGGTCTCCTCGACGGCCGCCCTCGAAGCGCTGCACCGGCGCGTGCCCACCGCGATCCTCACCG
>NZ_JAIUKE010000950.1 GCF_020176795.1 Streptomyces sp. 8L
CGGGACGTGGCGCAGCTTGGTAGCGCACTTGACTGGGGGTCAAGGGGTCGCAGGTTCAAATCCTGTCGTCCCGACTGGAGACAGTCGCAGGTCAGGGCCGGTTTCGGAGAAATCCGAGACCGGCCTTTGATCGTTTTTGGGGACCAGTTGGGGACCAGTGTTGCTTGACCGGTGTCAGCGGGTGAGGACGGTCGTGCTGGGAAGGGTTCGTGGGGCGTGGAGCACGCTGAGGTGCGCGGAGAGTGCTGTACCGGCGGCTGTGATCTTGTGAGTGTCGGGGTGTAGGTAGCGCTGTGTGGTCGTGAGGGATCCGTGGCCGGTGATCCTGTGTAGTACGTGGAGGGGGACTCCAGCGTCGGCGAGCCGGGTGAGTCCGGTGTGGCGCAGGTCGTGGCGGCGCAGGTGCTCGTAGCCGAGACGGGTGACTACTTCGTCCCAGTGGGTGGCGTCGCGCAGGACGGCGGTGGAGATGGGTCCTGCGCGGGGGCCGGTGAACAGACGGGCGTCGGGGGCGGGGCCGGCGGAGAGGATGCGCTGTGCCACGAGGAGGCGGATCTCTTCGATGATGGGTACCTTCCGGGCGCGTTTGCCCTTGGTGCCTTTGTCGGTGAGTCCGCCGGGCGCGGGTGTGGTCTGGCGCTGAACGGTCCAGATCCATTGGTTGGTGTCGATGTCTGCGACGCGGCAGCCTGAGACTTCTCCGATCCGGGCGGCGGTGCTCGCGGCGAAG
>NZ_JAIUKE010000951.1 GCF_020176795.1 Streptomyces sp. 8L
GCCCAGGCCCTGGTAGCCGGCATCGGCGAGGATCTCTACGGCCGGACCGTCGGCCAGGAGCTTGACCAGGCCCAGCTTCCGGGCGTGCGTGATGTCCGCGCAGCTTGCAGGCTCGGCCGGACTGCAGAACAGCAGCCGCCCCTCGGCGTCCGTGACGACCATGGACTTGACGGCGTTCTGCTTGTTCTTCCCGGAGATGAACTTCTCCCGGTCCTTGTGTCCGACAGCCGGGCGACGCACCCGGACCTCGGTGCCGTCGATGATTCCGGTTTGCCCGCTCGCGCCGAGATGGTCGATGACCTCGGCGAGTGTGCAGAGTCGGATGTCAGGCGCGACGGTGCAGCCCCGGTCGGCGAGCAGTGGCCGCACTTCACCGATCGCACGCGTAATGGTGGAGCGGTCCACGCCGAACCAGCAGGCCAGCACGTCGTGCGTCGTTGCATGGCGGAGGTGCACGAGCGTGGCCAACAGGCGGTCGACAAAGACCAGCTTGTACTTGGCACCGGCACCGACGGCCCGGCGGCGAGGGCGGGACGTCAGCACGGCCTGGTGCCGCTCGTGCCACAACGGACCGATCTCTGCGACGAGTTCTGCGATCACGTCGGGCGCCAGCCCGGTGATCCGCTGGCTACGGATGATTGCTGCACGTGTCCGGCTCCCCACCACACGGATCATGATCAACGATCAAGGTCTCGACGCGCTACCGCCAACCATGCACGAGCTCGT
>NZ_JAIUKE010000952.1 GCF_020176795.1 Streptomyces sp. 8L
AGGGTCAGCAGCACCCGCCCGGCCACCGGGTCGCGCCCGCGCGCCGCCCCGAGGTACGGCTGCCGCCGCTGACCCCGTACGAGGGAGGGCTTGAGGCGGACGGGGACTTCGACGGGCTCGCGTTCCTCGGTGCGGACCTGGCGGGCCAGGAGGGCCCCGGCGCGCGGTTCATGGACTGCGCGCTGACGGACTGCGTCCTGGACGAGGCGGAGTTGGGGCGGGCCCGGTTCATCGACTCGGTCCTGACCAGGGTCCGGGGCGTCGGCACGGATCTGGGCGGGGCGACACTGCGCGACGTGGAGGTCGTGGACGCGCGGCTCGGCGGCACCCAGCTGCACGGGGCGGGCCTCGAACGGGTCGTGGTCAGGGGCGGCAAGATCGACTATCTGAACCTGCGCCAGGCGCGGCTCACGGATGTCGTCTTCGAGGGCTGCGTGCTGGCGGAGCCGGACTTCGGGGGCGCCAGGCTCACGCGCGTCGAGTTCCGGGACTGCGCGCTGCGGCGTGCGGACCTGACGGGCGTGACACTGAAGGACGTCGACCTGCGCGGGGCGAGCGAGCTGGACGTCGCGAAGGGGCTGGACCGGCTGGCGGGTGCGGTCATCAGTACCGCCCAACTGCTGGACCTGGCACCCGCGTTCGCGGCCCACCTGGGGGTGCGGGTACTGGACTGAGCGGACCGGTGCCGGGCCGGGCCGATGAGCAGGAAGGGGGAAGGC
>NZ_JAIUKE010000953.1 GCF_020176795.1 Streptomyces sp. 8L
GCGGGCGCCGCCCGGGAGCGGCGGGCGGCCGGGGGCGCCGGCCCGGCGAGTCCGAGGGGCCCGGGCGGGCGCCGGGTGATGTGACCACCGTAGAAGCCAGGGCTCGCCCCGCCGATCCGGCCGACCACCCTCCTCGGGGTGGGGCTACCCCCCGCCCGGGCCCATCGGACTCGCCGGGCCGGCGCCCCCGGCCGCCCGAAGCTCCCGGGCGGCGCCCGCCTGCCCCTTCGGGCCACGCCGTTTGCCGTCGGGACCCGTGGGACATGTACCCTGTTGCCTCATCCACGGGTGCGTAGCTCAGGGGTAGAGCGCTGCTCTTACAAAGCAGATGTCGGCGGTTCGAAACCGTCCGCGCCCACCAGTACGAAGGCCCCCGGCCGGTCATGGTCGGGGGCCTTCGGCATCCGGATCTGACATCAACGGGCACAATCAGCCACGGTCGGGGCGCCAGGTGCGAGCCTGCCTCGCCACCTCGTAGATGCGAGACACCTGTTCGGTCAAAAGTGTCGGCGTCAGTCCGGACAGGACCCGATCCAGATGTTCAACCTGCAGGACGAGGACTGGCGGGTTGGCGCTCTTGACGATCAGCTTCGTCGCGTCCACGACGGAGATGACAGGACGTACGGGCAGGGTCCGTTGCAAGATCGCTTTTTGTCCGGGTTCATCCGGTGAGGCCGAGGGCGATCAGGGGTCTGCGGCAGTCG
>NZ_JAIUKE010000954.1 GCF_020176795.1 Streptomyces sp. 8L
CACCATCCAGGGCGTCCGCAAGCTGCTGGTACGCAACGGATGGTCCTGCCAGGTCCCGGCCCGACGGGCCATCGAGCGGGACGACGAGGCGGTGGCCGGTTGGGTCAAGGAGGTGTGGCCCTGCGCGGAAGACTCGCGGCGGTGAACGGAGCCTGGCTCGTCTTCGAGGACGAAGCCGGATTCTCCATGACACCGCCGCATGCCAAGACCTGGTCACAGCGGGGTCGGACCCCGGTGGTGCGTGTCCGCGGCCGCTCCCGCAGACGCATCTCCATCGCAGCGCTGACCTGCTACAAACCGGGCCACCGGTCCCGGCTGATCTACCGGCCGCGCCGGGACGACGGCCGCCGCGACGGACGCAAGAGTTTCTCCTGGCGCGACTACCGGGACCTGCTCATCGCCGCCCACCAGCAGCTCGGCGGCCCGATCGTGCTCATCTGGAACAACCTCAACGTCCACAAAGCCGCCGGCCTGAGGGAGTTCGCCGCCTCACGGGACTGGCTCACCCTCTACTACCTGCCGCCCTACGCACCCGACCTCAACCCCGTCGAAGGGATCTGGTCACTGCTACGGCGCGGCCGGCTCTCCAACGTCGCCTTCTCCACACCCGAACACCTCATCCAGCGCATCCGACGCGGCCTACGGCACATCCAGTACCACAGCGACCTCATAGACGGCTGCCTCGCCGAGACC
>NZ_JAIUKE010000955.1 GCF_020176795.1 Streptomyces sp. 8L
TAACGGTGAGGTCCGTGACGGGGCCTGGGTCGCCGAGCTCACCGGCAGCCTGCTGGACGGCTGGCCGAAGGGGATGCGGCTGATCGTCCGCAAGGAACGGCCGCACCCCGGTGCCCAGTTGAGGGTCACGGACGCGGACGGCATGCGAATCACCAGCTTCGCCACCAACACTCCTGACCGGCCGATCGCCGAGCTCGAACTCCGTCACCGGCTGCGGGCCAGGGCCGAGGACCGGATCCGCGCCGCCCGGTCCACCGGCCTACGCAACCTGCCCCTGCACCACACCGCGCAGAACAAGGTCTGGCTGGAGATCGTCCAGATCGCGCTTGACCTGCTCGCCTGGATGCCCATGCTCGCCCTGACCCACCAGGCCCGTCTCTGGGAGCCCCGCCGACTGCGGTTCCGCCTGTTCTCCGCGGCCGCCCAGCTCGTCACCACCGGCCGACGCCGCATCCTCCGCCTCGCCCGCCACTGGCCCTGGACCGGCGAGATATCCGCCGCCCTTGAACGGCTTGCGCTCCTACCGAACCCCGGCTGACCAGCGGATTCACCTGTCCCTACAAGAAGAGGAACCAGCCCGGAGCAGTGGGACCCGGCGTCCACCCGAGGCGACACTCGGGCCCTCGGAATGCCCGCCATCAGAAACCGAAAGCGAAACGGTCCACCGACTCCGTCGGCGGACC
>NZ_JAIUKE010000956.1 GCF_020176795.1 Streptomyces sp. 8L
ACACCGCATCCTGCTTCAATAACTGCCCACCGGCCGTCACCACCGACTACGGAACAGAGCCGATCTTTTTACAGTCCCGGCGGAGGTTAGCTCGCCACTGGAACGGTCGGTCGCTTGCAGAGTCAGGACTCCGTGTAGCGGGAGAAGAATTTCAGCTCGGCCGGAGAGATGCGCCGCGGGCGTCCTGTGTCCAGGTCGTAGGCGGCCAACTTCGTGACGGCTTCGGCGTACGTGCACGCACTGTCGCGGATGGCGTAGCCCAGTTCGAGCCGCGCCCCGCGGCAGCGGAGGACCCACACCTCTACGTCAACCGGCTCCTCCCGGTAGGTAAGGGGGACGCGGTAGTCGACGAGGGACTGGCTGACGACGAAGGCGTGTTGACGCCGTCCGGCCTCGTCGGGGGGCAGCAGGTCCTGGAACATTCGTGTCCGCGCCTCTTCCAGGTAGGTCAGGAACAGCGAGTTGTTGACGTGCCCGTAGGTGTCGGCGTCGGACCAACGCAGCGGCAGCGGATAGGTGTACGTGTTCACGAGATGGTCTTTTCTGTGCGATGGGACTTGGTTCGTTGTCGAACGCACCCGTTAGTGTCCTGAGTCGTTAATTCGTGTGCAGTATGCGGCGAGGGTGTCGAGGATGTCGTCGGCGGTCTTCGTCCAGATGA
>NZ_JAIUKE010000957.1 GCF_020176795.1 Streptomyces sp. 8L
GCCACGCTCGCGGCGGCCGGGGTCGGTGGCGTGGAGGTGCAGGACGGCGGCTCGGTGGAGGCGTGGGACGTGGCGCCGGGCGGGCTGCCCGCGTCCTCCGTCGGCGAGCGCAGGGCCGCGGCGGCGACCCGGCTGGTACGGGACTCGGCACCGGGCGCCGCGCCGCGCGCGTCCGCCCCCGCGGACGGCATGCCGCTGTCGCTGATCGTGGTGGCGCCGAGGGACGGGCTGGCGGCCTACCGCCCGGAGCCCGCGGTGGCCGAGCCGTGGGTCGCGGCCGGGATTCCCCATCTGTTCGCCGGGGTGATCGAAGCCACAGGTTTCGTCGGGCCGCTGGTACTGCCGGGCGGCACGGCGTGCGCGGGCTGCCTGCTGCTGGCCGAGGCGGACGCGGACCCCGACGGGCCCGCCATGCTCGCGCAGTGGCGCTCCGGGCGCGCCGCGCGTTCGGTGACGGCGTGCGACGGCCCGCTCGCCGCTCTGGTGGCCGGGTTGGCGGCGGCACACGCCCTCTCGTTCCTCGACGGGGAACTGCCGACGAGCACGGGCACGCGCTGGGAGGTGTCGCTGCCGCTGCTCGACTGGCGATCCGAGGGGATCGCACCCCATTCGGGCTGCCGGTGCGGCGCCGGGGGAAGGACAGAGGGGGTGGGCG
>NZ_JAIUKE010000958.1 GCF_020176795.1 Streptomyces sp. 8L
GGCGGGTGTTGGTGGTGAGGTGGGCGGCGGTGATTTCCTGGAAGGTGACGTGGACGGTGGTTTCGGTGATGCCGTACATGTTGGCGAGGCGGGTTGTGGTGTGGGGGTGGCGGTCGTACCAAGTGGTGATGTGTTTGGGTTCGAGTGCTTCTCCGCCGAAGACCACCCATCGCAGGTCGGGGAGTGTCTCCTCGCTTCCCGGCGGGGCGTGTTCCACGAGTTCACGGAACATCGAGGGGGTCTGGCTGAGGACGGTCACGCCTTCGTCGTGCAGGAGTTGCCACAGGGTGTCGGGGTTGCGTGTGGTGTCGTGGGGGACGATGACGGCGCGGGCTCCGGTGGTGAGTGCGCCCCAGAGTTCCCAGACGGAGAAGTCGAAGGCGTAGGAGTGGAAGACGGTCCATACGTCGTTGGGGGTGAGGTTGTAGAGGGGTTGGCAGTTGGCGAGGAGGTGGAGGATGGAGTGGTGTTCGAGTGCGACGCCTTTGGGGCGGCCGGTGGATCCTGAGGTGTAGATGACGTAGGCGAGGTCGTCTGGTGTGACGGGTGGTGTGGGGGTGGTTGTGTAAGGGGGTGGTCTTCCGGTTTATCATGGAGGTGGGGGGGGGGGGGGGGGTTTTGGGGGGGCGTTGCGCGCGCCGCAC
>NZ_JAIUKE010000959.1 GCF_020176795.1 Streptomyces sp. 8L
CCCGTAACCCCCGTTCCCCCGTGAACCCGTTCCTCCGAGCCCCCGGACCCGCCGGTCAGGCGACCAGTTCGCCGAAGGACTCCTCCTGGTCACGGCCGAGGCTGAGGGCCTCGTCGTCGCGCAGCCGGCGCAGGGAGCGCCAGATGCTCGACTTCACCGTGCCCACGCTGATGCCGAGGATGTCCGCGATCTCCGGGTCGGTGCGGCCCTCGTAGTAGCGGAGCACCAGCATCGTGCGCTGCGTCTCCGGCAGCCGCGCCAGCGCCTGCCACAGCACCGCGCGCAGCTCCGTGCCGCTCATCGCGTCCGTACCCGCGGCCGTCTCCGGCAGCTCCTCCGTCGGGTACTCGTTGAGCTTGCGGCGCCGCCACGCGCTGATGTGGAGGTTGGTCATCGTCCTGCGCAGGTAACCGCCCACCGCGGCCTTGTCGCTGATCCTGTCCCACGCGCGGTAGGTCGAGAACAGCGCGCTCTGGAGCAGGTCCTCCGCCTCGTACCGGTCGCCGGTCAGGTGGTAGGCCGCCGCGTACAGGGAGGAGCGCCGCTCCCGCACGTAGGCGGTGAACGCGGCGGCGCCGTCCGCCTCGTCCGCGGCGCCGGTGCCGCCGGGAAGCCCCCCGGCCTCCCCGCCACCCC
>NZ_JAIUKE010000960.1 GCF_020176795.1 Streptomyces sp. 8L
GTTGACCACGCCCGTGGCTCCCACATGATCGTTCTGCCTAGAGAACAGAAATGATCACTTAGGACCACGGGCTCCTTGCAGCAGAGGGCCAACCCTCCTCAGTCACTGATTGTGACGAAACGTCAAGGTGTCAGGCGAGGCGCACCGCTCAAGATCGAAGACCCCAATTGCCAGGGCGTGAGTCCGTACCTGGCCGGGGTCAAAGCCGCCCACGCCGCCGGGGACCGCGAGTGCGTACTTCGGGAACTCTCCATCGCCTCCTCCACCTACTACCGCTGGCGCCGCGCCGAGAAGGAGCCGTGTGAGCACAAGCGCCGGGACGCCGAGCTGACCGAGCGGATCAAGAAGATCCACGCCGATTCCGGCGGGATCTACGGCTCTCCGCTCGTACACGCCGCACTCAAACGCGAGGAAGCCCACGTCGGCCGCAAGCGGGTCGAGCGGCTGATGCGCGAGGCCGGTATCGCGGGCGTCTGTCAAGCCCCGGGTTTTGTGGAGAGTGGGTTACTGAACCTCTTTCACCCTGTGTTGACGGGTGAAATGGGCTGGTCAGCGGCTGTGGTGACGAGGCAGGGCCCCTCGTCGTTGGCGTGGTGATTCCACTCAGCACACCGGCGACCGAAGGGGC
>NZ_JAIUKE010000961.1 GCF_020176795.1 Streptomyces sp. 8L
GAGCAGGGACCGCCCCCGCTTACGCGGAGGCGATGACAGAGTGTGATGATCCCGCGTTGCGGGATCATGCGCCCGCCGTGCGGGCTTGACTCCTCTCCGCTGACGCTGCGAGGAGTTGCGGGACCCGCGTTGCGGGTCCGGGCGGTCCGCTTACGCTCCCCGCTGTGAGGGCTCGTCAAGTGCATCACCTGCATGGTTGTGTTGGGTCTGGGGTTCGGGGTCACCCCCTCCGCTGCGCTGCGGGGGTGCGGCTGGCTGGGTGAGGGGGTGGCTCGGGGTCGTGCTGATCTTGCCGTCATGACGGCGTGACGGCAGAACGGCATACCGTCACACTCCACGGAACGTGATGCAGGATGTAGCTTTGGTGGATCGTCGGGACACCCCCTGCATCACTTTTTTTGCTGTGTAGAGCCTGGAGCCACGGGCCACCACCCCGGAGGGTGTTGACAGCCTTGTTGCCCCCTCGGACCCGGTCCGGGCGCAGCGTTGCGGGCCCTGCTGGGCGCGGTCCTGACAGAGGGCCAGGAAGCGGCTCTATGGCTCTCTGAGCTGCGTGTACACGATGCAAGGGGCCGGGAGGGGGCCGTGTTGCGGGGTGTCCGGCGCGCGCCGCCGGAC
>NZ_JAIUKE010000962.1 GCF_020176795.1 Streptomyces sp. 8L
GGGGGTGGTGTGGTTGTTGGTAGGGCTGAGGTTGGTCGTGTGGCGGTGATGTTCTCTGGTCAGGGTTCGCAGCGTGCTGGTATGGGGCGTGAGTTGTATGGGGCGTTTCCGGTGTTTGCTGAGGCTTTTGATGCGGTGCGGGAGCGTTTTGATGTGGATGTGTGGGGTGATGTGGGTCGGACTGGGGTGGCGCAGCCGGCGTTGTTTGCGTTTGAGGTTGCGTTGTTCCGGTTGGTGGAGTCGTGGGGTGTTCGGCCTGATTTTGTTGGGGGGCATTCTGTTGGTGAGATTGCGGCGGCGCATGTGGCGGGTGTGTTGAGTTTGGCTGATGCGTGTCGGTTGGTGTCGGTGCGGGCGAGTTTGATGGATGGGTTGCCGGTTGGTGGTGTGATGGTGGCGGTGAATGTGTCGGAGGCTGAGGCGCGTGAGGTGATCGGTGCTCGTGTGGGGGTTGATGTTGCTGTTGTCAATGGTCCGGATTCGGTGGTGTTGTCGGGTGTGGAGGGTCCGGTTCTTGAGGTTGCGGGGTTGTTGGGTTGTCGGATGAGGCGGTTGGCGGTGTCGCATGCGTTTCATTCGTGTCTGATGGATCCGATGTTGGCGCAGTT
>NZ_JAIUKE010000963.1 GCF_020176795.1 Streptomyces sp. 8L
CTGTACTCGCTCGCCAAGAACCGGACACCCAGCAGCGTCTCCATGTACGCCTCGACGAGACCCTGCACATCGGCCTCGACCTCAGCAAGACGCGGCATGACCTCAATCATGCCGCTATTCGTCATGTCCGTGCGGAACAGCTTCAGGCCCGACACCTCCCCTCCTCGGCTCGGAGATCGTCAACGCCGACGAGGTGCGGGATTGTTTCCGCGGGAGGCTTCGGGAACGTGAACATAGTGTGTGAGATCCTGCGTGCGGCGCGACCGGAGGGCGCTCGCGTCCCCGGGCATCGGAGACCCACGTTTTCCCCATGCGTTCCCACGGCCCCAGGGGATAGCGTCGGGGAGCTGAGTTTGCGCAGGTCAGCCCCTATAGCTAAGTGGATAGTCCACGTGCCTTCTAAGCGCTTGGCCGCAGGTTCGAGTCCTGCCGGGGGCGCCGCTGACAGCACGTCAGTTGGACCGCATTTTGCCTGGTCAGACTCTGTCTGGCCCTCGCGCACCTCCAGCGTACGCCTGCTCGCCGACCGGCCCTGGAGACCGGCCGGCACCGGCTGAAAACGGGGTTCTACGGGTGGCTGTCCCCATGCCTCCCCCAGAGCTC
>NZ_JAIUKE010000964.1 GCF_020176795.1 Streptomyces sp. 8L
GCCCCCGCCGTGATGGCCCCCGCCACCGCCGTCGCCGTGGTGGTGCGACCCGTGGTGCCCGCCGCCGTGCCGCGGATCACCCGCGGCGGCGCCTCCGCCCCCGGCCCACCAGCTGTTCCCACTGCTCGACCCGTCCGACCTCCAGGGCCTGCCGGCCGCCGAACCACCCGGCCGCCCGCGCCGCTTGCTCCTCCGGCTCGTCGCGAGCACGACCAATACGAGCACCACCACCGCCACGATGATCCACATCGGAGCGTCACCTGCCTTCCCCCGTGGACGTTCTGTGCGTCCTGCGCGTTCTGTGCCCCTTCACCTCCCCCGACTGGCGCACGGCAAAGCTGTGTTGCCGAACTGTCGCGGAACACCGAAGGATTCGGTACACGCGCCCGGCGGCGTTCGTAGCACGGCCTACGGTCTTCGGCCCACACTGCCCGGCCCACGCGGCCCACACATCGTCGGCCGGGGGCCTGCCGCCGCCGGCCGCGCGCCGTTCTCGGGCCCGTCAGTCCGCCGACCGCCGGAGGCGGGCCCCCCCCCCCGCCCGCCCCGCCGGCCGCTTGCAGAAGGCGAAGGCACGCG
>NZ_JAIUKE010000965.1 GCF_020176795.1 Streptomyces sp. 8L
CGGGTCCCCAGGGGATGCAGCGGCTGTTGAACCACTACCTGTGGGACGCGGATGCCCTGCGCGACGACGTCCGTGACGCGGTGGTGGAGCACATCGGGGATCCCGTGCGGGGGGTGCTGATTCTTGACGAGACGGGATTCCTGAAGAAGGGGGTCCGATCGGCGGGGGTAGGCCGGCAGTACTCGGGGACTGCCGGCCGGATCGAGAATTCGCAGATCGGGGTGTTCCTGGCCTACGGATCCGACCGGGGGCGGGCGTTGATCGACCGGGAGCTGTATCTACCGAAGGACTGGACATCGGATCGTGAGCGGTGCCGGGCGGCGGGTATCGGTGACGATGTCGAGTTCGCCACCAAGCCGGATATAGGATTACGCATGCTGCAGCGTGCCGTTGATTCCGATATTCCCTTCGGGTGGGTGACCGCGGACGAAGTGTACGGCCAGACGAGCCGCCTGCGGATGTGGCTGGAAGAACACGATATCCCTCATGTTCTCGCGGTTCCGAAATCACAGATGGTCATGACCATGGAATTCTTCGGCCAGGCCCGCGCACATCAGCTGGTCAGCGAGC
>NZ_JAIUKE010000966.1 GCF_020176795.1 Streptomyces sp. 8L
GGACGAGGGGGCCGGGGGCGTGCCCTCCGGCAACCCCCGTACGCCCGTGCCCCGAAGCGCTCGTGCGCCGAGACGCCCGCGTCCCCCGTCTCGGCCGCCCGGCCGCCGCGCGTCTACGCCTCCGCGGGGAAGCCCGGGGGAGGCGTCGGGGCGCCCGGCAGGATGATGCGCGCCACCGTGCCGCCGCCGTCCGCCGGGCGCAGGGTGATCTCGCCGCCCGCCTGCTGGAGCGTGCGGGCCACGATCGCGAGCCCGAGGCCCGAGCCAGGCAGCGAGCGCGCCGACGGGGAGCGCCAGAAGCGCTCGAAGACGTGCGGCAGGTCCTCTGCCGGGATGCCGGGCCCGTGGTCCCGTACGGTCAGCTCGCCGTGCGCGTCGAGCCGGACCTCGACCGTGCCGCCCGGCGGGCTGAACTTGACCGCGTTGTCGAGGACGTTGACGACGGCGCGCTCCAGCGTCGCGGGCTCCGCCCGTACGTACCAGGTGCAGGTGGTCGCGCTGCACGAGGTCGTGGAGCACGCCCTGCGGTCGGCGGGCGGGATCGCGCGGCCC
>NZ_JAIUKE010000967.1 GCF_020176795.1 Streptomyces sp. 8L
CCGGCAGCCCGCATCGAGTGGTGTAGGGGAGAGTGTAGGGAGAAGTGTAGGAAGGAGTGTAGGGAAGAAGACAAGACAGCAGCACGACATGGTGAGCCGGTCACCGCTTCACGAACGCCGCCATAAACAGCGGGAAGCCGGTCACGCCGACCGCCACCGTGACCGGCAGGCCAAGCCCCGGCAGGGCATACACGACGCAGACGGCGCCACCCCGCCCCAGGCCTCTCTGTGCACCCCCGCATGCGCCGCGCACCCAAGACACGCCACGGACACCGACCACGCCTTCCGCTTCACGCGAACGCCGACACCGTACGGTCGCTGCGGAGCCGTCGGGACGTGACGGCCCTGGCCGGGCGGGAACGTACTCCTTCCGCAACACCCGCCCGGCCACCGCACCCCGACCGCACCCGCACCGCACCCGAGGCGGCGGGTGACGGCCTGGGTGACGGTCCGGTGCGATCCGGATGCGGTGCGGGTGCGGGTGCGGTGCGAGGTGACGGTCATGAACCGGTTCTCCCACGCGCGCGACACGCGCGCG
>NZ_JAIUKE010000968.1 GCF_020176795.1 Streptomyces sp. 8L
GGCCCGAGCTGTTCGCCGGGAGCGGTGCCCGCCACACCGAACTGCCCACCTACGCCTTCCAACGCCAACACTACTGGCTCGACATGACGCTCGACGACGAGAAGACGCCCGTGGAGACGTCAGCTCTGGTGAGTGAGCTGCGGCAGCTCGGTGAGTCCGAGCGCACGTATCGGATCACGGAGCTGGCTCGCACGCACATCACAGCCACTCTCGGCAGCGGCGTGCTCGGTGAGGGCGCGCTCGGCCAGACGTTCAGGGATCTGGGCTTCGACTCCCTGATGTCCGCCGAACTGCGGGACAGGCTCTCGCACGCCCTGAAGATCACGCTGCCGAGTTCGGTGATCTTCGACTACCCCACCCCCGCCGTTCTCGTCGAACACCTACGATCAGCGGTGCTGGGCGCGGATGCCGACGCCGGCACCCAGCCCGCGCCGACCGCCGATTCCGATGATCCTGTGGTGATTGTCGGGATGGCGTGCCGTTATCCGGGTGGGGTGGGTTCTCCGGAGGATCTGTGG
>NZ_JAIUKE010000969.1 GCF_020176795.1 Streptomyces sp. 8L
CTTTGAAGATGTCCTGATGCTGGTCTGCGACGGGTTGAAAGGGCTGCCCGATGCGGTCGGCGAGGTCTGGGCCCGTACCGTTGTGCAAACGTGCGTAGTTCATCTCCTGAGGGCGTCGTTCCGTTACGCGGCGCGCCAGGACTGGGACAAGATCGCGAAGGCGCTCAAGCCGGTCTACACCGCACCGACCGAGGACGCGGCCACTACACGGTTCCTGGAATTCGCCGAAGCACGGGGCAAGAAGTACCCGGCGATCGTCCGTCTCTGGGAGTCCAGCTGGGCCGAGTTCACGCCCTTCCTTCAGTTTGATGCGGAAATACGCCGCATTGTGTGCACAACAAACAGCATCGAGAGCGTCAACGCCAGCATCCGCAAGGCCGTCCGTTCCCGCGGTCACTTCCCGACGGAGCAGGCCGCACTCAAGTGCGTCTACATGGCCGTCATGAGCCTCGACCCGACCGGCGCCGGCCGCAAACGCTGGACCATGCGCTGGAAGGGTGCAATGAAC
>NZ_JAIUKE010000970.1 GCF_020176795.1 Streptomyces sp. 8L
CCCCCCCCCCCCCCCCCCCCCCCCCCCCCCCCCCCCCCCCCCCCCCCCCCCCCCCCCCCCCCCCCCCCCCCCCGCGCCGGCGCTCCCGAGCGGAGAGGTCGCGCACGTACTCTCCGCGCGAGCGGAGGTGAGCCGTGATACCACTTTGGCAGAGTCCGAACTCCGAGGGCCCTCCGCGCGAGCATAAGTAAGCCGGCGAGACACGGGCTCCGATCGTCCTGCCGGATTTATTCTCCGTGCCAGCGGCGTTGAGCCGGCGGACGCGGACGGCACACGACCACTTCCACACCACTCAACTTTGAAGACCCGCTAAAGCCCCGGAGCGCGCTTCAACGGGTTGGCAACATAAGGCGCGTTCGCCGGTCGGCCAAACCGGCGAACAGGCAGACCACAGATAATCCACCGCCACGCCCTACCAACACGTCCAGAGGCCCCCACCACTACCAACACGCACCGCAATTCCGCCAAGAGGCTGTCAGCGGGAGGCCATCACACGGCCGCGTAG
>NZ_JAIUKE010000971.1 GCF_020176795.1 Streptomyces sp. 8L
GCCTTGGCCGCCGGGTGCTAGACCGCGCGGCCCCGGCCGTCGAACGCCTTCATGCGGTCCAGTACGCCGTCCGCCGTCGGCCCGTACATCTCGTCCACGACCCGGCCGTCCGCCAGGAAGACCACGCGGTCCGCGTACGACGCCGCCACCGGGTCGTGCGTGACCATCACGACCGTCTGGCCGAGCCGCCGCACCGAGTCGCGCAGGAACCCCAGCACCTCGGTGCCCGCGCGCGAGTCGAGGTTCCCGGTCGGTTCGTCGCCGAAGACGATGTCCGGACGGGACGCCAGCGCGCGGGCCACGGCCACGCGTTGCTGCTGGCCGCCGGAGAGCTGCGCCGGGCGGTGCTTCAGGCGGTCGCCGAGGCCCGTCATCGTGATGACCCGGTTCAGCCACTCCGGGTCGGGTTTGCGGCCCGCGATGTCCATGGGCAGGGTGATGTTCTCGATCGCGTTCAGCGTCGGCAGCAGGTTGAACGCCTGGAAGAT
>NZ_JAIUKE010000972.1 GCF_020176795.1 Streptomyces sp. 8L
GGGTCACACCTCACAAGATGGTGTGATCGATCGCGCCCCTGGGATACACCCGCCGGAAACGGTGGTTCCGCCAGACCGGGGCTCGATTCGCTTCAGCAGGGCGCCTGACCTCGTACGTGCCCCGGCTGGGGAACGGAGCGAGTGATTGCCGGGTAAGTCACTTGGAGCCGGTCACCAACGAGGAAGTCGTAGGTGGTCACCGGACGGGTGGAACATCACCAGCCGGACACCCGGGAGGCCTGCACGGCGAACTCCAGTGCGCCCGGCCGGCTCCGGCGTTGTCCTACTGAGCCTTTTCCAACCTCAGGCCTGCCCAGGTCAGCGACATGCCGGCGGATGCTCGTGTTGGCCTGGGGCGGGGCCTTGACCAGCAGAATCGTGGGCGGCTACGGCAGCCTGCATGCTCAGCTGGGCACGGCCAGCGCCGCTGACAGCCAGGTT
>NZ_JAIUKE010000973.1 GCF_020176795.1 Streptomyces sp. 8L
GGCTCTTGCTGACGGACCCGGACAACATGCTGACCACCGGCATCGACGTGGAGGCGCGTCCCCCCGGCAAGAAGGTCAAGCGGCTGTCGCTGCTGTCCGGCGGCGAACGGTCGCTGACGGCCGTGGCGCTGCTGGTGTCGATCTTCAAGGCGCGCCCCAGCCCGTTCTACGTGATGGACGAGGTGGAGGCGGCCCTCGACGACACGAACCTCCAGCGGCTGATCCGGATCATGCAGGAGCTCCAGGAGAGTTCACAGCTGATCGTGATCACGCACCAGAAGCGCACGATGGAGGTCGCGGACGCGCTCTACGGGGTGTCCATGCAGGGCGACGGCGTGTCGAAGGTGATCAGCCAGCGGCTTCACTGAGCCGGCGGCCTCGCGGAGCGGGAGCGGGAGGCGACCCGGAGCCGGAGCCGAGCCGGGGCCGTGACGT
>NZ_JAIUKE010000974.1 GCF_020176795.1 Streptomyces sp. 8L
GGCCGGCCTTCCGGAGTTCCGCGAGGAGGATCTCGTGCAGGCGGGGCCAGACGCCTGCCTCGGTCCAGTCCCGCAGGCGCCGCCAGCAGGTCACCCCGCTGCAGCCGATCGCCTCAGCCGGTACGTCCGCCCAGGCCACCCCCGTGCGCAGGACATACATGATCCCGCGTAGAGCCGCACGGTCGTCCGCCGGCAGCCTGCCCGGATACCGCCGACGCCGCGGCGGACGAGGTCGGAGCAACGGGGCGACACGATCCCAAAGATCATCAGGCACAAGATCATCCGACACCTGCCGAACTCTGCCGCTGACCAGCCCAACTGCCAAGCCCGGGCCTGTCAAAAGAGCGGCTCTGTTCCGTAGTCGGTGGTGACGGCAGGTGACAGGCGTCGTTGATGTTGTATGCGAGATGTCAACTCCCTTGTTG
>NZ_JAIUKE010000975.1 GCF_020176795.1 Streptomyces sp. 8L
CATCCACCGTGCGCCCTTAAAAACTTGGCCACAGATGCTCGCGTCCACTGTGCAGTTCTCAAACAACGACCAGCCACCCACCACCCCACACCAAACATGCGAGTTCACTGGGACCGGCATACCGAAGACATCAGCTCCCGCCCATGCCCTCAGACACCCAACAGCGTGCCCGACAAGACCCCGCCCACTGCCCACTGCTTTCCATGCTCCCCGAAGGAAGCAGTACTCACAGCAGCAGCCGACCGGCCCTGCCGAATAGTCAACGTTCCACCCATGAGCCACCGGCACCAGACGTTCGCTGATGAACCGGCCTCTGACCGAACCCTCCCGAGGAAGAGTCCGGTGAGAAATGCTCCTTAGAAAGGAGGTGATCCAGCCGCACCTTCCGGTACGGCTACCTTGTTACGACTT
>NZ_JAIUKE010000976.1 GCF_020176795.1 Streptomyces sp. 8L
TGCTTCCCACCTGGCGCTACTTCCTCTGGAACCTCGAGTCCCAGTCTCCAGGTGTCCACGATCAAGGGGAAGCTTCAGTGGTCGGTGATCTCGCCTTCCAGGACAGACTCCAGAACCGTCTTGGTCAGCTGCTGCAGCAGCCCACCCTCGCCGGCTGGCTGCAGGCCCTCGGCCTGGGCACGACCCACCAGCTCGTCGATCAACTGGTCGTCCACGGCCTTCGCCGACACCCCCTCTCCGAAGGCTCAACGGCCTCAGGCTCAGCCACGTTCTCACTGGTCATCGATGCATCCCCCATGATCTGGAGTTACACCGCTCGTTTGGCCCTGTCTCACTTTCGGTGGTGACGGAGGGTGCTGTCATCCGAGGAGGATGCGGTGGCGGAGCAGGGTGAAGCCTGC
>NZ_JAIUKE010000977.1 GCF_020176795.1 Streptomyces sp. 8L
AAGTCGTAACAAGGTAGCCGTACCGGAAGGTGCGGCTGGATCACCTCCTTTCTAAGGAGCATTTCTCACCGGACTCTTCTTCGGGAGGGTTCGGTCAGAGGCCGGTTCATCAGCGAACGTCTGGTGCCGGTGGCTCATGGGTGGAACGTTGACTATTCGGCAGATCACGGATCATTCCGGTCAGTACTGCTCCTTCGGGAGTGTGGAAAGCGGGAGTGGGCGGGGTGTGTCGGGCACGCTGTTGGGTGTCTGAGGGTGCGAGCGTTGCTCGTCCTTCGGTATGCCGGTCCCAGTGAACTCGCACGGTTGGTGTGGGGTGGTGGGTGGCTGGTCGTTGTTTGAGAACTGCACAGTGGACGCGAGCATCTGTGGCCAAGTTTTTAAG
>NZ_JAIUKE010000978.1 GCF_020176795.1 Streptomyces sp. 8L
TGCGTGGTTCTGGCCGCGTCGCTACCTCGGACGTGACCGTCACCCGGGACGGCTCCAGTTGCCGCCGAGCGTCCTTCCCGACCATGCCAAGCCGCTGCGGTGGCCCAGACACTCCCCCGGATACTCGGGGCCTACGGAGATCCACACGATGAAGCGCTTTCCGCATATCGACCAGTACGGCCTGATCGGCGACATGCACACCAGCGCCCATGTCTGCGACGACGGTTCGATCGACTGGCTGTGCCTGCCGCGGTTCGACTCGCCGGCTGTCTTTGCCGGCCTGCTCGGCACGCAGCAACACGGCACCTGGCAGATCGCTCCCAGCACTTCTACTGACCGCTCCGGAGCCGCCACCGCGGTCGCCGA
>NZ_JAIUKE010000979.1 GCF_020176795.1 Streptomyces sp. 8L
GGCCACGGCGGCCTTGAGGTCGTTGTTGACGACGCCCGGCTGGACGACGGCCACCAGGTTCTCCTCGTCGATCTCCAGCACCCGGTTCATCCGGGACAGGTCCAGGACGAGGCAGCCGTCGGTGGCGTTCGCCCCGCCGGACAGCCCCGTGCCCGCGCCGCGCGGCACCACCGCGATCCCCAGGTCCGCGCAGGCCGCCACGGCCGCGGCGATCTCCGCGGTGGAGGTGGCGCGCAGCGCGGCCAGTGGCTTGCCCGCCGGTGCCCACTCGGCGTCGTCCGCGCTGAGCGAGGCCAGTACGTCGGGATCGGTGATCAAGGTGCTCCCGGG
>NZ_JAIUKE010000980.1 GCF_020176795.1 Streptomyces sp. 8L
CGCCGCGCGCCACCACGAGCTGCTGCTCGGCCAGTTCACGCCGGACGCGCTTGTCCATCGTGCCGTCGAGGCGGTTCTCCACCTTCTCCAGGAACGAGTCCACGAGCGCGGAGTCGTACTCCTCGCCGAGTTCGCGGCGGGCCTGAAGGGTCGCGTTGAGCTCCTTCTTGAGCTCCGGGTCGTGGGTGTCCATACCCCACGACGGTAGGCGGCGCGGCCCCCGCGCACACGGGGGTTAGTACTCCAGCAGTACTTTGAGGCTTGACCTGGGTGAATGTCGAGCGGTGGGAGTGTAGCGGGACGGTTCATGGTCA
>NZ_JAIUKE010000981.1 GCF_020176795.1 Streptomyces sp. 8L
GGTCCCCGGCGGTCCCCGCGGGGGCCCCTGGCCCGCGCCCTTCAAAGGCGGCGCGAGCACCCCTGCGGACCCTGTACACTTTTTCTCGGCCGGTCGGAAAAGGACCGGTCATGGTGGGTGTAGCTCAGCTGGTAGAGCACCTGGTTGTGGTCCAGGATGCCGCGGGTTCGAGTCCCGTCACTCACCCTCTGTCGAAGGGGGGGGGGGGGGGGGGGGGGGGGGGGGGCGGCCGGGGGGGGCGAGCGGGGGGCCGGGGGGGGGGGGGGGGGCCCCCCCCCCGCGGGGGGGGGCGCAGAGCAGAGG
>NZ_JAIUKE010000982.1 GCF_020176795.1 Streptomyces sp. 8L
ATTGGGCCCTTTTCGGATATTCTTTTTCTATCCGGAAGGGAGCTCGCGTCCACTGTGTTGGTTCTGAAACCACGAACAGTCGTGTCATGTCCGGTTGTTTGATTGTTTCATGCGGTTCCTGGATTGCGAACAGTCGCAGCCGGCGAATGCGCCATGCATTACTCAATTGAAGAGAGTGCTTGTTCGCCGATCCATTAGGGTTTCGGTGGTTATAGCGTAGGGGAAACGCCCGGTTACATTCCGAACCCGGAAGCTAAGCCTTACTGCGCCGATGGTACTGCAGGGGGGACCCTGTGGG
>NZ_JAIUKE010000983.1 GCF_020176795.1 Streptomyces sp. 8L
CGAGCTCGTGCATGGTTGGCGGTAGCGCGTCGAAGGCCGCGGACTGTCCGCCGTGTTCACGTTCGTGTACCGCTTGCCGTGGCCGCCTGCTGGTGCGAGAGCAGTCCGGCGACAGCTTGGATGGTGTCACTCATGTGCTCGCGACGGCCGTGGTGGCGGGCGAGAGATCGCCAGTTCTTCAGATGGCCGATGCCGTGCTCGACCCGGATGCGGCGTGAGGAGTGGGCCTTGCGCTGGCGCTCGTGCATCTCCTCGTACCACTCGGGCGGGTTCTTCTTGAACTTGCGGT
>NZ_JAIUKE010000984.1 GCF_020176795.1 Streptomyces sp. 8L
GCCACGGCGCCCCTGGTCGCGCTCCTGGCCGGGGTTTTCTCGGTGCGCTGTTCGGGCCGGCGGTTGAGCCGGCAGAGGGCGGCCACCGCAACCTCCAGCCGGATCGGTCCCTGCGCCGGCGGGCCGGAATCCTGTCCCTCCCGCAGCCAAGCCAAACCGTGCCGCTGTCCCCAGCGCGGCTTGTGTGTTGCTGGAGACCCTCGAAGTTCCGCATCTGCCGCGTCATCAGTTGCGGAGATCCGGCCTGCCTGTTGCAGCAGGAGGCCGG
>NZ_JAIUKE010000985.1 GCF_020176795.1 Streptomyces sp. 8L
GGGCCTTCCCCCGCGAAAGTGGACACGTGTTCGGGTGGTTATGCGGCCAGCGTGAGCTTATCGGACTCCTGCCGGTGCTGATTTTCGTAGTCGACGGGGCTGAGGTGTCCGTTGGCGGAGTGCCTGCGGCGGGTGTTGTAGCGGGTGAGCCACCGGAAGACGGAGCGTCGGCAGAGTTCCGCTCCCGGGTAGCGGTGGGCGCCGCGCAGGGTCTCCCGCTTGAGGGTGGCGTGGAAGCT
>NZ_JAIUKE010000986.1 GCF_020176795.1 Streptomyces sp. 8L
CGCGGCCGCGGGAGCGCCCGGGCCGTGGCGGCGGGGCACGGCGGGCGGCGCACGGCGGGTGCGGCGGGGGACGGCGGCGCGGTGTTCTCCCTGTGGCTCCCGCCCGCGCCGGCGCCCGAGTGACCTCGCCGGGCTGCCCCGGGGCGGGGGGCGGGGGGGCCGGCGCGGGGGGGGGGGGCGCGGGGGGCCCGGGGGGGGGGCGGGGGGGGGGGGGGGGGGGGGGGGGGCGGCCCGCGCGG
>NZ_JAIUKE010000987.1 GCF_020176795.1 Streptomyces sp. 8L
CCTCGGACGCGGTCTCCGCCGGGGCCTGCGGCGCGCCCGCGGGCGCCGTAGCCTTGCGGGTGGCGCGACGGCGCGGGCGCGGGCCCTCGGCCCCGGGCGCCTGTGCGGCCTGCTCCTCGATGGGCGCGGCCGCGGCGGGGGCCGCGGGGGGGGCGGCCCCCCCCCCCCCCCGGGCGCCCCCCCCCCCGGGCCCCCCCCCGCGGGGCCCGGCCCCCCCCCGGCGGGGCCGGGGGG
>NZ_JAIUKE010000988.1 GCF_020176795.1 Streptomyces sp. 8L
ACTAAACGCCAACCCCAACACGGGGCCGGCCCCACCAGAGGGAAGGGAGACACCGACGGGTTTACGGGTCCCCGGATTCCACAGCCCCACCGTGCCGTCAGCATAGGCGGCGGCAAGGAGAGACCCATCACGACTAAACGCCACCCCCAACACGGGGCCGGCCCCACCAGAGGGAAGGGGGTCACCGACGGGTTTACGGGTCCCCGGATTCCACAGCCTCACCGGGCCGGGGGG
>NZ_JAIUKE010000989.1 GCF_020176795.1 Streptomyces sp. 8L
TAAGGCTTAGCTTCCGGGTTCGGAATGTAACCGGGCGTTTCCCCCACGCTATAACCACCGAAACACTATGAAACAATCACACAACCGGACACAACACAGCCGTTCGTGGTTTCAGAACCAACACAGTGGACGCGAGCAAATATGGACAAGCCCTCGGCCTATTAGTACCGGTCAACTCCACCAGTCACCTGGCTTCCATCTCCGGCCTATCAACCCA
>NZ_JAIUKE010000990.1 GCF_020176795.1 Streptomyces sp. 8L
ACGACGACGGCACGGTGAGGCTGTGGAATCCGGGGACCCGTAAACCCGTCGGTGACCCCCTTCCCTCTGGTGGGGCCGGCCCCGTGTTGGGGTTGGCGTTTAGTCGTGATGGGTCTCTCCTTGCCACCGGCAACAAAGACGGCACGGTGAGGCTGTGGAATCCGGTGACCCGTAAACCCGTCGGTGGCCCCCTTCCCTCTGGTGGGGCCGGCCCCG
>NZ_JAIUKE010000991.1 GCF_020176795.1 Streptomyces sp. 8L
CCGGCCCCACCAGAGGGAAGGGGGTCACCGACGGGTTTACGGGTCCCCGGATTCCACAGCCTCACCGTGCCGTCGTCGTAGGCGGCGGCAAGGAGAGACCCATCACGACTAAACGCCAACCCGTACACGGGGCCAGCCCCACCAGAGGGAAGGGGGTCACCGACGGGTTTACGGGTCCCCGGATTCCACAGCCTCACCGTGCC